>JAUNHB010000062.1 GCA_030524125.1 Eubacteriales bacterium | reverse complement strand
CCCATTTGCGAGAAATGCAAAATCATCAAGAGAAAAGGTAGTATCAGAGTAATTTGCGAGAATCCGAAGCATAAACAGCGTCAGGGTTAATTTTGCAAACTGTGATTCTTGTGAAAATTTTTTTTGTGCGGCTGCATTGGCAGGCAGGAAGAGCCGTCAATGTTACAAAATAGATTGGAGCGGGATTATTCACAATGATATTGCTTAAAACGGAGAAATGCGCGACGCAGAGTATCTGAAAGGCCGGGTCTTTATCCGGCTGGACGCGGAAGAGACGCGTCCCATTTAGGAAAGTGTCATCGGGCACCTATTAAAAAACGCCCGGAACCCAATTTTTATTAAATGGAGGAATAATCAAATGGCTCGTATTTCTGGTGTAGACTTACCTAGAGAAAAACGTGTTGAGATTGGCCTGACTTACATCTACGGAATCGGTAGAGCAAGCTCCAATCGCATTCTGGCAGAGGCCGGAGTGAACCCGGATACCCGCGTCAGAGATCTGACGGACGAGGAAGTAAAGAAGATCAGCGCGGTCATCGACGAGACGCAGACCGTCGAGGGAGATCTGAGAAGACAGATCGCCATGGATATCAAGAGACTTCAGGAGATCGGATGCTACAGAGGCGTCCGCCATCGTAAGAGCCTTCCGGTTCGCGGTCAGAAGACGAAGACCAACGCCAGAACCAGAAAGGGTCCGAAGAAGACCGTGGCGAATAAGAAGAAATAAGACACTGTAAATCATAGAAAGTAGAAGAAAGTAGGTTAGTTTAGAAATGGCTAAAGTTACGAAAAAAGTGACAAAAAAGCGTATTAAGAAAAACGTTGAACGCGGACAGGCGCATATCCAGTCATCTTTCAATAACACGATCGTTACCCTGACTGACGCAGAGGGAAACGCTCTTAGCTGGGCAAGCGCCGGTGGTCTTGGTTTTAGAGGTTCAAGGAAATCTACTCCGTATGCAGCGCAGATGGCTGCAGAGACTGCGACGAAGGCAGCTCTTGTACATGGACTGAAGACCGTAGATGTATTTGTGAAGGGACCCGGTTCGGGACGCGAGGCCGCGATCCGCGCGCTTCAGGCATGCGGTCTTGAGGTTATCAGCATCACTGATGTGACTCCGGTTCCCCACAACGGATGCCGGCCGCCAAAACGTAGAAGAGTTTAATCAGGAGGGTATGAAAAATGGCAATTAACAGAACACCTGTGCTTAAAAGATGCCGGTCCCTTGGTCTGGATCCGGTATATTTGGGAATTGATAAAAAGTCCAACAGACACTCTCAGAGAGCGAACAAGAAGGTATCCGAGTACGGCCTTCAGCTCAGAGAGAAGCAGAAAGCAAAATTCATCTACGGCGTGCTGGAGAAACCGTTCCGCAACTACTACAAGAAAGCAGACCGCATGAAGGGCATGACCGGTGAGAATCTGATGATCATGCTGGAGTCCAGACTGGACAACGTGATCTTCCGTCTTGGATTTGCCCGCACCCGTCAGGAGGCGAGACAGATCGTGGATCACAAGCACGTGCTGGTAAACGGCAAGCAGGTGAACATTCCGTCCTACCTTGTGAAAGCGGGCGACACCGTTGAGATCAAGGAGAAATGCAAAGGCTCCGACCGCTATAAGGCGATCCTGGAGATGACCGGCGCGAGACTGGTTCCGGAGTGGCTGGAGTCCGATCAGGAGAACTTAAAGGGCGTTGTCAAAGAGCTTCCGACCCGTGAGATGATCGACGTTCCGGTGAACGAGATGCTTATCGTCGAGCTCTATTCCAAATAATTAGGAACCGGAAGTGAGATCACCCAGCACAGAACAGGAGGGGCTTTTTAGTGGTAGTATTTAACAAACCCAAGATTGAAATTGCAGAGATTTCAGAAGATAAAAAATACGGCAAATTCGTAGTGGAACCATTGGAAAGAGGCTATGGGACGACCCTTGGCAATTCTCTCAGAAGAATCATGCTTTCCTCTTTGCCGGGAGCTGCAGTCAGCCAGGTAAAGATTGACGGTGTACTTCACGAGTTCAGCTCCATCCCGGGTGTAAAAGAAGATGTGACTGAGATCATCATGAATATCAAGAGCCTCGCCATCAAGAACAGCAGCGATTCCGAGGAAGCGAAGGTCGCTTACATCGATTTCGAGGGCGAAGGCGTCGTGACAGCGGCGGATATTCAGTGCGATCCGGATATTGAGATCCTCAATCCGGAGGTGGTGATCGCGCATCTGAACGGCGGCGCGGACAGCAAGCTGTACATGGAACTGACCATCACCAAGGGCCGGGGATATGTGAGCGCGGACAAGAACAAGAACGACGAGCTGCCGATCGGTGTGATTGCGGTGGATTCCATCTATACTCCGGTGGAGCGCGTGAATCTGACGGTGGAGAATACCCGTGTGGGCCAGATCACAGACTTTGATAAGCTGACTCTGGACGTGTACACCAACGGAACGCTGGCTCCGGACGAGGCTGTCAGCCTGGCGGCCAAAGTGTTAAGCGAGCATTTAAGCCTGTTTATCGACCTTTCCGAGAACGCCAAATCCGCAGAGATCATGGTGGAGACGGAGAGCGACGAAAAAGAGAAGGTTCTCGAGATGAACATTGACGAGCTGGAGCTCTCGGTCCGCTCGTACAACTGCCTGAAGAGAGCCGGTATCAATACCGTGGAGGAACTGTGCAACCGCACGTCCGAGGATATGATGAAGGTCCGCAATCTGGGCCGGAAATCCCTGGAGGAGGTTCTTGCGAAGCTCAAGGAGCTTGGTCTGGAGCTGAACCAGAGCGAGGAATGAGAAAGCAGGCTTCCCGTATTCCAGTAAGTCCAAAGAAGCGTGGAGCGGGAAAAAACAATAGTTGAAAGCCAGACCCCCGGACAGTAAGTCCGAAGAAGCGTGTGCGGGGGCGCAACGAATGGAGGAAATAAAATGGCAAAGTATAGAAAATTAAGCAGAACTTCTTCTCAGAGAAAAGCTCTTCTGAGAGGTCAGGTGACCGCTCTTCTTGCAAACGGCAAGATCGTGACCACCGAGGCGAAGGCAAAGGAAGTCCGCAAGATCGCAGAGGGCCTGATCGCTCTCGGCGTGAAGGAGAAGGACAACTTTGAGACCGTGAAGGTGACCGCGAAGGTTGCCCGCAAGGACAAAGACGGCAAGAGAGTGAAGGAAGTTAAGGACGGCAAGAAAGTGACCGTTTACGACGAGGTGGAGAAGGAGCTCAAGAAGGATCTCCCGTCCAGACTCCATGCCAGAAGAGAGATGCTGAAGGTTCTCTACCCGGTGAAGACCGTGACCGAGGGCAAAAAGAAGGCGCAGGAAGTGGACATGGTAGCGAAGATCTTCGACGAGATCGCACCGAAGTACGCGACCCGCAACGGCGGCTATACCCGCATCGTGAAGATCGGCCAGAGAAAGGGCGACGGCGCGATGGAGGTACTGCTGGAGCTGGTATAAGCCTTATCACAGAAGTATGAAAAAGGGGCTGTGAAAAAATGAGCAATCATTTTTCACGGCCCCTTTTTGGTTGAAGTTCCTGCTTCCGTATTTTATAATAAACGAATAAGTGTTCAAAACGGGCGTCAGGCCCGAGGATAAGAGGAGGACGTCAGGATGCTCAATGAGACGATGTATGGTTTGGGAAGTAAAAGCTCGGTGATCCGGGAGCTGTTTGCCTATGGTCTGGAGAGAAAGAAGATCGTGGGAGAGGATAAGGTCTATGATTTCAGTCTGGGTAATCCCAGTATTCCTGCCCCGCAGCAGGTAAAGGAGGCGCTTCTTTCGCTTCTGCAGGAGCCGGCGGAGACGCTGCACGGGTATTCTCCCGCGTCGGGGGACCCGGAAGTGAAGGAGACTCTGGCCCGCTCGGTGAACCGCAGATTCGGGACGGCGTTCTCGGGAAAGAACTTCTACATGACCGTGGGAGCCGCGGCTTCCCTCAATATCTGCATTCACGCGGTGACCAATCCGGGCGACGAGTTTATCACGTTCGCGCCGTTTTTCCCGGAATATACGGTGTGGGTGGAGAACGCGGGGGCGAAGCTTCTGGTGACTCCGGCGGACACGGAGAGTTTTCAGATCGATTTTGAGGCGTTCGAGCGGCTGATCGGCCCGAAGACGAAGGGCGTCATCATCAATTCGCCCAACAATCCCAGCGGCGTGGTCTACTCCGAGGAGACGATCCGGAGGCTTTCGGAGACGCTGCGGCGGAAGGAGCGGGAGCTTGGGACGGTCATCTATCTGATCTCAGACGAGCCGTACCGGGAGATCGTGTACGACGGGCTGACCGTGCCCTATGTGACGAAATATTACGAGGACACGTTTGTGTGCTATTCTTACAGCAAATCGCTGTCCCTGCCCGGCGAACGCATCGGCTACATCATCGTGCCGGACGAGATGGCGGACGCTGACCGGGTCATGGCGGCGGTGAACGGCGCGGGACGGGCGCTGGGCTTTGTGTGCGCGCCGGTGCTGTTCCAGCGGGCCGTGGCCATGTGCGCGGACGTGCCCAGCGACATCTCCGCTTACGGGCGGAACCGCGACCTTCTCTACAACGGCCTGACGGAGCTGGGCTACGAGTGCGTCCGCCCGCAGGGGGCGTTCTATCTCTTCGTGAAGTCGCCGGAGCCCGACGCGGAGGCTTTCTCCGAGCGGGCAAAGCGCCACGACGTGCTGGTCGTCCCCAGCGACAGCTTCGGCTGTCCGGGCTACGTGCGCGTCTCCTACTGCGTCTCCGAGAAGACGATCGTGGATTCCATGCCGGCCTTCCGGGCGATCATGGAGGAGCTGCGGGACTGCCTTTGATCATGATCGGGTCTCCCTCAGCCGGGGACAACAGGCCTCAACTCGTGCAGAACTGTTACACGATTTGGGCCTGTTGCCTATTTTCTTATTGACAAATACTTTTCGCTGTATTAGGATAAGCATATCCGATACATCGGCGCTTCTGCCGGTGCATTCCCATAAAAACGCAGAATAAACACAGAAAAATACCGCGGCGCGACCGTCTTTTTTACCGGAAGAGGAGCGTTTAGGTACGAGGAGAAAGGCTATGTGGAAAAAGAGAATATGGAAGCGGGCAGGGGCGCTGGTGCTGAGCGCGGCTCTTTTATTCGGCGCGTTTCCGACGGGGGCGGCGGCGACCGGGACGGGAGAGGCCGCAAGGACGGAGGAAGCGTCCGTGGAGCAGGCGGAGGAAGCGGAATCCTACATGGAGACGGCCGGGGAGCCGGAAGACCCAAAGACCGGAGCGGAGACAGACGCAGAAGGGCAGAGCGGTCTGGATGCAGAAGCGGCAAAGACCGGCGCGGAAGGGCAGAGTGCCCCGGCACCAGAGACGTCCGGGACGGACGGCGCGGATGAAGAAGCGGCGGATACCGGCGCAGAAGGGCAGAGCGGCACTGTACCGGAGACGGACGGGGCGGGCAGAGAGGATGCAGAAGACTCCGGGACAGGAACGCCCGAAGACGAAAGCGGGGAACCGGAACCGTATCATTTTACCGAGGGGGACGTCGCCTCGGTCCTTGAGTGGAAGGAGCGGTATTTCCCGGACGGATACGGGGACCTGTCCAATTTGGACGGGGAATGGCTGGACGGCCTTTACGACTATGAGCGGGAGCTGGTGGAATTTCTGGAGAGCGTGGCGCCGGATCTGTCGGAGGAGGCGTATCTGGGACAGGATGTGGAGACCTGTATCGGGATCCTGGAGTCCGGCGTGCCGGCGGAGCTGTTTTTCGCCGGAACGGTGTTTTCCGGTCTGGGACTTTCGGAGCTTTATGAGCTGCGGGACGCCGGGATGGAGCTCTCGGAGCTGCCCGTCCTTCTCTCCGATCCGGGAAGCAGCGTGGCGAGGCTTCAGGTGAGCTACACAGGCCACAACGGCACGGGGCATGGAAAGATCTACAAGCTGGTGCTGGGCGGGCAGCCCGCGTTCTGTCTGAGCGCAGGAAAGGCCGCCCGGAGCGGCTATCTGTACAAGGCGGACGAAGGAGAGTACGAGACGAAGACGGACGGGCTCGGAATGCTGATCTCCCAGGTGTCCGTGGGAGCGGACAACTATGTGTGCGTGCAGATCGCCGTGTGGCTGTATCAGAGCAGCGAGGCGTACACGCAGGAGCAGGTGCGCACACGAGCGGCGGCCATGCTGGACATCAGCGCGCCGCAGGCGGCGGAGGAGATGGCGCAGTCCGTGTGGGAATATTACCGGCAGGCGCTGAACGGCTCCGCGGTCTACTATGTCTACCATTCCGACAATGACAACGCCCAGTCCGTAGGACTGAAAGACCGGCCGGAGATCTATGGAGGCGGGACGCCTCCGGAGGTCGGGCCCTCGGAGGATACGGTAGTCGTCAAAATCACAAAGGCGGACTGGCAGACGGAGGTGGGGCTTCAGGGCTGCATGGTGGAGTTGTATGAGAACGGGCAGAAGATCGCCGTCCTGACCACCGACGAAAACGGAGAAGCCGTCTATAGGGTGAAAAAATCGCCGGAGGAGTTCGCTGACGCCACATACGTGTACAGCGTCCGGGAGACCGAAGCGCCGGACGGCTACGTCCTTCAGGAGGAGGAGCTCTCGAAGGAAGGGACGGCGGGCGAGACGCTGGAATTTCTCATCGCCAACGAGCGGACGCTGGGAGCCGCAGAGCTGATCAAATACGATACGGAATCGGAGAGCGGGACCAGACAGGGGGACGCGTCCCTGGACGGAGCAGAGTACGGGATCTACGCGGCGGAGGACATCGTCCATCAGGACGGACTCACGGGAGTGCTCTATGCGAAGGACGAGCTCGTGGAGAAGGCCGTCGTGGGAAGGAGCCCGAAGCAGGATGGAGACGGGTATGTGCTGAACACGGACGGAAGCCGCCACATCGAGAACCGATGGGGAGAGATCGCCTATGAGGAGACGCCTGGGCGCACTCTGTTCGGCGATCTGGAGCTGGGGAGCTACTATATCAGGGAGATCCGTCCGTCGGAGGGCTACATGCTGGACGAGGCGGTATATGAGGCGACGTTTACCTACAAGGATCAGGAGGTGACGGTGGAGGCGCGCGACGAGACGGCCGGGGAAGCGGACAACGAGCTGACGGCGGACGACGGCAGCGGCTCCGACACGGTCTATTCCGGAGACTATGTGATCAAGCAGGGGATCGAATTTATCAAGACCTCGGACAATACCTACCAGACCGAGCTGGAGGTCGTGGAGGGAGCGGGCTTTTCGGTCTATCTGGTGAGCGGGCTCTCCGGCGTCCGGGACGGGAGCATCCGTCCCGCAGGCGGAGCGTGGGGAGAGGCCGACATCATGACCTTCTACGACTATGATTTCACGGAGGAATCCACGGCGGTCGTCTACAAGCGGACCGGACATGAGAGATGGACGGAGGGAGATCGGCGGTGGCTTGTGAAGGAGGACGGACTGAACCGCTACCGGGTAGCCGAGATGTTCACGGACAAAAACGGCCGCATCATCACGCCGGAGCTTCCGTACGGGACTTATGTGTTCGTGGAGACGACCACGCCGGAGCATCATACGGCGGCAAAGCCGTTTCTCGTCTATATCACGCAGGACGGAGGCGTGCTCTATACGGACGACACGAAGCAGCGGATCGAGAAGGCGTACACGCCCGAAGATGGGATCCGCTATGGCGACCACGAGGCGACGAAAGAGCGCGAAGGCCGCGAACTTCAGAAGCAGCGCATCATCAACAATACGATCACCAAAAGCTTTCTGCGGCTGGTGAAGGCCGATGAGGAATTTCTCGTACAGCCCGGCGCATACATCAAGGCGGAGGAGGCGGTGAGAGGAACCGTTTTCAAGGAGGGCGCGTCCTACCGGCTCCGGTGCCTGTCCATGGAGCTCAGCGAGGAGAGTCTTCTGGCGCTCAACTGGAAATACGACGGCGAAGGGTTTATGAGCTATTATGATCCCAACGCCAAGGAGATGACCGGAACCGGAGAGAAGCCCTTCCGCCCGGTATTTCTGCGGAAGGACGGCAGGATCGTGGACTGCTATATCACGCTCCCGCAGGAGGTCCCGGTGGGCACGTACGAGCTCACAGAGCTGACCGCACCGTCGGGCTATGTGGTGAACGGCAGCGAGCAGACGGTGGAGGATACAGGCGAGGGCCGGGTAAACGGATACGAGATCCGGGAGACGCCGCGGGAGAAGACGGTATTTACCATCAGCAACAGCACGGTCTATCCGGACGGGCAGATGGGAACGGACAAATACGCGGTCTGCGACTCCTACGGAAACCTGACGGTCACGGTGCTCCAGAAAAATCAGGAGCAGAAGGGGATCATCGAGATCTACAAGCATGGCGAACATCTGGCGGGTGTCGGCGCGGATATGGAATTTGTGTACGAGGACGCGCCGGTGGAGGGCGCGCGCTTTCAGATTGTCGCGGCGGAAAATATTTACATGCAGGAGCTCTCGGAGGAGCTGTTTCTTCAATACGCGGCGGATCCGAAGGACTATCTGATCTACAAAAAGGGGGACGTGGTCGCCGGGATCACCACGGACCGGAACGGCTGGGGCTATGCGTCCGGGCTGTATATCGGAACATACCGGATCGTGGAGACGACGGCGGGAGACGGCTTTGTGCTGAACATGGAAGTACAGGAATTTGAGATCACTCCGCAGGAGCAGACGGTCAGCTTTCAGATCTGCAGCGCGGAGTATGAAAACGAGCGCCAGAAGCTGAAGCTCGAGGTCGAAAAGCGGGACCGGGAAAACGGAAACGTGCTGGCCGGGGCCGTCTTCGGCCTGTACGCGGCGGAGGACATCCGGTCGCGCATCGTGAAGGGAAAGGACGGAGCATGGACGCTCCGGGACGAGCCGGCGACGGTGGTCAGGAAGGGAACGCTGATCGACACCTGCGTGACCGGGACGGACGGCAGGGCGGTCTTTGAAAAGGATCTGCCTCTGGCGGAATATGAGATCCGGGAGCTGGACGCGCCGTCGGGCTATCTCGGCGCGCTGGAGGCGCAGACGGCGGACGCGGGCTACGACGGGCCGAAGGGCGGACAGTACGTGCGCGTACAGAGCCACCGGATCCAGTTTGAAAATCAGATCACACAGACGGTCGTCACGAAAAAGGATCTGACCGGAGGGCAGGAGCTGGAGGGAGCCACGCTGGAGGTGCGCGAGATCGAGACGGACGAACAGGGAAATCTGGTCCGGGAAGGAGACGGATGGAGATCGAGGCTCGTGGAGACATGGGTCTCCGAAGGCCCGGGCAGGGAGCTTCACTATTTCTATGAAAAGGACGGCTGCCTCGAGGAGCTGGACAGCCCGTCGAAGCTTCCGGAGCAGGAGACGCTGATCATGAAGGAAGGGCATCTGATCAAAGGCCTGCGGACGGATCGGACGTATCTTCTCCGGGAGACGGTGACAGCGCCGGGGTACCGGAAGGCCGAGGACATGCTGTTCCGTCTGGAACAGGAGACAGATCCCGACACGGGAAAGCGCAGAGGGATCACGCAGATCCTCTGGTTTGACGGAACCGCATGGGAGCAGGAGGAGGATGGGATCCTCGTCATGTACGACGAAAGAGAGTGCGTGGATGTGGAAAAGTCCGCCCCGGCGCAGGCGAAGGGTGGAGAAGTCTTTTCCTTTGGCATAGAGGAGATCCGGAATCTGACGGACGGGCCGCTGGACTCCTTCACCGTGACCGATACACTGCCGGAGCAGGTGTGTCTGCTGGAGCTTCAGACAGGTACCTACGATCAGGAGCTCCTCTACACGGTGGAATACCGTCTGGCCGGGAGCGGACAGTGGACGACGTGGCGGGAGCAGGTCAGCACGAAGGAGAGCGTCCGCCTGCAGGCGCCAGAGCTCCCGGAGGGAAGCCGCATCGACGGATTCCGCCTGTGCTTCGGCACGGTGGAGGGCGGCTTTGGCCGGGTGGAGAAGCCGGTCTATACTGTGCAGGTCCAGTCTGGAGCGTCCGGGACGCTCGTCAACCGGATCGGGCTGACCGCGGAGCAGAACGGGGTTCCCACGAAGGATTGGGACGAGACAAGAACGGAGATCCCGGGAGGCGGCTCGAAGAGAACGAAGAGAGAGGAGCCGCAGACGCCGCACACGGTACCGGAGCCGGTGGAGTCCCCGCATACCGGAGATCCCGCTCCGCTGGCGGCGCTCCTTTTGACGGCGTCGGCTTCGGCGTCGGGAATCTGGTTCTGGGACAGAAGGAGGAGAAAACAAGGCTGACGACGCCGGAGAAGGAGGCGGCTTTACAGTAACGCAAAAAGAATCCTGCCCACGCAGGATTCTTTTTAAAATTAAAAGCGCTTATTTTTTCTCGGGCTCCGGGTAGCTGACGCCGAACGTCTCCGCCGTGACCGACTTCATCACCTGCGGCTCCATGGGCTTGTCCCGGTAGTCGGTGTCGCAGCCGGCGATCCTGTCGACCACGTCCATGCCCTCGACGACTTTTCCGAAAGCGGCGTAAGCGCCGTCCAGATGGGGAGCGTCCTTGTGCATGATGAAGAACTGGCTTCCCGCGCTGTCCGGATGC
The DNA here is from genome assembly GCA_030524125.1 of Eubacteriales bacterium. GTDB lineage: Bacteria > Bacillota > Clostridia > Lachnospirales > Lachnospiraceae > Hominiventricola. The sequence goes on along the minus strand of JAUNHB010000062.1, from coordinate 6,064 downwards.
ATGGCTCTGGCCATGGAGAGAACGCCCGCGCTGTGCTTCAGATCATTTTTGAAGCGGTTCTGGGAAAACTCGCCCTTGATGGAATAGCCGGGGCCGCCGGTGCCGGTGCCCTCCGGGCATCCGCCCTGGATCATGAAGCCCTCGATGACCCGGTGGAAGGTCAGGCCGTTGTAAAAGTCCTTGTTCACCAGACTGAGAAAATTGTTGACTGTGTTGGGGGCGACGTCGGGATAAAGCTCAGCCTTGATGACGTCTCCGTTTTCCATTTCAAATGTAACGATCGGATTCTGTGCCATAAAAAATCTCCTTTGCCATGTACTGTGATCTCTCACTGTCCTTTATTGTACTGGATTTGACCGCCGCCGTAAAGGGAATCTTTCAGCAGCCGTTCCCGGCTGGCTGAACGGTTACCCCGGCATTGACGGCGGGGCCGAAAGCGGATAAGATGTAGCTATGCCTGCCGGCGGGAGACGGAAGTCCGCCCAGCGGCAGAGCTGCAGGATACAAGGAGACGGGAATATGGAAGAAGAGTGGGAGCTGGATCCGGCGTTTGCGCAGCGGGACGCGCTCAGAAAGGCCGGGCGGCCCGTGGAGATCGCGAGGACAGAAAGACTGATTCTCCGGGAGACGGTCGAGGCCGACATACCGGCGCTCTACCGGATCGGGCGGGATCCGAGGGTGGAGCCGCACATCACGCCCATGAAGCCGACGCTTGAGGAGGAGACGGAGTACACGAGGGCGTATATCCGTCACGCCTACGCTTTTTATGATTTTGGGCTGTGGACGGTGCTTGTGAGACATGCGGACGGGGAATCGACGGCGGGGGAACAAAAGGAGGGCGGCCGGATCATCGGGAGGGCCGGGCTTTTTCCATCGGAACGGCTGCCGGGGCAGGTGGAGCTTGGATATTTGATCGCGCCGGAGCAGCAGGGAAAGGGATATGGAAGGGAATGCGCTGCGGCGATCCTAAAGTATGCCTTTGACGTGCTGGAGCTTCCGGAGGCGCATCTTTTTGCGCTGCCGGAAAACCTTGTGTCGGTGAGGGTGGCGGAAGCGCTGGGCCCGCAGGAGCGGGATCTGATATCGTCGGATGGGGGGCGCGTGCTGCATTATCGTTATACGCAGCTTCTCGGACGCGTGTGAGACCTGCCGCATGGAGGGAGGCGGCAGCGTTCCTGCCATGCATCTTGAAATTTCAAAGGGCTATGTTATAATGGACGCGTATACAGTGAGATGGAAGCTGCTGTCCAGAACAGCCTCGGACATCTGCTGTTTGAGGCGTACAGACGGAAGACGCGCCTGCCCACGGCAGGGACATATCAGGAGGCGTTATGATAAAGGCAGAGAAGGTGACGTTCGACTATGAACGTCTGGACGAAGAAGGAAATGTGGAATCGACGAAGCGCGCGGTGGACGGAGTCAGTCTCGAGGTGCGTTCGGGCGAGTTTATTGCGATACTGGGGCACAACGGCTCCGGAAAATCTACGCTGGCGAAGCATATCAACGCCATTTTGACGCCCACGGAGGGGACTCTGTGGGTGGACGGCATGGACACGAAGGACCCGGACCGCCTGTGGGACATCCGGCAGGATGCGGGGATGGTATTTCAGAACCCGGACAACCAGATCATCGGTACGGTCGTGGAGGAGGACGTGGGCTTCGGGCCGGAGAATCTGGGCGTTCCGACGGAGGAGATCTGGAAGCGGGTCGAGGAGAGCCTGTCCGCGGTGGGAATGCTGAAATACCGCCGCCATTCGCCGAACAAGCTGTCGGGAGGGCAGAAGCAGCGCGTAGCCATCGCGGGCGTCATGGCCATGCGGCCGAGATGCATCGTGCTGGACGAGCCTACGGCCATGCTGGATCCCCACGGGAGAAAGAGCGTCATCGACACGGCCAGAAAGCTGAACCGTGGGGAGCACATGACGATCATCCTGATCACGCACTATATGGAGGAGGTCATCCAGGCCGACCGGATCTTCGTCATGGACGACGGACGCGTGGTCATGGAAGGAACGCCGAAGGAGATCTTTTCTCAGGTGGAGCGGCTGAAGGAGCTGCGCCTGGACGTGCCGCAGGCTACGCTTGTGGCGTATGAGCTGCAGAAGAGAGGGATCCCGCTTCCGGACGGGATCCTGCAAAAGGAAGAGCTGGTGGAAGAACTATGTCGCTTAAAGTCAAAAATGTAAATTATGTGTATTCTGAGGGGACGGCTTACGAGATGACCGCGCTGAAGGATGTGAATCTGGAAATCCCGGACGGCCAGTTCGTGGGTCTGATCGGCCATACCGGATCGGGGAAATCCACGCTGGTGCAGCATTTGAACGGTCTGATCCGGGCCACCAGCGGAAAGATCTATTATAACGGGAAGGACATTTACGGGGAAAGCTTTTCCATGAAGGAGCTGCGCAGCAAGGTGGGGCTGGTATTCCAGTACCCGGAGCACCAGCTCTTCGAGACGGATGTGCTGACGGATGTGTGCTTCGGCCCGAAAAACCTTGGATTCACAAAGGAGGAGGCCGAGAAGAAGGCGAAAGAGGCGCTCCGGATGGTCGGCATGGGGGAGGAGTACGACGCAAGCTCCCCGTTCGAGCTGTCCGGCGGACAGAAGCGCCGGGTGGCCATCGCGGGCGTGCTGGCCATGGAGCCGGAGGTGCTGATCTTGGACGAGCCTACGGCGGGACTGGATCCGAGAGGACGGGATGAGATTCTGGACCAGATCAGCCTGCTTCAGAAGGAGCGGGGGATCACGGTCGTGCTGGTCTCGCACAGTATGGAGGATGTGGCCCGCTATGTGGAGCGCATCATCGTGATGAATCACGGCGAGGTCCGGTTTGACGGCGCGCCGCGCGAGGTGTTCCGCCATTACCGGGAGCTGGAGGAGATCGGCCTGGCCGCTCCGCAGACCACCTACCTGATGCAGGAGCTGAAAGAAAGGGGCGCGGACGTGGACACGGAGGCGACTACCGTGGAGGAGGCGGCCGACGCCATTGCGGCATGGCTCCGTAAGACCTGTTAGGAGAGAATACATGTTACGAGATATTACACTGGGACAATATTATCCGGCGAAATCCGTGATCCATCAGCTGGATCCGCGGGTCAAGCTGGTGACGACGATGATTTTCATTATCTCTTTGTTTGTGGCGAAGGGAGCGGCGGGCTATGTGATCGCCACGGTTTTTCTGGCGGCGGTGATCCGGATGTCAAAGGTGCCGTTCCGCTTTATGACAAAAGGGCTGAAAGCGATCATGATGCTTTTGCTGGTCACGGTGGCGTTCAACCTGTTTCTGATCGACGGGGACGTGGTGTTGTGGCGCTTCGGCTTTCTGCGGATCACGGACAAGGGCGTGCGGACGGCCATCTTCATGGCGGTCCGGCTGATCTACCTGATCCTCGGCTCCTCCGTCATGACGCTGACGACGACGCCCAACGATCTGACGGACGGGCTGGAGAAGCTGCTGGGCCCTTTGAAGGTCCTGCGGGTCCCGGTCCACGAGATCTCCATGATCATGTCCATCGCGCTCCGCTTTATCCCGATCCTGCTGGAGGAGACGGACAAGATCATGAAGGCGCAGATCGCCAGAGGGGCGGATTTTGAATCGGGCAACCTGATCCAGAAGGCGAAGGCCATGGTGCCTCTGCTGGTGCCGCTCTTCATCTCCGCGTTCCGCCGGGCCAACGATCTGGCCATGGCCATGGAGGCGCGCTGCTACCGCGGCGGGGAGGGACGGACGAAGATGAAGCCGCTGCATTATGAGAGCAGAGACCGGATGGCGTATGCGGTCGTGTGGGGGTATCTGGCGGTGATGATCGTGGCAGGCCGCCTGCTGGCCGGTTATTTTCCGTTTTCCTGAGATGTCCCGTCTCCGGAAACACGGACGAAATGGAGAGTGTGATGAAGAGAATCAAACTGGTGGTGGCTTACGACGGCACGAACTATCGGGGCTGGCAGATCCAGAAAAACGGCGAGACGATCGAATCGGCGCTCAACCGGGCGATCGGGGAGCTGACCGGCGAGGAGGTCCATGTGCAGGGCTCCAGCCGGACGGATTCGGGCGTGCACGCCATGGGAAACGTGGCGGTCTTCGACACGGAGTCCCGGATGGCGGCGGAAAAATTTTCGTATGCGCTGAATCAGCGTCTTCCGGAGGATATCCGGATCCAACATTCCTGTGAGGTCTCCGCGGACTTTCACCCAAGATATCAGAAAACCATAAAAACCTACGAGTACCGGATCCTGAACCGGGAGTTCCCGCTTCCGGTCCACCGGTTCCACACCTATTTCACCTACCGGCCTCTCGACGTGGAGCGAATGCGCCGCGCCGCCGGGTATCTGGTGGGAGAGCATGATTTCCAGAGCTTCTGCGCGGCGGGAGCGCAGGTGAAGACGACGGTGCGGACGATCTATGAGCTGACGGTCGCACAGGAGAGAGACCTGATCGTGATCCGCGTCACAGGCAGCGGATTCCTCTACAATATGGTGAGGATCATTGCCGGGACGCTCATGAAGATCGGAGGAGGCGAATGGGAGCCCTCTTACATGGAGGACATCCTTGCGGCCAGAGACCGGAGGGCGGCGGGGCCGACGGCTCCCGCGAAGGGCCTGACACTGATGGAGATCCGTTTCCTGGGGGACGACGGATCAGAGCACGGAGGAGGAGAATTGGATGGAAGAGAATAAGATGGGCGTCATGCCCGTGGGCAAGCTGATCATTTCCATGTCGCTGCCGATCATGATCTCGATGCTGGTGCAGGCGCTGTACAATGTGGTGGACAGTGTGTTCGTGGCCCGCATCAATGAAAACGCGCTGACCGCCGTGTCCATGGCGTTTCCGATCCAGAATCTGATGATCGCGGTGGGCGTGGGCACCGCGGTGGGCGTCAACGCGCTGCTGGCCCGTTTCCTCGGGGCGAAGGAATATAAAAAGGTAAATAAGATCGCGGAAAACGCGGTGTTTCTCGCGGTGCTGAGCTATCTGGCATTTTTGCTGGTGGGCCTGTTCTTCGCGGAGCCTTTTTACAGGAGCCAGACGGACATCGAGGAGATCGTGCAGTACGGGACGGATTACGTGTCGATCTGCTGCTGTATGTCTTTCGGGATCTTTCTCCAGGTCATGTTCGAGCGGCTGCTCCAGGCGACTGGAAAGACCTTCTATACGATGTGCACGCAGGGGATGGGCGCGATCATCAATCTGATCATGGACCCGATCCTGATCTTCGGCCTGTTCGGATTTCCGGAAATGGGAGTGGCGGGAGCTGCCGCCGCCACGGTGGCGGGACAGATCGCAGCGGCGATCCTGGCGATCATCCTGAACCATAAGAAAAATCCGGAGGTGCGCATCTCCATGAAGGGCTTTCGCCCGGACGCCGGCATGATCGGGCAGATCTACGAGATCGCGGTCCCGTCCATCGTCATGCAGGCCATCGGATCTGTGATGAACTACGGGATGAACCGGATTCTGATCTCCTTCACGGCTACGGCCACGGCGGTGTTCGGCGTCTACTTCAAGCTCCAGAGTTTTGTGTTCATGCCGGTCTTCGGACTGAACAACGGGGTGATCCCGATCATCGCCTACAATTACGGCGCGCAGAAAAAGGAGAGGGTCGTCAGCGCGATCCGTCATGTGGTCGTCTACGCCATGGCGATCATGCTGGTGGGGCTGGCCGTCTTTCAGCTGTTCCCGTCCACGCTCCTGCTCATGTTCGAGGCGTCGGACACGATGCTCGCGCTGGGCGTTCCCGCGCTTCGGATCATCAGCCTGAGCTTTCTTCTGGCGGGCTTCTGCATCGCGCTTGGAAGCGTGTTTCAGGCATTGGGAAAATCCATTTACAGCATGTATGTGTCGGTGGCCCGACAGCTGGTCGTGCTGCTGCCGGTGGCCTATCTCCTGTCCCGCGTCGGCGGAGTGGAGATGGTCTGGTGGGCCATCCCCATCGCCGAGCTCATGTCGCTGGCCATGACGGTGCTTTTCATGGTGCTGATCAGCCGGAAGATCGTGTCGCGGATCGGGATGGGTGAATTGAAAAAGTGAATTCCACTTTGTAAAGTTAAATTCCACGTTACAAA
>JAUNHB010000061.1 GCA_030524125.1 Eubacteriales bacterium | reverse complement strand
CTCTTATGAGTCACACTTGCCCCTGTTTTAGGCTATCTATTTCCCGACAGCCCCTCTTTTCTTCTGTTTTAAAATCAAGAACCGAAATCAGTCCTCGTAATACTCGTCATCCGCCGGAGCCTCCAGAGCCTTCATGCTCAGGCTGATCTTGTGATCCTCGCCGTTGAAGTCGACGACCTTCGCCTGGATCTCCTGGCCTACCTTCAGCACGTCAGACGGCTTCTCCACATGCTCTCTGGAAATCTGGGACACATGAAGCAGTGCGTCCACGCCCGGCTCCAGCTCCACGAAAGCGCCGAAATCGGTCATACGCGCCACAACGCCTTCCACCACGTTTCCAACCGCATACTTCTCGTCTGCGGTCAGCCACGGATTCGCGTCGTCGAACTTTAAGCTCAGGGCGATCTTCGTGTCTCTGATCTCTTTGATCAGGACCGTCAGCGTCTGGCCGACCTTGAACATCTTCTTCGGATGCTCCACGCGGCCCCAGGACATCTCGGAGATGTGAAGCAGTCCGTCCGCTCCTCCCAGATCCACAAACGCTCCAAAATCGGTGATGTTCTTCACGACGCCTTCCACGATGTCTCCCTCGTGGATGCGCTCGAACAGCGCCTTCTGCATCTCGGCCTTTTTCGCAACGAGAAGCTGCTTTCTGTCGCCGATGATCCTTCTTCTCTTCGGATTGAACTCGGTGATCACGAACTCGATCTCCTGATCCGCATATTTGCCGAGATTCTTCTCGTACGTATCGGAAACCAGACTGGCCGGGATAAAGATCCTCGTCTCGTCGACCACGACGCTCAGTCCGCCGTCCAGTACCTGAGAAACCTTCGCGGTGAGCACTTCCTTATTCTCGAAAGCCTCCTCCAGTCTCTTGCTGCCTCTCTCGGCAGCGACTCTTCTGTGAGACAGCTGTACCTGTCCCTCGCCGTCATTCACCTTCAGAACCTTCACTTCCATCGTATCGCCAACGGATACCATCGTTCTTAAATCAGCGCCCGGCACATTGGTGTACTCGTTTCTGGAAACAATACCGTCTGATTTGTAGCCTATATTTAAGATGATCTCATCTTCTTTGACATCAATGACCGTGCCCTCTACGATTTCTCCTGTTCTGATAGTTTTTAATGAACCTTCCAGCATTTGTTCAAAACTTAATTCTGACATCGTTTTTGAACCTCCTCAATAATTTTCTTTGGGGTGGAAGCCCCTGCTGTAATACCTACAAGCCCAGTAGATCGTAATACTCCTAAATCCAGGTCATGAACCGTTTGTATATAGTAAGTATTTCCGCACTCTTTTCTGCATATTTCAAACAGCTTCTGCGTATTTGAACTATGGCTTCCGCCAATTACGATCATGGCATCGGCCTCCTCTGCAATCTGACGTGCTTCCGTCTGTCGCTCTTCCGTCGCATTGCAAATTGTATTTACAACGATTCTATCATACCTCTTTTTGTCAAGAATTTCAACTAAATCTTTAAATTTCTTGTAGTTAAATGTCGTCTGTGACACGATGCACACCGGAACCGCCTCCGACAGTTCAAATTCCTCCGCCTGTGCGGCTGATTCGATGACCGCGGCTTTCGTCTGGCACCATCCTTTGATGCCCTCCACCTCCGGATGCCGGTCGTTTCCGATGATGATGATCTGCTTTCCGGCCGCGCTCTCCCGCTCCACCGTCCGATGGATCTTCTTCACGAACGGACATGTGGCGTCCACGCAGTTTAAGCCCTTCCTCCGGAGGATCTCATAGACGTCCCGCCCCACCCCGTGAGAACGGATGATGACGGTCCCCTCCGTCAGCGACTCCAGCTCCTCGCGGCTGTTCAGGACGCGCACGCCTTTTTCCTCCATGTCCTGCACGACCACTTCATTGTGGATGATGGGGCCGTAGGTGTAGATCGGCCGCACGCCCTTCTCCACCTGCTCGTAGACCGTGTCCACCGCCCGCTGCACGCCGAAGCAGAAACCGGCGCTCTTTGCCACCTTTACCTGCATAGCGATAAGATCCTTTCCACCACCTGTTCGATGGTCATATCCGAGGAATCCACCAGCACAGCGTCCTCCGCCTGCCGAAGCGGCGAATCCTCCCGGTGCATATCCCGGTAGTCCCGCTCCTCGATGTCCGCCTGCACCTTCTCCAGGTCGGCGTCCTCGCCCTTTGCCTTCAGCTCCATGCAGCGGCGCATGGCTCTCGTGCGGCTTCCCGCGGTCAGATAGATCTTCACATCCGCCTCCGGCAGCACCACGGTCCCGATGTCTCTTCCGTCCATGACCACGTCGGACTTTGCCGCCAAACGCTGCTGCAGCTCTACCAGCTTTCTTCTCACCGCGGGCACAACGGAACAGACCGACGCCATATTTCCCACCTGCTCTGTCCGGATACAGGCGTTCACATTCTCTCCGTTCAGCAGGACCACCTGCTCCCCGTCCCGGTACTCAATGGAAATATCCGCGCTCCCGCACGCCTCCTCGATGGCCTTTTTGTCCTCCGGGTCCACCTCATGGCGGATCAGATAGAGAGCCATCGCCCGGTACATGGCTCCTGTATCCACATAAATGCATCCGCGCGCTCTGGCGACGGCTTTGGCGATGGTGCTTTTCCCGGCCCCTCCCGGGCCGTCCACTGCGATCTGATAACTCATAGCCTTCTCTCCGTTCCTGTTCTTTCTATAGGATCTCTCAGGGCGCGTCTCCCACCGCGTTTCCCGCGGCCGCCGCCGTGGACCATGCGATCTGAAGGTTAAAGCCGCCGGTCACCGCGTCCAGATCCAGCACCTCCCCGATAAAATAAAGTCCCGGTACCTGCTTCGATTCCATCGTCGCAGGATCGATCTCCCGCACCGACACGCCGCCCTTTGTGATGATAGCCTCATTATACCCTCTAAGACCCGTCACGGTCAATTCCAGTTCTTTCATGGCCGACAGAAAGCGGGCGCGCTCCTCCCGCGTAATGTCCCGGATCCGCTTTTCCGGAGAGATTCCGCACAGGCCGTACATGACCGACACCAGTTTGGAGGGCAGGAAGGACGGCAGGACGTTCCGGAACTGCTTGTTGACGTTCTCCTCAAATTCCCGCAGGATCCGCGCGTCCAGCTGTTCTCTGGAGAGCGCCGGCTTTAAGTCCAGCACAAGCTTCAGCTCCGTCTCCCGGATCCGTCTGGCGCAGACGCTGCTGGCGGTCAGGATCAGAGGGCCGCTGACCCCGAAGTGGGTGAACAGCATCTCTCCAAAGTCCTCGAACAGCTTTTTCCTGCCGTCCATGAGACGAACCGAGACGTTTTTCAGGGAGAGCCCCTGAAGCTCCCGCACCCAGTCCTCCCGGACATTGAACGGGACCAGCGACGGACAGCGCTCCGTGACCTTCAGCCCGAACGACTCCGCAAACCGGTAGCCGTCCCCGGTGGAGCCCGTGCTCTCGTAGGAGAGGCCTCCCGTGGCCACGATCACCCGGTCCGCTTCCCGCCTGCTTCCGTCCGCCATGAGCAGGGAAAATCCGTTCTCCTCTTTTTTCAGCTCTTTCACCTCCGCGTGCAGCAGCACCTGCACGCCGGCGTTTTTCATGGCCCTGCGGAGCGTGTCCAACACGTCCGCCGACCGGTCGGACGCCGGAAATACCCGGTCGCCCCGCTCTACCTTGAGCTCCAGCCCCTCCTCCCGGAAAAACGCCATGGCGTCCTCGTTGGTGAAGCCGTAAAACGCGCTGTACAGAAATTTCGGATTGCTCTTTACACTGGACAAAAGCTCTTCCATGCCGCAGGCGTTGGTCAGGTTGCACCTGCCCTTTCCTGTGATGTAGAGCTTTTTCCCGAGTTTTTCATTCTTTTCATATAACTGTACCTTCTGTCCCCGCCTGGCCGCGAAGACGGAAGCCAGCATCCCGGCGGCTCCGCCGCCGATGATCGCTACTTTGGTCATTCCGCTCCTTCTCCTTCAAATAAGTGCCCTTATTCTACTATCCCGCCTGCTTTTTGTCAAACAAAGCGCCGCCCGACTGTTTCTTCCAGCCGGACGGCGCTTTGTTTCCTATGTATGACAGTCCAGCCCGCGCCATTCGAGGAGCCGCGCTGACGCGCTCCCCGCCGCTTACGCGACTATCTTTGCTCATGATCCGGCGCTCCCGGCTGGCTGAACTGTTACTCTTAGCTTATACCGGATAAGCTCCGTTCTTTGTGTCCGCCACGCTGGCGTCCATCTTGGTCTGCTGGGCTTCTCTGTATTTGAAGAAGTCCGTAGCCACCTGCGGGAACAGGGCGTAGGTCAGAACGTCTTCATCCTGCTCTTTGTATTTCGCCATCTCGGCCTCCAGCGTCTCCAGCTCGTTGGGAACCAGATCCGCAGGACGGCAGGTGATCACCTCGGTATCTCCGATGCACTTCTTCTGCACGTCCGGATTGAACGGCTTTACCGTCTTTCCGTAGCGTCCGGACAGAAGATCCTTGGACTCCTTGGTCACCATCTTGTAGCGCTCGCCTCCGACGATGTTCATCACCGCCTGGCTTCCCACGATCTGAGAGGACGGCGTTACGAGCGGGCACTCGCCGAAGTCCTTGCGGACGCGCGGAACTTCCTCGAGCACCTCGTAGTACTTGTCCTCCGCGCCCAGCTCCTTGAGCTGAGAAGTCAGGTTGGACAGCATACCGCCCGGCACCTGATAGAGCAGAGTCTTGATGTTGACGCCAAGGTTCTTCGGATTCAGAAGTCCGCTCTCCAGCGCCTCGTCCCGGATCGGCCGGAAGTAATCTGCGATCTCGGACAGAAGCTTCTGATCGTATCCTGTGTCGTAGGGAGTTCCCTTGAAGGTCTCCACCATAACCTCGGTCGCCGGCTGGGAGGTTCCCAGAGCAAACGGGGACATCGCGCAGTCGATCACGTCCACGCCGGCCTCGACCGCCTTCAGATACGTCATGGAAGCCACGCCGGACGTATAGTGCGTATGCAGCTGGATCGGGATCTTGACCGTCTCTTTCAGCGCCGTCACAAGCTCGGTCGCCGCGTACGGAAGCAGAAGACCCGCCATATCCTTGATGCAGATGGAGTTTGCGCCCATCTCCTCGATCTCCTTGGCGATGTTGGTCCAGTACTCCATCGTATAGGCGTCGCCCAGCGTGTAGGACAGCGCGATCTGTGCATGGCCGCCCTCCTTGTTGGCCGCCTTCACCGCGGTCTGCAGGTTGCGCAGGTCGTTCAGGCAGTCAAAGATACGGATGATGTCGATTCCGTTGGCGATGGATTTCTGTACGAAATACTCCACCACGTCGTCGCCGTAGGGACGATAGCCGAGGATGTTCTGGCCGCGGAACAGCATCTGGAGCTTGGTGTTCTTTGCTCTCGCGCGGATCTTGCGCAGTCTCTCCCACGGATCCTCCTTGAGGAAGCGTAAGGATGCGTCGAAGGTGGCTCCTCCCCAGCACTCCAGCGAGTGATAACCAACCTGATCCAGCTTTTCCACGATCGGAAGCATCTGCTCCGTCGTCATACGGGTAGCGATCAGAGACTGATGCGCGTCACGCAGAATCGTCTCTGTTATTTTAATCGGCTTCTTTGCGATTTCAGTCATTTTCTATTCCTCCTACAAAATTTCCCTTCCGGGTCGGGATTCCCGCCTCAGGCAGCGGAAGCCCTCAGCTTAGAATACTCCGAAGATAGCCATGAACGTACCGGCGGCCACGGCCGTACCGATCACGCCCGCCACGTTCGGGCCCATGGCATGCATCAGAAGGAAGTTGGTGGGATCCGCCTCCGAGCCGACCTTCTGGGACACGCGCGCCGCCATCGGAACTGCGGACACGCCGGCGGAGCCGATCAGCGGGTTGACCTTTCCTCCGGTCACCTTGCACATCAGCTTGCCGAACAGAACGCCTGCCGCCGTACCGAACGCAAACGCGACCAGACCCAGCGCGACGATCTTCAGCGTATCGGCGTTCAGGAACGCCTCGGCGCTCGTGGTCGCTCCCACGGACGTACCCAGCAGGATAACTACGATATACATCAGTGCGTTGGACGCGGTATCGGTCAGCTGACGGACCACGCCGCTCTCGCGGAACAGGTTGCCCAGCATCAGCATACCGACCAGCGGAGCCGTCGTCGGCAGGATCAGCGAAATGATGATCGTAACGATGATCGGGAAGAGGATCTTCTCAAGCTTCGATACCGGACGGAGCTGCTCCATCTTGATCTTGCGCTCCTCCTCGGTGGTCAGAAGCTTCATGATCGGCGGCTGGATCACCGGCACGAGGGACATATAGGAATATGCCGCCACGGCGATGGGGCCTAAGATAGCCGTCTGCTGAAGCTTGCTGGCGAGGAAGATGGAAGTCGGGCCGTCCGCTCCTCCGATGATGGAGATGGCGGCCGCCGCCTTGTCGGAGAAGCCCATCAGCATGGCTCCCAGATAAGCGGCAAAAATACCGAACTGCGCCGCCGCTCCCAGAAGGAAGCTCTTCGGATTGGCGATCAGCGGGCCGAAGTCCGTCATGGCGCCCACGCCCATGAAGATCAGGGACGGAAGGATCGCCCATTCATCCAGCTTATAGAAATAGTACAGAAGGCCGCCGGTCCCGTTTGCCGAGTCCTCGATGGCCAGCATAATATCCGGATAAATGTTTACTAACAGCATACCGAAAGAGATCGGAACCAGAAGAAGAGGCTCATAACCTCTGGCGATAGCCAGATACAGGAAAGCACATGCAACCAGTATCATGACGTAGTTGCCCCACGTCAGATTAAAAAACGCGGTCTGCTGCAGGAGATTTCCCAAAGTTTCTGCAATATAGCTCATGTTGTAACCTCCAATGATTTATAGAATACCAGTCAGTCTCTGTCTTAGTTCATGGTAGCCAATATATCACCGGACTCTACTGCGTCGCCAACCGACACGTTGATGCTGGCGACAGTTCCCTCTTCCGGAGCCACAACCGGGATCTCCATCTTCATCGCCTCAAGGATCACGATCGGATCGCCGGCCTTCACAGCCTGTCCTACGCTCGCCTCTACCTTGAAGACCTTTCCGGGAACGGAAGCGTTCACTTCGATGGAGCCTGCTCCTGCCGCCGGAGCTGCCGCTGCCGGTGCGGGCGCTGCCGCCGGAGCCGCTTTCGGAGCCGCCTTGGGGGCCGCCGCGCGTACCGGCGCGCTTCCTGCGCCGTTCTCCTCTACAGATACTTCATATACGGTTCCATTTACGGTAATGGTGTAATTTTTCATCTTTCTAATTCCTCCTGATTGATTAAGCTTTCTTCCATGTAGCCGATTCCGCGCGACGGATGGACCGTACGACAAAGCCATCGGCAGAGCTTCCAGTATATGCGCAGATCGCAGCGGTGATCGCAGCCACCAGCTCCGTCTCGTCCGTCTCCGGAACCGCGGGCGCAGGCGTCTCCACTGCCGCCTTCACCGGCGCGGGTGCTTGTACGGGCGCGGCGATCTCTTCTTTTTTCCTGCTGAACTTCTTCTGGATCGCCGGAATGAAGTTGAAGCAGTAAATGACAAGGCTGATAAAGATCAGCACGATAAATACGGTTCCCATTCCGAGGATCGTGTTCATGACGGCTTTCGTCAGGATCTCGGACGTGGTGTACTCCGGAGCCAGCGTCACGCTCTGGGCCACCTCTTTGCTGTTAAATACGATGGACAGATCGGCCTTGCGCTGCTCGTAGGTCAGGTGCGCCACCAGCGTGATCTCATCCCCGTCCACAGACACCTCATAGCCGTCCGTCGACACATACGCGCCCAGCTCCTCCACGGAGCCCTCGTAGCCGGAGAACGCGGTCGTAAACGCCTCCGCCGTAAACGGGAGCTGATACATATCCAGCATCTCCTGCGCGTCCTCCGCATCCAGCGATCCGTATGCCGCGATGTCCGCTGCGGAAAGCCCGTCCCAGCTGCTCACAAGGAAATCGGCCACCGACTGAAGATAAGCTTCGTCGTAGGAGAGCTTCTCCTGCTGACGTGCGCCTCCGCAGGCGGTCAGCCCCATCATGGACACGGCAATGACCAGCACCGCAAGAATTCTTCTTAAATTATGTTTCATATGATTCACCTCGTTCTATACGGTTCCATGCTTTTTGACGGGACGGTCGTCTCTTTTGGTAAAGAGCATCTCGAACGCTCCGATCACGTACTTTCTCGTGTCCTGCGCCTCGATCACCGTATCCACATAGCCTCTTTTCGCCGCGGAAGCCACATTGTTCTGAAGCTCCGCGTAAGCGGCCTCTTTCTCCCGGAGCTCCTTCGCGTCCGCATCCGGATACATGATCTTCGCCGCCAGCTTCGCGCCCATCATGCCGATCTTCGCGTTGGGCCACGCGTAGACCACGTCCGCGCCGAGTCCTTTGCTGTTCATGGTCACGTACGCGCTTCCGTAAGCCTTGCCAGTCACCACATTGACCTTCGGCACGGTCGCGTTTGCAAAAGCATAAGTAAGAGCCGCGGCTGCCTTCGCCATCTTCTTCTCGGAGCACTTGGTCGCCTTGAAGCCCGCCGCGTTGGTGAGCGTCAGCACCGGGATATTGAACGCGTCGCAGAACTCTACAAATTTCGCCGCCTTATCGCAGCCTCTGGCAGAGATCGCCGCGTCGAACTGCTCCACCGCGTTGCCTTCCTTGTCATAGAGGGTCGAGCGGTTGGCAACGGCTCCCACCGTCGTACCGTTCAGCTTGATAAAACCTGTCACCATATCTTTTCCGTAATCCGCCTTCGTCTCGAAGAAGATGCCGGAATCAGAGATCATCGGAAGCGCGATGGCCGGATCCGCTGCGGAAGCCTCGAGCTCCGTACATACGCGGTTCAGATCGTCGTCGCAGTCCATATAGGAAAGGTCGTCCTCATTGTTGGCCGGAAGCAGGGACACAAGCTCGCGGATCTTTGCGATCAGTTCCGTCTCCTCCGCCGCGACGTCCACGATGCCCACTTCCTCGCTCTGGAATGCAGCGGAAGCCGTGTCGCACTTGGAGACGTCGTTTCCGTCCAGCGCGTTGGGAGAATTGACGAACAGCTTCGCCTTCTTGCTCTCCATAAAGGTGAAGTCGGACATAGCCGAAGACACTGCCATACCGCCTCCGCAGTTTCCGAACACTGCCGTGATCTGCGGGATCACTCCGGACGCCGTCGCCTGCTTTAAGTACAGCTCGCCGAACGCGTTCAGCGCGTCGGAAGCCTCCTGAAGACGAAGTCCCGCGCAGTCCACCAGTCCGATGACCGGCGCGCCCATCTTCATAGCCATGTCGTAGATCCTCACGATCTTCTTTGCGTGCATCTCGCCCATGGAGCCTCCCAGCACGGAAGCATCCTGACTGTACACATACACGAGACTTCCGTCGATGAGACCGTAACCGGTCATAACGCCGTCGGAAGGAGTATCCGTGTTGTTCATGTTAAAATCTGTCGCGCGCGCAGTGACTGCAGCGCCGATCTCAACAAAACTGTTCTCGTCAAGCAGCGCTTTGATTCTGCCGCCTGCCAAGGTCTGTGCTGTATTGCTCATTTTTAGCCCTCCATGTTATATTTGTTAAATTACTGCAAAATTCTGCCGAGTCTAATTGTAACAACTTACCGATATTTTTTCAAGTCGTTTTTGATATTATATGCAACCTATCCAGCCATGCGGGAAACGGGGAAATTGCCTGCGTCATGCTCGCATGTAAGCAGGTAATTTTCCTGTTTCCCATACGGCGCTTAGCCGTATATCGAGAAAGCAGGCGCGTATGCGCCGGGGAGCTGCGAAGCAGCGGGCTTTCGAGATGCATGGCTGGATCTCACTGCCTTCCTCCTGCCATGCGGGGAGCGCGTCAGCGCGGCTTTGCGAATGGCGCGAGCTGAACTGTTGCAACCTGCCATGCGTTTTTTCCTCCCGCGGAACGCATGACGAGGGGGAAGCCCGCACCGCATCGTGCGCCCGGCTTCCCCCTCTCGTATTACTGCTTACAGGGCACCTGCAAACAATAACTTATACTCTGGACAGGTACTCTCCTGTTCTCGTGTCGATCTTGATCTTGTTTCCGGTCTCCACAAACAGCGGAACGTTGACTACCGCGCCGGTCTCCACCGTCGCCGGTTTGGTCGCGCCGGTAGCGGTATCGCCCTTGAAGCCCGGCTCCGTGTCGGTGATCTCCAGCTCTACAAAAAGCGGAGCCTCCACC
This sequence comes from Eubacteriales bacterium, assembly GCA_030524125.1. Lineage (GTDB taxonomy): Bacteria > Bacillota > Clostridia > Lachnospirales > Lachnospiraceae > Hominiventricola. The sequence continues at coordinate 6,574 of JAUNHB010000061.1, read as the reverse complement.
GCAAAGACGTTTCCGTTGTGGGAACAGATCTTCACCATCTCGTTCTCCTTGACAAACTTCAGAGAATCGCCTACGTCGTCGCCGTTCAGAGCGATCTGCTCGTAGTTCTCCACGTTCATAAAGTGGAACAGATCTCCGTCGCTGTACAGATACTGCATGTCCACACGGTCGATCCTCGCCGCCGGGAACTTCTCCGTGGGGCGGAAGGTCTTCTCCACCACGCCTCCGTTGATGATATTTTTAAGCTTGGTTCTCACAAATGCGGCACCCTTTCCAGGTTTCACATGCTGGAACTCCAAAATCTGATAGACATTACCCTCGATCTCCAGTGTAACGCCGTTTCTGAAATCTCCTGCTGAAATCATGCTGTTCGTCCTCCTTATGTTCCATGGGGAATGCAAAATCCCCACACTTTAAACTATTTTATAATACAATCCCCATTATTTCAACTCTTTTTTTATCCTACCTATTCAGCCATGCGGGAAACAGGGAAAGTACCTGCGTCATGCTCGCATGTAAGCAGGTACTTTCCCTGTTTCCCATACGCGGCAGTCGTCAGATGGATCTGTAAACAGATCCGCCTGACTCGTTGCCCGCGTATATCGAGAAAGCAGGCGCGTACGCGCCGGTAGAGCTGCGCAGCAGCGGGCTTTCGAGATGCATGGCTGAATTTCACTGCGCCTTAAAAAGCTCCTGCCTGATGATCTGGAGCACCCGGGCGACGCTGCGTTCGTCCGTCCGGATATCCAGATGCGCCGCCGCCTTGTAGAGCCGCTCCCGGTCGTGCATGAGCTTTTCCACGCGCGCCTCCAGATCGTCGCTGTTCAGCATGGGGCGGGTGCCGTCGTTCTTTACGCGGGAGAGGATCGTCTCCTTGGAGGCCGACAGGTAGATCACCGTGCCGAGCTTCCTTAAAAGCTCCCGGTTCTCCTCCCTCACCGGAAGACCGCCGCCCACGGAGATCACCGAATTTTTCGTATCCTCCTGCATCTTCTTTAAGAGCTCCGTCTCCAGATCCCGGAAGCACTGCTCCCCGTCCGTCGCAAAGATCTCAGGGATACTCCTTCCCTGCTCCACCTCGATACGCTCGTCCGTATCCAGAAAGCTCATCTGAAGCTCCTTTGCCAGAAGCTTTCCCACCGTTGTCTTTCCGGCTCCCATAAAGCCGATCAGAATCACATTTTCCATAGTCTTGCTCTACTCCAGTATTTTCTTTAATTCGTCCATGAAGGTGTTCACGTCCTTAAACTCCCGGTACACGGAAGCGAAACGCACATAGGCCACCGAATCCACGTCTTTGAGCTTCTCCATGACCAGCTCCCCGATCTTGCGGCTTGAGATCTCCCGCTCCTCCCGGCTGAAGATGCAGGACTCCACCTCGTCCACCATCCGCTCCACCTGCGCCGCCGAGATCGGCCGTTTATGGCACGCGCGGAACACGCCGCCCTCGATCTTGGACCGGTCGTAAGTCTCCCGGTTGTTGTCCTTTTTGATCACGATCAGGGGGATCGTCTCCACCTTTTCATAAGTCGTAAAGCGCTTGTGACATTCATCGCACTCTCTTCTCCGCCGGATCGAGCCTCCCTCGTCCGCCGGACGCGAATCGATGACCCTCGTATTGTCCTTTCCGCAGTAGGGGCACTTCATAAGAAGCCTCCTTTCTCTCCGCCGCCTTTTCGCAGCCGTCGTTTTTTCCAGTATATAACACCCCTCTCTTTTCTGTCAACGAAAGTCTGTTTTGCGCATATGCTAGAGAAAAGGCCCGGTGACTGTTCACAAACACTTGCTCTCCCCGGCGCGAGAAGATGATCCATGTTTGAGCGGGCCCGCGAACGACGACGGACACGGAGGCTTTCGTATATGAAAAATCAACTGCGTTTCTGCGATCTGAAGGAAAAGGATGTGGTCAACCGCTGCGACTGCAAGCGGCTTGGGCGGGTGTGCGATCTGATCTTCGACGACCAGAGCGGCCGGATCTGCTCTCTCATCGTCCCCGGCCCGTTCCGGTTCTGCGGCCTTCTGGGCCCCGATCAGGAGTACGTCATCCCCTGGGGCTGCATCTGCCGGATCGGGCCTGACGTCATCCTTGTGGAGATCCGGGAGGAAGAAGTTCTCACGCCAAGAAAAATATGGCATTAGATATTTCTCCGCACGCTGCATAACCAGATTTTTTTGGGAAATGCTTTTAACAAGTCAGGAGGGAATCGTATGCTTATCAACAAGGTGGAAATCTGCGGAGTCAACACATCCAAGCTTCCGCTCCTTACGAATGAAGAAAAGACCATGCTTTTTGAACGGATCAAAAAGGGCGACAGAGAGGCCCGTGAGATTTATATCAAAGGAAATCTTCGTCTGGTGCTGAGCGTGATCAAGCGCTTTTCCTCCAGCAGCGAAAACGCCGACGACCTGTTCCAGATCGGCTGCATCGGCCTGATGAAGGCCATCGACAATTTCGACTGCACGATGGACGTGAAGTTTTCGACCTACGCCGTCCCCATGATCATCGGGGAGATCCGCCGCTATCTCCGGGACAACAACAGCATCCGGGTCAGCCGATCTCTGCGGGACACGGCCTACAAGGCCATCTACGCCAAGGAAAATCTCCTCCGGCAGAATGCCCAGGAGCCGACCATCCAGGACATTTCCGCCGCCACCGGCATCCCTCAGGAGGAGATCGTCTACGCGCTGGACGCGATCCAGAGTCCCGTCAGCCTCTACGATCCGGTCTACACCGAGGGCGGCGACACGCTCTACGTCATGGATCAGATCAGCGACCGGAAAAACAAGGAGGAGAACTGGGTGGAAAATCTCTCCCTCTCCGAAGCCATGAAGCGGCTGACCCCACGGGAAAATCACATCATCAATCTGCGCTTTTTCGAGGGCAAGACCCAGATGGAGGTGGCGGAGGAGATCCACATCTCGCAGGCGCAGGTCAGCCGCCTCGAAAAAAACGCTTTGAAGACCATGCGGAGCTATTTAAAATAACCCGTCACTCGTACTTCACGATTTCTTTTTTCAGCCGTCCGATGATCTTTTTTTCCAGTCTTGAGATGTAGGACTGGGAGATGCCCAGCAGGTCAGCCACCTCCTTCTGGGTCATCTCCCGCCCGGCCGGATCGTTCAGGCCGAACCGTAGCTCAATGATCATCCTTTCCCGTCTGGACAGCTTTTCCAGCGCCTTTTTCAGAAGCTTTCTCTCCACCTCGTTTTCCAGATCCCGGTAGATGATATCCTCGTCGGTCCCGAGGATATCCGACAGCAGCAGCTCGTTTCCGTCCCAGTCCACGTTGAGCGGTTCGTCGATGGACACTTCCATGCGCACCTTGCTGTTGCGCCTCAGATACATCAGGATCTCGTTTTCGATGCAGCGGGACGCATACGTGGCGAGCTTGATGTTCTTCCCCCGGTTGAACGTGTTGATGGCCTTGATCAGCCCGATGGTCCCGATGGAGATCAGATCCTCCACGCCCACTCCCGTGTTGTCAAATTTTTTCGCTATGTAGACCACCAGCCGGAGGTTGTGCTCGATCAGCGTCGCCTTCGCCTTCTGCCCGTGCTCCGTCTCCAGGCCCAGGATCGCCTTCGTCTCCTCCTCCGCGTTCAGGGGCGGCGGCAGGATCTCCGCGCCGCCGATGTAATGGATCTCTCCCTTCTGCGAGAAAAACATACTTTTGAACTTCGGGGCTACTTTCAGTTGGATCTGGTGGGGTATCGTTACCTTGATAATCATATTGCCTCCTCTTACGAGGAAAGCAGGTCCCGGTGAAGTATGAGCTGATACCGGCTGTTCTGTCCCGGCATGCGCGCCAGCATGGGTCGGGCGCACACCCGGACTCCCTGCGGGGCCCGGATCTCCATCCGGTCCAGCACGTAGGCCGTGAGCGTTCCGCTCTCCGATATGGTCCGGTACGGGACCGCGCGGGGCAGAAGCTCCCGGTCCGCCTCCAGAAGAAGGCGCTCCAGAAGCTCTCCGGACAGGATGCTCACCGGAGATCCGCTGACAGGATCGTACAGGCTGTTTCCCGTGTCGCACAGCGCCTCCGCCAGGATCCGGCAGCTCCCGCATTCCAGAAGCACCGGACAGGTCAGCGCCCGGTTTTTCCTTGCCAGCGCCAGAAGCCGCTCGATCCCCAGAAGGAGCGCCGCCGCCAGGGCGGAGAACGCCGCGAACCACAGGCCCGCCAGCGCGTGAAACTGCTCCAGATACCGAAGGATCCCTCCCAGCGCGAAGCTCTCCGCGTACAGGCTGACCAGACAGGGGACATATCCTTTTTTATTCGGAAACGCGATCCCGGTCATGACCGCGGCCACCGCGGCCGTTCCCAGAAAATATCCGGTCCCGGACAATGAGGCGGAGGCGAAGGTGAGCGCGCAGGCTCCCAGACTGCCCGCGCACGCTCCCGCCGCGATCCTCCCCGGACGGACCTGCCTCCCTGCCGCCCATGCGGTCAGCAAAAGGAGCATGGCGTCCATCCAGAGATTTTCCGCAAACAGCACATCTGCATAGACTTCGTAGTACACTTGCTTCCCTCTCTCTTATGGTAATCACCATTATAGGCAGGGGGCCTCAAAATCTCTGTCGGATACTGCGGTTTTGGCGGCTTTTTCATCGACAGGATCAGACAGGCCCCGAAAAGGATCCTCTCCTCTCCGGGGCCTGTCTGATCGTCTGAAGTTTCTCTGTACGGGGCGCGGCGTTATCCGGCGCGGCGTTTGCGGGATCCGGACGCTTACAGTACGTCCATGATCTCCGTCATCCGTTCTATGGGAATCTGTCCCGGCGCCGAGACGTCCCCGGCGCTTGCAAAGGTCATTGCCGATCCGGTCAGCGTTCCCGACACCCGGCTTACGGCGCCAAGCTTTCCCATGGACATGGTGACTACCGGGATCTCCAGCCTCCGGTCCGCCTCCGCCGTGGCCTCCAGAAGTTCCAGCACGTCCTGCGGACACTCCGGCATGACGGCCAGCTTCGCCACGTCGGCTCCCAGCTCCTCCATGCGCAAAAGCCGGTTCACCATCTCCTCCCGCCCGGGAGTCCTGTCAAAATTGTGGAAGGAAGCGATCACCCGGCTCCCGGCCTCCTGTATGGCGCGGATCTCCCGTCCGGTCCGCTCCCCTGCAAAAAAGGCTTCCACGTCCACCAGCTCCGCAAATCCCGACGCCGCTGCCGCCCGGTTCAGCCGGAAATACGTGTCTGCATCCGCCGACAGCTCTCCGCCCTCCCCCTTCGTCCGCATCGTATACAGGATCGTCTTTTTGCCGAGACGGCGTCTCAGCCCTTCCAGCATCTCCAGAAGAAAGCGCTCCTCCAGAAGCTCCCCGCAAAAGTCGGCTCTCCACTCCACAAGATCCGCCGGAAGCCGGGCGATCCGCTCCGCCGAGCGCAGGATCCCCTCTCCTTCCCGATCCACGATGGGCACGCAGATCTTGGGCCGTCCGGCCCCGAACGTTCCGCACATCAGCTCCAATGTCCGTTTCATGGCACGCACGCTCCTTATCTGAAATATTTTTCCTTGACCTGCTCCACCGGCATGGGAAGCCCGGTCCAAAGCTCAAAGGCGTAGGCTCCCTGATAGAGCAGCATATACATGCCGTTGCACACCTGGCATCCCGCCGACTCCGCCATCCGGAGGAGCTTCGTCCGCCGCGGCTCGTAGATCACGTCGGACACGATGAGCTCCGGATGGAGAAAGCTTCTGTCCGGCACGAGACATCCGTCCTCGTCTGGACTCATGCCCACAGAGGAAGCGTTGACCAGGATCCCGCTCTCCCCGATGCTCTTTCGCATCTGCGTCTCGTCCCGCAGCTCATACATGGCGACCTTGCAGTCTGTCCGTCCGTTGATCCGGTCCGCCACCTGCTCCACCGCGTTCCACGACTCTCCTTTCCGCGCGATCACGTCGATGCCGGGAAGTCCGTCCAGCGCCGCCTGCGTCATGATGGACGCCGCGGCCCCTCCGGTTCCGAGGATCGTCATCTTCTTTCCGGCAAGATCAAAGCCCGCGTCCTTCACCGCCGTCATATATCCCTTTCCGTCCGTGTTGTAGCCGGTCAGCACGCCGTTTTCCTGCACCACCGTGTTGACGGCCCCGATCAGTTCCGCTTCCTCGGAACGGACGTCCACCCGCTCAAACATCCTGCGCTTATGCGGCATCGTGCAGTTCCAGCCCATGGCGTTCATGGCGATCAGTCCGTCCACCGCGGCCCCGAACCGCTCCGGCGTCACGTCGAAAGCCAGATATCTGCAGTCCAGCCCATGGAAAGCGAAGGACTCGTTGTGCATCTGAGGCGACACGCTGTGGGCCACCGGATGGCCCAGAAGACAGGCAAGCCTCGTGTGTCCTGTGATCGGTAATTCTCTCATTTTGCTTCTCCTCCTGCGTTCTCTTCCCCTATCCGCCGCGATACCGCAGCCAGCTCACAGCAAGCTGCTCGCTGTCCGTTGCCCCGCAAATGGCTGCTCGTGCAAGCACGGCAGCCGCTTGCTGGGCGTATCGCAGCCAGCTCACAGCAAGCTGTTCGCTGTCCGTTGCCCCGCAAATGGCTGCTCGTGCAAGCACGGCAGCCGCTTGCT
>JAUNHB010000060.1 GCA_030524125.1 Eubacteriales bacterium | reverse complement strand
TGCCACGGCAATATTTGCCGCAGCACAATGGCCCAATACGTCATGCAGCACCTGATAAACCAGCGCGGCCTCGCCGACAGCTTCTACATCGACTCCGCCGCCACCAGCACCGAAGAAATCGGCAACGGCGTCCACCGGGGGACACGGAAGAAGCTGGGCGAAATGGGCATCTACTGCGGCGATCACAGGGCCGTACAGCTTCGGAAGTCCGATTATGACAAATACGACTATATCGTCGGCATGGACGGCTGGAACAGGCGCAATATGCTGCGGATCCTCGGGGCGGATCCGGAGGGGAAGGTGTCGCTCCTTCTGGATTTCACGGATCACCCGCGGGACATTGCGGATCCGTGGTATACGGGAAACTTTGACGCGACCTATGAGGATGTGCTGGAGGGGTGCGAGGCGCTGCTTGCGCACATTCTGAAGGAGGATATGGCGTGAAACTGATACACTGCGCCGATCTCCATCTGGATTCAGGGATGGAGACCGGACTTCCGGCGGAAAAGGCAAGAGAGCGGCGGCTGGAGCTGTTGGATACGTTTGAAAACATGATCCAGGCGGGGGCTTCGGCGGGAGCGGAGGGCGTGCTCCTGTGCGGGGATCTGTTCGACGGCGGGACAGTGTCAGCCCGGGCGAGAAGCCGCGTGCTGAATGCGATCCGGGAACATCCGGATATGACGTTTTATTATCTGCGGGGAAATCACGACCGGGAGGAGCTGCTGGCGGGAGAAGGGCAGCGCCCGGAAAATCTGCGCACGTTCGGCCCGGAGTGGACGACCTGCGAGCAGAACGGGATCTGTGTCACGGGGGCGGAGCTTTCCGCCGAAAATGCGGATGTTCTGGTGGAAAGTCTGAGGCTTGATCCGGACAGGATCAATATCGTGATGCTCCACGGGATGGCCGGAGAGTACGGCGGCGGGGAAGAGGGGATTTCCCTGCGAAAGCTTCGCGGAAAGCATATCGATTATCTGGCGCTCGGGCATGTGCACAGCTTCCGGAAGGAGCGGCTGGACGACCGGGGGATCTGGTGTTACAGCGGCTGTCTGGAGGGGCGCGGATTTGACGAGTGCGGTGAGAAGGGCTATGTGATGCTGGAAGTAGACGGAGGCAGGATTACCGCGGATTTTGTGCCCTGCGCGGCGCGGACGCTTCACGAGGTGAAGGCGGATGTATCGGGGCTTGTGCAGGAGCAGGAGATTCTGGCGGCGGTGCGGGATGCCGTGAAAGGAATCCCGCAGAGGGATCTGGTGAAGGCGATTCTGACAGGCTCGGTGGGCCCGGAGTGCGAGATCGACGTGGAGTGGCTTATGAAAAAGCTGGAGAAGGACTATTATTTTCTAAAGCTTCAGGACCGGACGCGGGTGGAGGCGGATCCGGAGGACTATCGCTGCGACGTCTCGCTTCGGGGCGAATTTGTCCGTCTGGCGCTGGCCTCGGAGCTTGACGGGGCTGACCGGGGCGAGGTGCTGCGTCTGGGGCTTCGGGCGCTGGCCGGGGAGGAGTAAGATGCGGATCAAAAGCGTACATATCGTAAATTTTGGAAAGCTCCACGAGATGAAAATGGAGCTTTCTTCGGGTCTGAACGTGGTTCGCGGGGACAACGGCTGGGGCAAGACGACGCTGGCGGCGTTTGTGAAGGCGATGCTCTACGGGCTTGCGTCCACGTCGAAGCGGGCGCTCCGGGAAAATGAGCGGCGCATGTACCTGCCGTGGCAGGGCGGCCCGTTCGGAGGGAGCATGGAGTTTGAGGCGGGCGGAAAGGCTTACCGGGCGGAGCGGTTTTTCGGGGCGAAAGACAGGGACGACCGGTTTGTTTTGTACGATCTGGCCACGGGCCTTGTCAGCGGGGACTATTCGGAACGGCTCGGAGAGGAGCTTTTTCACATGGATCGGGGCGCGTATGAGCGGAGCTGCTTTCTGGGGCAGCTGAAGCTCCCGGTTTCGGTGAACGACAGTCTGAACGCCAGGCTGACCCGTGTGGAAGAGGATGCGGGGGATATGCGGAATTATGAAAGGGCGATGGAATCGCTGGAAAGCCGCATGAAATTTTACCGGAAGACAGGCAACCGCGGGGAGATCGCGGCGCTTCAGGAGGAGAGAAGAAGGATCCGTGAGCGCATGGCCGGGTGCCGGGAGCGGGAGGAGGAAAAAGCCGGTCTCCAGAGGAAGCTTCGGGAGGCGAAAACGCGCGCGGACAGGCTGCAGGAGAGGGAGAACGCGCTCCGGGACAGGGAGCGGGAGCTGCGGGAAATGAAAGACGAGTCCGCGCGGCAGGAGCAGTATCAGCTTTTGAAACGACGGGCAGAGGAGGCGACGGAACGGCTCCGGCTGGCAAATGTGGAGCTGGCCCGGTTTGAGCGCGCGCCGCTCGGCGAGGAGGAGCTGGATCGTCTGCGCGAGCGGCTCTACGAGCTTCGCGCGGTTCGGGCGCAGGCGGACGAGGCGGGAAGACAGGAGCGTCTTGCGGAGGAACGCTGCGCCGCCGTGTCGGAGAGAGCTGTGCATGGGCGGCGGGACGTTGTCCGGGGACAGGAGGAGCCGGAAGTGGGCCGCGCCGCTGAGCCGGAGAGCGCCGTGTCTGCTGAGCGCCGGGACGGCGTTCGCGCCCGTTTAGCCGCGCCTTTGATCTGCGGCGTTCTCGCCGCGCTGCTTCTGGCGGCGGCGCTTTTCCTGCTGATGCAGAGTGGCTCCGCAGGCTCCGCCGCATCGCAGAATGTCGCCGCGTCCGCAGGCGCCGCGGCGGCCTGGTCTGCCGCCATGACAATCGCTTCGGGCGCGCCGCCGCTTCTCATCGCGGCCGCGTGCATCCTCATCGTTTCAGCCTTCCTGCTCTATGGAAGGGCGGTGAAGGAGAACCGTGAGGAGGCGGAGAACGAGGCCCGCAGAGCGGAGGAGGAGCGCGCGCTCGGGGAACAATTAAGAGAGCTCCGGGAAAAGCGGGATCGGCTGGAACGGCAGGCGGAAGCCCTCCGGACAGAGATCGCCCGCGCGCTTCGTGGGCCGGAAGATGCGGACGGGGAGAGTCTGGAAACGCTCTGGAGACAGGAGCGCAGGGACAGCCTTGACTACGGGAGGCTTTGCAGGGAGTGCGCGCTCCGGAGAGAGGCGGCCCGGACAAGCCGGGAGGAATTTCTGGAATTGAGCCGGAGTCTCCCGCAGCCGCGGACAGAGCAGGAGCAGCGGGAGTCAACGATCCTGCAGGAGCCGCCGGAGCCGTCGCCCCCGCCCGGCCAGCGGGAGCCGTCGTCCCCGCCCGAACAGCCGCAGCCGGAACTGGCACTCCTGCTCACTCTCGACCGTCTCTTAGAAGAACTCCGGCAGACCGGACGGGAGCGGCAGGAGACCGCGGCCGAGGCAGTGCGGCTGGAGAGCCGGATCGCCATGCTGGAGGAATACACGGCCCGGATCCCGGAGCTTTCGGAGGCGGAGCAGGAGTTCTCGGAGCGCATACGGGAGGCGGAGCGGGAGTACGCCCTTCTGGAGCGGACCGCCGCGCTCCTTCGGGAAGCGAGGGATCGCTTTCTCGCCCGTTATCTTCAAAAATTAAAGGAACAGACAGGGTATTATGCGAATCTGCTGGAACCGGAGATGGAGACTCTGCCGGAGCTCAATGTGGCGCTGAAGCCCCGGCTTCTGGAGGCCGGAGCGCTCCGGGAGATGGAATCCTTCAGCGCGGGCTGGCAGGATCTTCTGTGGCTGTCGGAGCGGTTCGCCCTCATGGACGCGCTCGGAGGCGAAGAAGAGGCCCCGGCCATTCTGGACGACCCGTTTGTCAATCTGGACGACCGGAAACGGCGAAGGGCCATGGAGCTGTTGGAAAAGATGGGGGAGCGGCGGCAGATCCTTTATTTTGCATGCAGGTGATTTCCGGCCCGACCGCCTCGGAAATCACCCCTCCCACCGCCCCCGGAACAGCGGATGATGCTTCCTTGCATAGAGATACGTCAGAAAATGGATGCCGGCGGTCAGGACCCATGACACCGGATAGGACAGATAGAGGACCGGGAGCGTCGGGAACCATGCGAAGACGGTGGCCAGCCAGACGACCCGGAACAGGCAGGCGCCGGACAGGGCCACCAGCATGGGCGTGATCGCATAGCCGAGCCCCCGCATGACGCCCATGACCACCTCCATGACGCCGCACAGGAAGTAGGGCGCGCTGATCCACAGGAGGCGGATCTGCCCGGCCGCGATCACGTCGGGGGAGGAGGAGTAGATGGACAGAAGAGGCACGGAGAACAGGTTGACCGCGCCGCCCATGACGAGCCCGATCACCGTCACGAGTCCGAGACAGGAGACGAAGATCCGGCCGATCCGCTCCGGCTTTCCGGCTCCGTTGTTCTGGCTGACGAAGCTGACTGTGGCCTGATGGACCGCGTTCATGGAAATGTAGACGAAATTTTCGATGCTGGCGCCCGCGCTGCTTCCGGCCATGACCACGGAACCGAAGGAGTTGATGGACGACTGGATCAGCACGTTGGAAAACGAGAAGAGCGCGCTCTGGATCCCGGCGGGCAGGCCGATGTGCAGCATCCTCTTAAGCCGGTCCGGATGGAGGTAAAGCCTCCGGAGATTCAGGCGGCACGGCCCTCCGGCGCGGCACAGGCAGGCGAGGATCAGGCAGGCGCTCAGCGTCTCGGACAAAATGGTGGCCAGCGCCACGCCCGCCACGTCCATGCGGAACACGATGACGAAGACCAGGTTCAGGATCACGTTCAGCACGCCGGCCGCCGACAGGAAGTAGAGCGGCCGCCTGGTGTCGCCCATGGCCCGGAGGATGGCGCTTCCGAAGTTGTAGGCCATGTTGGACGGCATACCGATAAAGATGATCGTCAGATACAGGGAGGCCTTGTCGATGACGTCCGGCGGCGTGCCCATCCACGAGAGCATGGGCCGGGCGAACAGAAGCCCAAGGACGACCAGCGCGGCCCCCGAGATCAGGCTGAGCGCGACGGCCGTGTGCACGTTGTCCCGGGTCCCGGCGTCGTCCCGGTTGCCGAGCGTCAGCGCCACGTTGACGTTGGCCCCGATGGAAAACCCGATGAACAGGTTGGTCAGCAGGCTGATCAGCGTGGTGGTGGAGCCCACGGCCGCCAGCGACTCGCTTCCGGCGAAGCGCCCCACCACGATCACGTCGGCGGCGTTGAACAGAAGCTGCAGGCAGCTGGACAGCATCAAAGGCAAACTAAATGCAATGACCCTCGGCAGGACCGGGCCATTGCACATGTCGATTTTGTACGATTCTTTGGACATCATTGTCCCCTCCATTTTCGGCGGTATTCTCTGGCGGTGATTCCTTCCGCCTTCTGAAACACCTTGTTGAAATAACTGTTGTCGTCGATCCCGCAGCTCCGGGCGATGGCCTCGATCTGCAGATCCGTGAACCGGAGCATTTCCTTGGCCTTCGTGATGCGCTGGGAGGTGACGTACCCGCCCACCGTGATGCCGAAGGCCTTTTTGAACTCTCTGGACATGTGATATTTACTAATATAGAACTGTCCGGCCAGTTCGTCAAGAGAGAGGCGGGAGGCGTAGTGCTCGTCCAGATAGAGCCGGATCTCCTGCAGCTTGGCCGTCAGGCTGTCCTCCCGGGAGGGAGCGCTGCCCTGATAAGTGAGAAGGCCGGTGGCGAGCCGGTGGAGAAGCTCGTTTTCGAGAAGTTCCCGGCTGCCCGCCCGGGCCTGTTCCAGCGTCAGGATCTGTTCCAGCAGAGACTGGAACGGGGAGGGGGCGTCCGGGTGAAAGACCGGCGGGAGCTGATGTCCGACGAAATAGGAGGCGTATCCGTCCATGGCGTTTCCGTGGAAATGGACCCACAGAAGCTCCCACGGCTCCTCCTCGCTGCTCTCGTGGGAGTAGGGAGTCCGGCAGTCCAGAAACACATGGTCGCCGGGCCCCAGCGTCCAGCGGTTCTCCCGGATCGTCACGGTCCCTTTGCCGGACAGCACGATAAAAAACAGGTACGAGTCCAGATGGGAGCGGCGGCTGATGTGCCGGTCCCTGCTTTTGAGACGTCCCGCTTCCTGGATGTAGAGCAGGTGCTGTCTTGCAAAAGCGCTCGGCGTATGGATGTAGCGGCAGGTCTGGGCCGCGGGAAAAGAGCCGGACATAAGCGTGCCTCCTGATAGCAAGATTTTACTATTTATCAGCAAGGATTTCCGTAGAAATCGCATTTTTTCTATCATATACTATACCTCGGTTTTTGTAAAGTAAATACTATTTGAGGATAGCAGGAGGAATATATGAGTAAAAAAGCATTGATCACAGGAATCACCGGGCAGGACGGCTCGTTTTTGGCGGAGTTTTTGCTGGAGAAGGGGTATGAAGTGCACGGGATCACCCGCCGGTCGTCGCTGGCCAATACGGGGAGGATCGACCACCTGATCGAGAAGAACGCGGTGAAGCTTCACGACGGAGATCTGTCCGATTCGTCCAGCCTGATCCGCATCGTCGGAGAGGTGCAGCCGGATGAGATCTACAATCTGGCGGCCCAGAGCCACGTGCAGGTCAGCTTCGACGTGCCGGAGTATTCGGGCGACGTGGACGCGCTGGGCGTACTCAGGATCCTGGAGGCTGTGAGGATCACGGGACTGACGAAGAAGACGAAGATCTATCAGGCGTCCACCTCCGAGCTGTACGGCAAGGTGGAGGAGGTCCCCCAGCGGGAGACGACCCCGTTCCATCCGTACAGTCCCTACGCGGTAGCCAAGCAGTACGGCTTCTGGATCGTGAAGGAGTACCGGGAGGCTTACGGCATGTTCGCGGTCAACGGCATTTTATTCAACCATGAGTCCGAGCGCCGCGGAGAGACCTTCGTCACGAGAAAGATCACGCTGGCGGCCGGCCGGATCGCCTGCGGCCTGCAGGATCATCTGGAGCTTGGAAATATGGATTCCCTCAGAGACTGGGGATATGCGAAGGATTATGTGGAGTGCATGTGGATGATGCTCCAGCACGAGACGCCGGAGGACTTCGTCATCGCCACCGGAGAGCAGCACACGGTGCGGGATTTCACCGAGAGAGCCTTTAAGGCCGTGGGCATCGACCTGCGCTGGGAAGGAACCGGCGTGGACGAGAAGGGCTACGACAAGGCGACCGGCAGGATGCTGGTATGCGTCAACGAGGCATGGTTCCGCCCGACGGACGTGGACAACCTCTGGGGAGATCCCACGAAGGCGAGGACCGTGCTGGGCTGGAACCCCCAGAAGACCACTTATCAGGAACTGGTGGAGATCATGGCGAAGCACGATCTGGAGCTGGCAAAGAGAGAAGCGGTGCTCAAAGGCGCGGCGGTCTAGGAGAAAACGGAACAAAACGCGGCAGCCGCCGGAGCGTGAAGCGCTGTCCGGCGGCCGCCTTATCATATAGAAGCAGGAGTGATCGACCATGATGAAAAAAGATGGAAAAATCTATGTGGCGGGCCACCGGGGCATGGTGGGATCCGCCATCCTCCGTTCTCTTGAGAGAAACGGATACCGCAACATTATCACAAGGACGCACAGCGAGCTGGATCTGACCCGGCAGGATCAGGTGGAGCAGTTTTTCGCGCAGGAGAAGCCGGACTACGTCTTTCTGGCGGCGGCAAAGGTGGGCGGGATCATCGCCAACAGCGAGGCGCTGGCGGATTTTATGTACGACAACATGATCCTGGAGATGAATGTGATCCACGAGGCGTGGAAAAATAACTGCGAGAAGCTTCTGTTCCTCGGCTCCAGCTGCATTTACCCGAGGATGGCCCCGCAGCCCATGAAGGAGAGCTGCCTTCTGACCTCGGAGTTGGAGAAGACCAACGAGGCCTACGCGCTGGCCAAGATCAGCGGCCTCAAATACTGCGAGTTTCTGAACCGTCAGTACGGGACCGACTATATCAGCTGTATGCCCACCAACCTGTACGGGCCCAACGACAACTACCATCCGACCCACAGCCACGTGCTGCCGGCGCTGATCCGCCGGTTCCACGAGGCGAAGGAGCAGGGACTGACCGAGGTGACCTGCTGGGGCACCGGCTCGCCGCTCCGGGAGTTCCTCTATGTGGACGATCTGGCCGACGGCTGCGTGTTCCTGATGAACCATTACAGCGGCAACGAGACGGTCAACATGGGAACCGGCAAGGAGCTGACCATCCGGGAACTGACGGAGCTGGTGGCGCAGGTGGTAGGCTACAAAGGAGAGATCAGATGGGATCATTCGAAGCCCGACGGAACGCCCAGAAAGCTTCTGGACGTGTCCAAGCTGGAGGGCCTTGGCTTCCATTATAAGACGGAGCTTCCGGAAGGGATCCGTCTCACCTACGAGGATTTTCTGAACAATCCCATGAGAGCGGAGCGTTAAGCGGAAAGGACGGACCATTATGAAATGCTACGGAGTGATCATGGCCGGAGGCGGGGGGACCCGGTTCTGGCCGCTGAGCCGCCAGGCCATGCCCAAGCAGATGCTGAATTTAAGCGGCAGGGAGCGGATGATCAACGAGACCATCGACCGGCTGGACGGAGTCATCGACCGGCAGGATACGTTTATTGTGACCAATGAAAAGCAGGCGGCGAAGATGCTGGAGTGTGTGGACGGGCGCATCGCGCCGGACCATATCCTGTCGGAGCCGTCCGCCAGGAACACGGCGGCGTGCATCGGCTACGCGGCCATGGAGATCGTGAAAAAATACGGGGACGGCGTCATGTGCATCTTCCCGTCGGACCATTTTGTGAAAAATGAGGAGGCGTTCCGGCAGGTGCTTGGGGAGGCCGTGCGGACGGCCGAAGAGCGGGATATGCTGGTCACCATCGGCATTGAACCCACGTTCCCGTCCACGGGCTACGGCTACATCCGGTTTGACAAAAACGAGGACGCCGTCGCCCGCCGGGTGGAGGAATTTAAGGAAAAGCCGGATCTTGAGACCGCGAAGGCGTATGTGGAGAGCGGAAATTACGCGTGGAACAGCGGCATGTTCGTCTGGAAAGCGTCCACGATCCTGAAAAAATTCGAGGCGCTCCTGCCGGACATCTACGCCTGCCTTGTGAAGCTTGGAGAGGTCATGAACACGCCGCAGGAGCAGGAGGTCATAGGTCAGGTCTACCCGACGATCCCGACGATCTCCATCGACTACGGCATTCTGGAGCGGTCGGACGACGTGCTGGTGCTCTCGGGCGATTTCGGCTGGAACGACGTGGGCAGCTGGGACATGATGAAGGTAGTCTACGACGCCGACGAGAACGGCAACATCCTCGTGGGCGAACAGGTCAACATCGACACGGCGGACACGATCTCATTCTCCACCGGGCGGATGATCGCCACCGTGGGCGTCGAGGGCCTTGTGGTGGTGGAGACGCCGGACGCGGTGCTCGTGTGCGCCAAAGACCGGGTGCAGGACGTAAAACAGATCGTGGACGCGCTGGGAGAGCGCGGCCGGACGGAGCTTCTCTGAGCCGGATCGTATGGAAGGAGAACGGAACTATGGGATACAGAGAAAAATATGAGCAGTGGTGCAGCGACCCGATCTTCGACGAACAGACGCGGGCGGAGCTTGCGGCCATCGCCGGGGACGAAAAGGAGATCGAGGATCGGTTTTACAAGGATCTGTCCTTCGGGACCGGCGGCCTTCGGGGCGTCATCGGAGCCGGAACCAACCGGATGAACGTATATACCGTCACCAAAGCCACGCAGGGGCTGGCAAACTATATCAAAAAGCAGGGCGGACAGGACAAGGGCGTGGCCATCGCGTTCGACTCCCGGCACATGTCGGCGGAATTTTCGGAGCAGGCGGCGCTGTGCCTTAACGCCAACGGCATCCGGACGTACCGGTTCGAGACCCTCAGGCCCACGCCGGAGCTGTCTTTCGCTCTGCGGGAGCTTCACTGCATCGCGGGCATCGTCGTGACCGCCAGCCACAACCCGCCCGAGTACAACGGCTACAAGGTGTACTGGGAGGACGGCGCGCAGATCACCGCTCCTCGTGACAAAGAGATCATCGGGGAAGTGAACGCGGTGACGGACTTTGCTTCCATAAAAAAGATGGAGAGAGCCGAGGCTGAGGAAAAGGGGCTGTTCCGGGTGATCGGCGAAGAGATGGACGACCGGTACATGGAGGAGCTGAAGAAGCTGGTGCTGAGTCCGGACGCCATCCGGCGCATGGCGGACAGCCTGAAGATCGTCTACACGCCGCTTCACGGGACCGGCAACCTGCCGGTGCGCCGGGTGCTGCGGGAGCTGGGCTTTACGAAGGTGCAGGTGGTGCCTGAGCAGGAGCTGCCGGACGGCGCGTTCCCCACGGTGTCCTACCCGAACCCGGAGGACCCCAAGGCGTTTGCGCTGGCGCTTTCGCTGGCCCGCAGGACCGACGCGGATCTGGTGCTGGCCACCGACCCGGACGCGGACCGTCTGGGCGTCTACGCCAAAGACCGGAAGAGCGGAGAGTACGTCGCGTTTACCGGAAACATGTCGGGGCTTCTGATCGCCGAGTACGAGCTGAGCGTCCGGAAAGCGCAGGGTCGCCTGCCGGAAAACGGAGCGCTCGTCAAGACCATCGTGTCCTCGGATATGGCGGACGGCATCGCGAAGGAGTACGGCGTGGACGTGATCGAGGTGCTCACCGGATTTAAATACATCGGCGAGCAGATCAAATTTTTCGAGGAGACCGGCTCCCACACCTACCTGTTCGGCTATGAGGAGAGCTACGGCTGCCTCGTGGGCACCCACGCAAGGGACAAGGACGCGGTGGTGGCCGTCATGGCGCTGTGCGAGGCCGCGGCCTATTACAAGGAGCAGGGGCTGACGCTGTGGGATCAGATGCTGAGGATCTATGAGAAATACGGTTTCTATAAGGAAGATCTGGTGTCCGTCACCATGAAGGGCGTGGACGGCGCGGAGCGGATCAGCCGGATTCTGGCCGACATGCGGGAAAATCCGCCGAAGCAGATCGGAGAGTACCGGGTGCTGGCCGTCCGGGATTACGACCGGGATGTGCGGACCGACCTTGCGACAGGCGAAACGTCGTCCACGAGACTTCCCCGCTCCAACGTGCTTTACTACGAGTTGGAGCGCGGCGCGTGGTGCTGCGTGCGGCCCTCCGGCACGGAGCCGAAGGTGAAATTTTATATGGGCGTCAGGAAGGAGAGCCTTCCGGCGGCAGAGGCGGCGCTTGCGGGACTGAAAAAGGCGATGACGGAGCTGGTGGAGTAGGCTTCGCCCGGGAGAACATACGCATATGAAATGTATTGTACTGGCAGGCGGGAGCGGGGACAGACTGTGGCCTCTCTCCCGCAAAAATTATCCGAAACAGTTTATCCACATCAAGGAGAACCGGTCGCTCTTTCAGGAGACGATCGCCCGGAACATCCCGTTCTGTGAAGAATTTTACATCATCACCTCCAGCAAGTACGCCAACATCGTAGAAGGACAGCTGCAGGTCTTTCAGGGACTTCGCTACCGGTGCTTTTACGAGGAGAAAGGAAGAAAGACCGCTCCGGCTGTGGCCATCGCCTGCCTGTGCGGGAACCGTTCGGAGGACTACCTCGTAGTGTCCACGGACCACATCATCGAGGGCGGCGACTATAAGGGAGCCATCGCCAGAGGGCGGGAGTACATCCCGGACGGGAAGCTTGTATGTCTGGGACTTCCGGCGGAACGGTTCGATCCGGGCTACGGCTATTTCCGTCAGGTGGAGGGCCGCGCCGAGTTTCATCACAGCGAGGTGCAGGAGCGGATCCCCGACGGGGAAGAGTGGTACTACGATACGGGGATCCTGATCTTCAACGGCGGAGACTTCCTGCACGAGCTGTCCAGAAAAAGCCCGTCCCTCTACGCCCAGATCCGGGAGTGCGTGGACCGGCTGGACATGTACGGCAGAAACGTGCGGATCCCGGGAGAGCTGGTGGAGGAGCTGGAGCCTGTGAGCATCGGGCGGGCCGTCACCAGCGTATCCGAGAAGGTGCTCCTGCTGAAAGGGGATTTCCGCTGGAGCCGGATCATGACGCTGGAGTCGCTGGACCGGTATTATCACGGCGAGGCTTCCGGGAAATCCATCCTGAAGAACTGCGGCAACGTGTCCGTCATCAACGAGGCGGCCCATCAGCTGGTGGTGGCCAACGGCCTGTCGGACGTGATCGTGGTCAACACGGCGGACGCGGTCTACGTCTCGAAAAAAAACGAGGCGGATCAGATCAAGGCGATCATCCGGGACAATTACGGCGAGCAGCAGGCGTATTTTGACGAGGGTCCCGTCTACTACACGCCGTGGGGCATCAAGGAAACGCTCCACTACGGAGAATCGTGCAAGGTGAAGAAGATCACGATCTTTCCGGGAAAAGAGCTGTCCAGACACGTGCACCGCCTGCGCACCGAGCACTGGTCGGTGATCAGCGGGACGGCCACGATCCAGCTGGACGACCGAATCCGGGAATACGGGCCCGGCGGGAGCATCTCCGTGCCCATGGGGACGCCCCACCAGATCGCCAACCGCTCGCCGGAGGACGTGGTCATCATCGAGGTCAGCGTCGGGGAGCTGGAGTACGGCCACGGAAGCGACCTGACCCGCCTGGCGGGACAGCCCATCGTGCGGACGGACTGCGACGATATGGTGCGGCTGGAGCCGGCCTTCAAGGACAATCTGTGGGGAGGCACGAGACTTCGGGATATTTATAAGAAGAAATGCGATTACGATATCATCGCCGAGAGCTGGGAGCTGTCCACCCACAAGGCGGGCCAGAGCATCGTGGCCACCGGCGGGAGCAGGGGGCTTATGCTGGGCGAGTATATCGAGCGGTTCGGCCGGGAGATCCTCGGCTGGAAATGCGATCCTTACGAGCGGTTCCCGCTGCTGATCAAGTTCATCGACTCCCGGGACAGCCTTTCGATCCAAGTCCATCCGGGGGACGACTACGCGCTCCGGAAGGAGGACGAGTACGGGAAGAACGAGCTTTGGTACATCGTGGACTGCGAGCCGGACTCGTGGCTGTACTGCGGATTTTCCAGAGATACGGACGAGGAGGAGGTGCGCCGCCGCATCGCGGACGGGACGCTGACCGACATCCTGAACAAGATCCCGGTGAAAAAGGGCGAGAGCTACTTTATTGAGACCGGCACGGTCCACGCCATCGGGCCGGGAGTGCTGATCTGCGAGCTCCAGCAGAGCTCCAACGTGACCTACCGGCTCTACGACTACCTGCGCCGGGACAAGTACGGCGAGCTGCGGGAGCTCCATGTGGACAAAGCCATGGACGTGGTGAACTTCCACAGGAAGAACATGGAGGCCACCCGGAGCATGGAGTGCAAATATTTCTCCGTGGAGGAGTGCCGGTTCGACCGGGAGGTCTCCTTCCATCTGGACGACTCCAGCTTCCGCGCGTTCGTGGTGCTGGAGGGAGAGGGAACGATTTGCTGCGGAAAGGATTCCCTCGCGTACCGTCCGGCGGACTGCTTTTTCGTCCCCGCGGGCAAGAAGAACGTGACCATGGAGGGCGGCGGTCTGGTGCTGAAGGTTCAAGTGTAGTTTTTCGCGCAAAACGACAGGTTCTGTGCATTTGTTATAAAAATATCAAGCGCCTTGGTGTACAATTAGTAAATATTGACAAAACGGCGGAAGCGTGGTACTCTATTTCTATATTTATGGAGGAGGTACCATGATGCTTACAGCCAAAGAAAACATGATCGAATGTATGAAGGGCGGCAATCCGGACCGGTACGTGAACCAGTACGAGGCCGTCCATCTGCTGTTCCACCCCTACGCCATGTTCAGCTCGCCATTGCTGAAAGAGGGGGATGAAAACGTCGTGAACCCGTGGGGCATCACCAATTCATGGCCCAAGGGCACGCCGGGCGCGTTCCCGGTGCATACGCCGGACAAGATCGTCGTCAAGGACATCGAGAACTGGAGAGATTACGTGCACGCGCCGTCGCTGGATTTCACGGACGAGCAGTGGGCGATCTGCAAGGAGATGTACGACAAAGTGGACAGCTCCAAGGCGTTCCGGGCCGCGTTCGTGGCGCCGGGACTGTTCGAGCAGACCCATCACCTGTGCGAGATCGCCAACGCGCTGGTCTATTATATCGAGGACGATCAGGAAATGCACGATCTTTTGAAATATCTGACCGAGTGGGAACTGAAGCTGGCGGAGGGGATCTGTTCCCATCTGCATCCGGACATGCTGTTCCACCACGACGACTGGGGAAGCTTGCAGTCCACGTTCATGAGCGTTCCCATGTTTGAGGAGTTCCTGCTGGAGCCGTACAAGGAGATCTACGGCTACTATCATTCCCACGGAGTCGAGTATGTGGTCCATCACTCCGACAGCTACGCGGCGACGCTGGTCCCGGCCATGATCGAGATGGGCATCAACGTCTTCCAGGGGTGCATGGAGACCAACCAGGTGGACGAGCTGCTGAAAAAATACGGAACGAAGATCAGCTACATGGGCTGCATCGAGAACAAGGCCTGCGATTTCGAGGGCTGGACCGACGGGAACTGCGAGCAGGTGGTCCGCAGAGTGTGCGAGACCTACGGCATGAAGAACTTTATCCCGTGCATCGCGCAGGGCGGCCCGGGCTCGGTGTACAAGGGTGTCTACGAGTCCCTGACCCGCGCCATCGACAAGCTGAATATGGAAAAATTCGGCGTGTCCGATCCGGCGGAGCAGAGACTCCCGCTGCAGATCATGTTCTGATCCGCCGCGCCCGCCGTTTTCAATTCTGAAAAATTCTTAAGATTGAGTTCTGGAAGAGGAATTCGTATTGACACGAAAACAAAACACGGTATAATCCAAGAAAGGAGAAGCTTCATCCGGGGCTTCTCCTTTATAAACACCAGAGGAACAGGATGAAGCGCCGTGGTATTTTCCAGTATTGACTTTCTATTTAAATTTTTACCCTGCTTTTTATTGATCTATGCGCTGTGCCCCGGAAAATGGAAGAATCACTGCATTCTGGCGGGGAGTCTTGCGTTTTACCTGTATGGGGTGAGACGGACGCCGCAGTATTTGCTTCTTTTTGTGATCTCCCTGTTTTTGAACTATAAAATGGGCTTCTGGATCGGACGCTGCCCTGCGGAGAAGCGCCGGAGGCGGAGGCTCGCGGCGGGCGTGTGCTTAAACCTGCTCTGCCTGATCGCGTTCAAATACATGGATTTCCTGATCGGGATCGCCAATGGGGCGGCCGCGGCGCTGGGGGCGTCCTTCCGGATCCCGGCGGTCGGCCTGCCGCTCCCGCTTGGCATCAGCTTTTTTACCTTTCAGGCCATCGGATGGCTGGCGGACGTCTATCGGAGGGAGATCCGGCAAGAGAGCGACTCGGCGGCTTCCTTTGTGCGTTTCGGCGTCTGGATGTCCATGTGGCCCCATGTGAGCTCCGGACCGATCCTGCGCTGGACCGATCAGCGCCCGGAGCTGTTCCGGCGGACGGTGGACGGGGCGTCCGTCGAGAACGGCCTTCGCGAGCTGACCATCGGTCTGGGGCTTAAGGTCCTTCTGGCCAACCAGCTGTCGGGGCTCTGGGAGAAGGTGACGGCCGTGGGCTTCGAGAGCATCTCCACGCCGCTGGCGTGGCTCGGCATACTGGCCTACACGCTGCAGATCTACTTCGATTTTTATGGATATTCCCTCATGGCCATCGGCCTTGGGGAGCTGCTGGGCTTCCGGCTGCCGGATAATTTCCGCTATCCGTACATGGCCCGGTCCATGACGGAATTCTGGCGCAGGTGGCATATGACGCTGGGCGCGTGGTTCCGGGATTATGTGTACATCCCGCTGGGCGGGAGCAGGTGCTCCAGATGGAAGACGCTCAGGAACCTTCTGGCGGTCTGGCTCCTGACCGGGCTCTGGCACGGGGCGGGATGGAACTTTCTTCTGTGGGGAGTGGCGCTGTTTTTGCTGATCGCGGTGGAAAAGCTGTTCCTGCACCGGATCCTTGACAGGCTCCCGGCGCTGGGACATTTCTACATGTTGCTGGCGGTGCCGCTGTCGTGGCTCGTGTTCGCCGTGCCCGACCTGGGGCAGATCTGGATCTATCTGCAGAGAATGTTTCCGTTTCTGGCGCCGGCCGGACGCTTCGTGTGGTTCGCGGGCGACTATATCAAATACGGCAGGATGTACTGGATCCCGCTGCTGGCGGGCGTGCTCTTCATCACGCCTCTGCCGAGAAAAATCTATGAGAGATGGAAGGATCATCCCCTGTCAGCGGCCGCGCTGCTTCTTGTTTTCTGGTTCAGCATTTACTGCATCCGGATGGGGCAGAACGATCCGTTTTTGTATTTTTCATTTTAGAGGATGACCTGATGAGACGAAACTGGTATACGATCTTTTTGCTGTGCAGCCTTGTGCTGGCAGCCGCTCTTTATATAGTGCCGGACAGCTATGTGTTCTGGCGGCTTCCCGGGGCTGGGACGGAAGGCCTGTCCGCTCCGGAGGACGGGAACGCATCCGCGGCGGATCCGGAGGAGGCCGGAGGGACATTTCAGAAGGCGGAGCGTGTCCCGGAGGAACTTCCGCAGGCGGAGACTTCCCCGGAGGAGGAGATTCCGCAGGAACCGGCAGGGGAGGAGACGCCCTCCGGCCAGGAGATCCCGTCGGACTTCACGGGCGTCCTGTTTATCGGAGATTCCCGGACGGTGGGACTTTCGGAATACGGAAATCTGGGAAATGCGCAGGTGTTCGCGGATTCCGGCATGAGCGTCTACAATGTTCTGAAGAAAAAGCTGCCGGGGCCGGACGGGACCGCGCGGACGCTGGAGGAGCTGCTCACGGAGCAGTCTTACCGCGCGGTCCTTCTGATGCTCGGCATCAACGAGCTGGGCTATGACCATACTGCGTCGCTTCAGAAATACGGAGAGCTCGCAGGGCGGATCCGGGAGCTGCAGCCGGACGCGATCCTTGTGCTGGAGGCGAATCTCCATGTGACGGCTGCCCAGTCGGCGAAGGATCCGATCTTCAACAACGACAACATCAACCTGATCAACGACGGGATCCGGCAGATCGCCGGGGAGCAGGGGTGTCTCTATCTGGACGTGAACGCGCTGTTCGACGACGGGGAAGGAAACCTCGACCAGAGCTATTCCGTGGACGGAGCGCATGTCCTCGGAAAATATTACGACGACTGGTCGGCGTGGATACTGGAGCAGCTTCAGGAGCAGGAATAAAAAAGTGTCTTCGACACTTCAACTCCCCTGCCCCTCAATCTTGAGGGGAT
>JAUNHB010000059.1 GCA_030524125.1 Eubacteriales bacterium | reverse complement strand
TTTTGTAACGTGGAATTTAACTTTACAAAGTGGAATTCACTTTTTCAATTCACCATCCATATAAACTATTTTTACACCGTAGGATCTTTCCTTTGAAGCTGATTCAGAAGAATTAACGCAGTCGTTGTAAATATGACGCAGATCACAGCCATTGCCATTCCGGTAGATACGCTTCCCTGCTCAAATTCTCTCACGATATAGGTCGACACCGTCAGCACATTTGGCGGAGAGATCAGGCTGGACGCCACCAACTCCCTGAGCGAAATGATAAATGTCATCATCCATCCTGTAAAAACGCCTTTCATAACTAGCGGAAGTGTAATTCTCGTGAATATATACCTGTCCCGCGCCCCGCAGACCTTTCCGGCCATGAGCAGATTGTCGCTGACCTGCATAATGGAGGAAGATACATACTGGATCGAATACGGCAAAAACATCACCGTATATACCAGCACCATAAAGGTCATCGTATTATAAACCGGTATTATTTTATATATTTTATTCCAAAACAGCATCATCCCAATGACCAGCACAATATTCGGGATCATTTCCGGAAACAACGACAGACTCTCTATTTTTTTCTTCCACTTTTTGTTTTTATGCACAGTTACAACGATCAACGTGCCCGCAACGCTTACCAGAGTAGCCGCTGTCACTGCCAGCATAAAGCTGGTCTCCAAGGCGCGAACCGCTTTCGTTCCGCTGTTGAACAGCTCTGCATAATGCTCTGTAGTAAAGTTACCGGGAGTCAGCCCATACCCTCTTAATTTGATGAAGGATGTGGACACCACGGAAAAATAAGGGATTCCGATCGCGCACAAAATAAGTATGGCAATATAAAATGAGCCTAAGATATTCACATATGGTTTATCCGTTCCCTTGAGCTCTCGGTTTCCTTTTCCCCCGACTAATTGATAGGCGCTTTTCTCTGTCACATAATTTTGGATCATCCACATTCCCATACAAATGCAGACCAATACGGAAGACAGGCTTGCCGCCTTTCCAAAGTCGATCGGGGAGGTCGTTGCATATCTGTGAATATCCGTTGTGAAAACATAAAATCCAATCTTCTTTCCGAACGTCGCCGGGGTTCCATATTCAGAAATCGTTTTTACAAACACAAGCAGCATCGCGATTGCGTAATTGCCTTTCAGCAAAGGGAGCGTGAGCTTTCTCATACGGTAGAAAAATTTACCGCCGCAGATCAAGGCGCTTTCCTCTAAGCTGTTTCCCAGATTCAGGATCGCGTTTTTCAGAATGGTCGTCATAAAAGGAAATACATGAAAGCTCATGACTAAGGTCAGTCCGAAGAGAGACAGCATGCACTCTGACAATTCCCCTGTCCACGGAAAAAGCTGTTGAAAAAGCCCTCTTTTCTGTATAAATAAAAGCCATCCCATCGATGAAATATACGGCGGCGTCATGAACGGGATCATAAATAGAATGTCCAGCCATTTATATCTGGCAAATTTCGTTTTTGACAATAAAAACGCAAGAGGAGTCGCAATGACGGTTGATGTAAGAACTACCAGACATCCAAGCAAAAAAGAGTTCCATATTGTCTGCAAATTATCCCGGTCCGCAATTACCCCGGCCGCATTGGCAAAATTCAGGCGACCATCTTCGATGATCGCCCTTCCAAAGACCACAATGACGGGGAGGATGATAAAAAACAAGAGCAATATGGTTATGACCCAATATTTTGATTCTCTTTTTTTCATCCCGATCCCCTATTCACAAAGCGCATTCAGATTTGCGGCAATGTCATCTGAGTGTTCCAGCATCCAGTTCCAATCGAGATCGAAAGTTGGAATATCGGATACATTCGTTCTATTGCTGCAGGCGATATCTGTCCTGCCCGGCAAAAGGTAAGCGTCTGCAACCAGCTGTTGTGCCGTGTCGCTCAGCAGAAAATCCACGAATGCCTGCGCATTTTCCAGATTGCTGCTGGTATTCAGGATCATTGCCGGCCTCGGATTAATGACAGTACCGGATTCCGGATAATACAGCGCAAGAGGCTCTCCGTCTGCCATGGAAGAATATGCATTATAGTCAACGCCTGCAAGGAGGATCGCCTTTTCTCCTGTGGTGACGGATTCCAACGCTGCTTTGTTTGCTCCCGGTACGACCATACCCAGATCTGCCAGTCCTTCCCACAGGGACCAATCCTCATCGTTCGCATACATATATCCTGCAAGAAAATCTTTGCACGATCCTGATTTTTCCGGATCCGGGATCGCGATCATGTCTCTGTACTGCTCGTCCAGCAGCTCCGTCCAATCTGCATCCAGATTGTCGATCAAGGTTGTATTGTAAATAACTCCAACCGCGGATGCGCTCGTGCCAAAGAGCATCGAATCGTCATCCACCCAATCGGAATAAAGCTTATCTACATTCTCCGGCGCGTAACTTTGAAGCGCTCCTGTCTCTTTTAAGGACAAACCGTCCGACCATGAAGCAAGCACTACCACATCCGCTACCGGATTCTCTTTCTCCGCTTCCAGACGAGCCAGAATTTCTCCCGTGGTGCCTTCAAACAGTTCCACTTCTACCCCTGTGCTTTCTTCAAAAGCTTCCACATATTTCTCGTTTAATCCTGAGGGACTTGGCATGTAGACTACGACCTTTCCGCTCAGCTGTGTGTCTGTTTCTTCTGTCTGTACATCCTCCGCTTCTTCAGACGCCTGCTCCTCTGCAGCCGGTTCCTCCGTCTGCTCCAATACCGTAGTGCCGCTATCCGAGCCGCAGGCCGCCAAACTCGCACAGATGACTCCAGTCATCAGAATTGTCACTATTTTCTTTTTCATGTCTCTCTCCTTCGCATATCAATGAAATGATACGATTTTATTTTTATCTACATACAGGCTGAGCTCCTCGTTCGGATGCATTTTCCTGTCTGTAATCAAACTCCATGTTTTTCCGTTCACATCAAGGCTGGTCTCATATGCATTTCCAATAAACTGACTGGATAAAACTCTTGTTTTAAGTTCAACGCAATCGCCCTGCTGTGGTTCCAGCGTGATCGTTTCCGGCCGAACCATCTCCTGATCGCTGATCCAGTTGGATTTGCCGATGAAATGTGCCGCAAACGGGCTGGCCGGATGATAATAAATGGTTTCCGGCTCCCCGATCTGCTCCACAGAACCTTTATTCATCACCACAATGCAATCGCTCATACTCATGGCTTCCATTTGATCATGAGTCACGAACACTGCTGTTGCATGCAGCTCTTTCGTTATCTTTGTCATTTCTGCCCGCATCTCTTCCCTTAGGATGGCGTCCAAAGCCGACAGCGGCTCATCAAACAGGATACATTCCGGTTCTGCAACAATGGCTCTCGCAAAAGCGACACGCTGTTGCTGGCCTCCGCTCAACTGTTTCGGATATCTGTCTTCAAAACCTCCCAGCCGGACCGTCTCCAATGCCTTTTTCACCGCCTGATCCACATTTACTTTTAATTTTTTTGCACGCAGCGGAAAAGCAACATTTTCAAACGCGGTCATGTGCGGCCACAACGCAAAATCTTGAAATACAAAGCCAAGATTTCTCTTTTCCGGCGCGACATTGATCCTTTTCTCCGCCGAAAACACGCATTTATCATCAAAATAAATCTCCCCTGCATCCGGAGTCTCCAATCCGGCGATCATTCTCAAAATCGTTGTTTTCCCGCATCCTGACGGCCCAAGAAACGTAGTAAATGCTCCATCCGAAATCGTAAGATTTAATTGTTCGATCTGAAACACTTCCGAAAAACGTTTCCCTACATTGTCTAGCCTGACGATCATATATCTGACTTCCTTTCACCCATTCATATTTCTCCTAATAAGAATTTAAAATCTTCTGTGTTTTTAAGGAGTCCTCATGAAGTAAAATCCCCATTGAGTCCAGAGCATTGATCATCGTACTGCGTTTTTCCGCCGCTTCCTCATAGGTATCTTCTTTAAATGAAAGCTCGGTAATGTACTCGATGCCCGAATCGCTGCCTCTGATTTCCCATATTTCAATGTCTATATCAATTCCTTCATATGTACCGCCATATTTTTTATACTGCACATCGCCGAATTTTTTCGCATCTGTTATCAAAGATGTTCCCCATCCATCTTCCTTCCAGTCCTGTTCTTTTCCCGGCATTTCATCTTTCAAGATAGCCAGCATCCTACTTTTCTTAGGCAGTTCCAAATCATCATAGCCTTTATTGGAAACCGTCTTTTTTCTGGAAAGACTGAGCGTCATGTTATGATATCCCCAATCTATCTGCGCTTCGTAGTTTGTGTCCGATTTGTCAAACCCTTCGATATTTGCCCGGTTCAGAGCCTCATCAATATCGTTGTTTGATATGCTGTACCGCTTTTTATATGTCAGTTCAAATTCTGACGCGTCTTCCTTAACACGGATCCTGTTGGTCCATCCTTCCAAATTGAATGCAAGATCTTCCGTGTCGGCATAAGCAACCGTGATTTTTGTATAATCTTTTCCGGTGTCAAACATATTCCTGTAAGTTTTTTTAAGTTCATTATCAGAGTTAAGAACTAATCCTGAATCCAAAAAAAGTTTTACTTCGTAATCAGGAACCATATTGTTCTTCGCAAAGGCAGTCTTACCCGGCAAAAGAAGTACTATGGCGGTAGCCATCAGTATTATTTTTTTTATTTTCTTCATTGTTTTCTCCTCGTTTTTCCTTACTATAACTTTGTCAGGTAAAATCTACTATCTTATTTATGTAAATTCCTTGTGAAAATAAAGCAAAGCGTTCTCCGTAAAGGAGGCTGCCTTGGATTGGCTCCTGCAAAGCAGATGGCCGGCCTTCCGCAAAATCTGACATCACAAAAAACTGGTCGGATTCCCGGCCAGTTTTTTATTTTAACCAACTATTAACAATTCATTGACGTCCGTCAAACAAAGCTTGGATATTCCATGTCCAGTTCCAGAAAGAATACATCGTCACAGATGGTAACAAGTCCGCCATGCCCCTCACTTGAACTCCGAGAAATCATACGCCTGCCTTACCCATTCAAAGAGCTCGTCGTCCAACTCCGACGGCGAGCCGACAACCAGATGCGTCGTCCACCTTCCTGGATAGGGCTCCGTTTTGACGGCCACCCGGCCGGATCCCAGCGGGTAGGACAGCCCCAGCGTCACCACAAGATAAGGCTCCTGCAGCTCCGCCTTCCTTCTGACCCGCAAAAAGGAAACGCAGGCATACACGTGCCGATTGGAAAATGTGATCTGGGATTTCTGCACCCGCATGGACGTCTCCGGAAACCGTTCAAACAGCATTCCGGCAAACGCCTCGTATAAAGGGACCGCCCCCGGATGTTCCCTGAAAAAGAAACGTTCCTCCGCTTCCGCCTGATACATGCTCCTGCCTCCTCTCCGGGCCGCTCCGCTCTTGCCCTCAAAAACCGTTACAAACTGTTACTCTCTGTCTTCTGCTTCCATTATACACCGCCGCGCCCAAGAAGCAAAGTCGGCAACGGCTTGACCCTCCCCGTCGGGCGGGTTATACTGGATGCAGCCGCATATGATAAAAAAGAACGAAGCAAACGGCAGGAAAGGAAACACCCTCATGCATCATCTCTTCATCCTATACGGGATCATCATCAACCTTCTGGGATTCGCTCTCATGGGAGCCGACAAAAGAAAAGCCCGAAAGCATCTGTGGCGCATTCCCGAACGCACGCTCTTTCTGGCGGCGCTGCTGGGCGGGGCGGCCGGATCCATCGCGGGCATGTACATTTTCCGCCACAAGACGCGCCACTGGTATTTTGTGGCGGGGATGCCTCTCATTCTCGCCGCTCAGATCGCTCTGTATGCGTATGTGCGCTCGCTGGGCGGGTGAACGCCCCTCCGCCGGTCCCAGGCGGAGCGTCTGTGTCCCCGGACACGCGTTTCTCTGGCCGGACGGCAAGGTTTCCCCGCTCCGGATCCCATCGAAAGGTCTTGAAAAAAGAAGCCCCATCTATTATTATCATTACTATAACTGTCCACGTTTCATAAGAAGGTCTAATAAAATGGATATCAACTACGAGCTTTACAAGGTTTTCTACTATGTGGCCGTCTCGCTGAGCTTTTCCGAGGCGTCCAAGCGGCTGTACATCTCCCAGTCGGCGGTCAGCCAGTCCATCAAGGTGCTGGAGAAGAAGCTGAACCAGCCGCTGTTCATCCGGAGCACCAAGAAGGTGCAGCTCACGCCGGAGGGCGAGATCCTTCTGCGCCACATCGAGCCGGCCATGAACCTGATCAAGCGGGGCGAGGCGCAGATCCTGGAGGCCAACACGCTGGGCGGCGGACAGCTGCGCATCGGGGCGTCCGACACCATCTGCCGCTACTTCCTCGTCCCTTATCTGAGCCGGTTCCACAAGGAGTATCCCAATATCCATATCAAGGTCACCAACCAGACCTCCATCGGCTGCGTGGATCTTCTCGAGAGCGGAAGCGTGGATCTGATCTTTACCAATTATCCCAACTCCCGTCTGGGCGGCGGCATGCAGGTCAAATACATCCGGGAATTTCAGGACTGCTTTATCGCCAGCCGGAAATATTACGGCGAGCTGGAGCACCGCGCGCTGTCCCTTCGGGATCTGCTCTCCTATCCGATCCTGATGCTGGACAGGAACAGCACCACCAGCGAATTTCTCCACGCCCTGTTCCAGCAGCACCAGCTGGATCTGGTGCCCGAGATCGAGCTGAGCTCCAACGACCTGCTGCTGGATCTGGCGGACATCGGACTGGGCATCGCCTTCGTGCCGGATTTTTGCCTGGCCCGCGCCGGCGGCGACCTGTTTCAGATCCCGCTCAAGGCCACGCTGCCCGGCCGCCGTCTCGCCATCGCCTTCAGCGAGCAGATGCCGGTCAGCAACGCGGCCAGAGAATTTATCCGCTATTTCTGATCTGCATTCTCCCAAAATTCGCCGATCTGCCGGGATACCGAATCCACCCGGCAGTATCCGTGTCTCTCCCACTCTCTCGGAAACAGACGCCGGTAGGACGCCGTCCGGAACCGTTCGTCCAGAAGCACGATGACGCCCCGGTCCTGATCGGTCCGGATGACCCGCCCGGCCGCCTGAAGCACCTTGTTCATGCCCGGGTAGAGATAGGCGTAGGCAAACCCGTCCATTCCCTTCCTGTCAAAATATCCCCGCACGATCTCCCTCTCCCTGCACACCTGCGGAAGTCCCGTTCCGATGACCAGCGCGCCGATCAGCCGGTCGTCCGTCAGGTCGATCCCCTCCGAAAACACGCCTCCCATGACGCAGAAGGCGGCCAGCGACTGCGTTCTCTCCTCCTCAAACTGCGCGAGAAACCGCTCCCGCTCCTCCTCGCCCATGCCCGGCTCCTGCCGTATGCACTCCATATCCGAAAAGGCGGCGCAGCGGCCGTAGACCTGCTCCAGCAGACGGTAGGACGGACAGAAGATCAGGTAATTTCCTCTGCGTCCCTCCACCGTCCGGCGGATATACTCCGCCATCCGGTCATACTCCCGCTCTCCCCGCCTGGAATAGCGGCTGCTCACGTCCGTGCCGATCAGCAGAAGACGCTTCTCCTGATCGAAGGGAGACCGGGCGTAGACCGCGTAGTCCTCCGGATCGCCGGTCAGCAGATCCTTGTAATAGTTGACCGGCAGAAGCGTCGCCGAGAAAAAGACGGCCGCCGTCCCCTTGTCCAGACGTTCCTTCAGGTTCACCGCCGGGCGGACACAGTACAGGTTCAGCGCAAAGCGCCCGTCCTCCCGAAGTTCCGTGTAGATCTCATAGTTTTCGTCCAGCCGGTCGCACACTCCGAGAAAATTCCACACTTCAAAATAAAAATCCGTCAGCGGCCTGCGAAGCTCTTCCGGCACAGGCGTCTCCAAAAAACGCTCCAGCTCTCCGCTCAGATGGGTCAGCAGCAGAGAAAAACCGCCCGCCTGCGGCAGGATCCGGTATCCCTCCTCGCACTCCCTCTTGAGCGTCAGAAGGTGGCGGTTGCACGCGTCCAGCGCCCTGGTCAACGCCCCGCTCTTTCCCCTCACCAGCTTTTTGATCTCCAGAAACGTCTCCTTCTCCAGCGACGCGCTGTACATGGAGCGCCCCCGCTCCACCAGATTGTGGGCCTCGTCCACGAGAAACAGATAGTCTCCCTTCACGCCCTCCCCGAAAAATCGCTTCAGATACACGTTGGGATCGAACACATAGTTGTAATCACAGATAACCGCGTCGGTCCAGACCGCCAGATCGAGACTCAGCTCAAAAGGACAGACCCGGTGACGGCGGGCCTGATCGAGGATCACCTCCCGCGAGTACGCGTCCGGCCCCTCGGTCCACAGCTCGTAGACCGCCTCGTTGATCCGGTCGAAATGGCCGCCCGCATAGGGACAGCCGTCCGGATTGCAGTCTGTCTCGCCGCAGACGCACAGCTTTTCCTTGGCCGTCAGCGTCACCGATTTCAGCCTCATGCCCTGTCTCCGCAGAAGCTCCAGCGTGTCCGCCGCCACCGTGCGGGTGATGGTCCGCGCCGTCAGATAAAAGATCCGCCCGCACCGCTCCTCCCCCATGGCCTTCAGCGCCGGAAACAGCGTGGAGAGCGTCTTGCCGACTCCTGTGGGCGCCTGGATAAAGAGCCGTTTTTTCCGCAGGATCGTCCGGTAGACGCTGACCGCCAGCTCCTTTTGCCCCTCGCGGTACTCGTACGGGAACCGGATCGCCTTTAAGGACGCCTGCCGCTTTTCCTTCCACGTCTCAGAAAAAACGACCCATTTCCTGTACTCCTCCATGAGGCCGTCAAACCAGCTCTTCAGCTCTTCCATGGAATACTGCTTTTCAAAATACCGTAGCTCCTCCGTCTCCAGATCCCCATAGATCATGCGCACGCCCATGCGCTCCTGCCCGTTCTGCTCCCCGTAAATGTACGCGTAGCATCTGGCCTGCGCCTCGTGCACCGGGTCCGGCTCCTCCATCCGGCTTACGTCCCGGTAGGTGCCCTTGATCTCATCCACCGTCATCCGGTCCCCGTCAGGCCAGATCCCGTCCGCCCGGCCCTCCACCGTGACCGGAATGCCGCCCAGCTCTGTCCGGTATCTCAGCGTCACCTCCGCCTGATAGCGGGAGCCCATGCGGTTTTGCAGCTTTCGGTGCAGGCGGCTTCCCGCCTGCATGGCCTGCGCGTCTCTCCGCCCGCTGTACCGATTGTCCAGATCTCCGCTCCGCAGCAGAAATTCCACCAGATTCCGCACGGAAATCCTCACCGCCGTCCGCTCCATAGGCTCACTCCTTCGTCCTGACTGCTCCGCGAAAGCCGTCGTTCTGCGACGGCCGTATACGGCGACGGGCCGGTGCAGAATCCGCACCGGCCCGCCCAAAGGCGCTGTGATCTGATCGTCTATGCAATCTTGTACTTCTCCAGAAAGCTCTCAAAGCCCTCGTCCTCACCGTGGCACTTTACCGTCAGGGTCTGTCCCAGATCCAGACTCAGCACCCCGAGGATGGACTTTGCGTCCACCAGCACCCGGTTATAATTTACATCTACGTCAAAATCGCAGCTTGTCGCCGCTCTCACAAAAGCTTCCACGTCTTCTAAGGTTAATTTAATCTTTGTCTCTCTCATTGTCAACACGCTCCTTCAAACAGCTCAGTGTTTTGGTGATGATTCGTCTCCTCGGTTCTCGCTCTTCATTATACACACCTTTGATCGCTTGTCAAATTCCGGTTTTTCCCTCTCCGACGCCTCTTTTTTGTGTAGTTTGTACAGATTTTTCCGCTTCCGCAAAAATCTTTCCAAAATGCCGTTCTCTTTTTCGACCATTAGTCGAACCGTCCGCTCTTTATTCTCCGTCCTGCATATGGTATCGTTCCCATGTTTTGTCATTTTTCACAAAGATTCCGATGTTTTCAAGCCTTTCGGCCCCTTCGCCGTCGTTGTTTCCCCGTCCGGCTCAAATTCCTTCATGAGTCCCCGGAACTTCAGCGGCAGAAAAGAATTTTGTAGCCCTGGATTTTTCCTCTCCTCGATGGCCACCGCCCGGTGAAAGCATTTCCACAGGGCTCCAAACTGCTCCTCCTCCCTGGAGTCCTCCATCTCCCGCAGGGCGTCCTCCCGGACCTCCTCCGCCAGAAACCAGCTCTTCCCGGCCGGATGGACGGCGGCCTTTTCCCTTCTTCTGTCATAGATCAGCCAGTGCTCCAGCGGGAGCCGGTCCGCGAAATGCGGCGCGATCAGCGCCAGCACGTCCGCCTCTGCGTCGATCACGGAGAGGAGAACGCCGCCCGCGGTCTCCCGGAACCGGATGAACTCCATATAGCGGGACGCGATATTCCCGGCCCTCCGGGACAGCTCCAGCATCCGCTGCATGACCGGGTGCCCCAGCATCCCGCAGATCCGCCTTCCGTCCGGCAGGGAGAGACCAAGCGCGATCATCCGGTAGATCATATCCGCCTTGTCGCCGTCCGTACAGGCCGCGGCCCCGGCGATCATGAGCGCCGCCTCCTCGCCCATCCTGCCCCGGACTGTGCGGAGCACCTTCTCTGCTTTCTCAAGATCCGTCTCCACCGTCTCATACTCGCAGAACAGCTCCTGATCGCTCTCCCCCACGACAAGGCGCACCCCGCTGTGCCCCAGACGGCTGGCCCACGCGTCGTATACTCCGGTCAGAATCCCGGTCAGATTGTCCTCACACTGAAAAACGCGGATCATCGAACAACGACAACTGCTCACAGGACGGCTCCTTCTGTCCGCCCGCCGGCAGTCCCTCCTTCCCGTCCAGAATGTTGCGCAGGATGTAATCCTCCTGAAGCTTCACCGGATACATCTGCTTCCCTCCGCAGGTGATAAAATAGATCGCCCGCTTCAGCACCACGCCCATCTTCTTCAGCGCCGGGTAATCGAGCGTCCCGAGCCGCCTCGCCTTCACGATGCGCCCTGCGGACTTGTAGCCGATGCCCGGCACTCGCAGGAGCGTCTCGTAATCCGCCCGCATGACCTCCACCGGAAAGCGCTCCAGATGCCGCAGCGCCCAGTCGCACTTGGGATCCAGAAACACGTTGAAATCCGGCTTGTCCTCGGACAAAAGCTCCTCCGTGTCAAAGCCGTAGTACCGCAGAAGCCAGTCCGCCTGATAGAGCCTGTGCTCCCGCAAAAGAGGCGGCCCGCCCGGCAGCGCCGGCAGCATACTGTCCTCGTTGACCCGCACGAACGCCGAGTAAAACACCCGCTTCATGTCGTAATTCCGGTACATGTGCTGAGCTACCTTCATGATCTGGTAGTCGCTCTCACCGGTGGCCCCGATGATCATCTGGGTGGACTGTCCGGCGGGCACAAATCTCGGCGCGTGGCGGTACAGGACCAGTTCGTTTTTGTTGATCGTCCGAAGCTGCTGCACCTGACGGATGGGCGAGAGCATCCCCTCCCGCTTCTTCTGGGGGGCCAGCGCCTTCAACCCCTCCGCCGTGGGAAGCTCCAGATTCACGCTCATGCGGTCGGCCAGATAGCCGGTCCGCTCCACCAGCTCCGGCGACGCGCCCGGAATGGCCTTCACGTGGATATACCCTTGAAACCGGTACTCTGTCCGCAGCAGCAGAAGCGTCTGGTACAGAAGCTCCATCGTCCGATCCGGGCTCCCCACCACGCCGGAGCTCAAAAACAATCCCTCAATATAATTCCTCCGGTAGAAGCTGATGGTCAGGTCGCACACCTCCCGGGGCGTGAACGACGCCCGCGGCACGTCGTTGCTCCTGCGATTGACGCAATATTTACAGTCGTAGATACACTCGTTGGTCAGAAGGATCTTCAGAAGCGAGATGCACCGTCCGTCGGCGCTGAAGCTGTGGCAGATCCCCGCGCTCACGCAGTTTCCGATCCCCTGCCCGTCGTTTCTCCGATCCGTCCCGCTGGATGTGCACGCCACATCATACTTTGCCGCATCCGCCAGGATCGCCAGCTTCTGCTGGAGATCCATCGGCGCTTCTATCTGATAAGACATAAAAATACCTCTCTGCATCATCGAACAAATGTTTGCATTCATTGTAACAAACATTTGTTCGAATGTAAAGAGGTATTTTTCGGCTGAGGGGGCGCGTCAGCGCGGCTTTGCGAATGGCGCGGGCTGAACCGTTACATTTGTCATCAAAGCTCCCTCAGCCACTCCATAAAGTTTTCTTTGTTCTCCCGCGCGGTGGTGGTGGGGCGGCCAAGGTCGGCTCTGGCCCCGATAGCGCATTTGACCTCGATCAGGCTCAAGGCGCGGCGTTCCTTCGCCGCCGCGAGCTCCCGGTCCAGCGCCCCGAAGCTGTCCACGCTGACCGCGTACGGATAGCCGCAGGCTTTCGCGATGGCCGGAAGGTCCAGACCGGCCGCCGCGGTCGGCATGCCTCCCACCGTCTCGTGGGCTCCGTTGTTGATGACCACGTGCACCAGATTGGCGGGGCGGAA
This sequence comes from Eubacteriales bacterium, assembly GCA_030524125.1. Lineage (GTDB taxonomy): Bacteria > Bacillota > Clostridia > Lachnospirales > Lachnospiraceae > Hominiventricola. The sequence goes on along the minus strand of JAUNHB010000059.1, from coordinate 4,770 downwards.
CGATCCTATGACGGCCATGGCCCCCATGTGCATGAGCGCCGCGCCGTCCCCGTCGACGCACCAGAGCTTCACGTCCGGCTTCTGGGCCGCGATGCCGAGGGCGATGGACGAGCTGTGACCCATGGACCCCACCGTCAGGAAATCGTATTTGTGGCTCTGTCCCGCGGCCGTCCGAAGCTCGAACAGCTCCCGGCTGGCCTTTCCCGTGGTGGAGACCACCGGATCCTCGCCGGAGACCGCCGCGATATGGCGGATGATCTCCTCGCGGCTCATGTCATAGTCATTTTTATAGACCGCCTTTCCGTCGTAGGACAGCGCGCCCTTCCGGATCACGAAGGCCACGTCCTGCCCGTCCGCCAGCGCGTCCCGGAACTCCTCCATCACCGCCAGAAGCTCCTGCTCCGTCGTCTCCCTGCTCACGATAAAGGTCCGGATCTCCATATCCTCCAGAAGCTTCACCGTCACCTCGCCCTGATAGATGTGCTGAGGCTCGTCGTGGACGCCGGGCTCACCGCGCCAGCCCACCACAAAGATCACGGGGATCCCGTAGACCTTCCGGTTCAGAAGCGACGCCGCCGGGTTGATGATGTTTCCCTCCCCGGAATTCTGCATATAGACCACGGGAACCTTCCCGGTGGCCAGATGGTAGCCCGCGGCCAGCGCCGCGCAGTTTCCCTCGTTGGCCCCGATCACATGGCGGGCGGGGTCGATGCCGTAGGCGTTCATCAGATAATCGCACAGCGCCTTCAGCTGGGAGTCCGGGACTCCCGTATAGAAATCGGCTCCGAGAGCCTTCACAAATGTCTCAACCTGCATGATCTCTCCCTTTCGTCAGTTCAGGATCTCCCGGTACAGCGTCTTCAGCGTCTCCCGCTCCAGACGCACCGGATTGTTGTTCAGCCGCTCCGGATTGACCGAGTCCGCCAGAAGCGAAAGCTCTTCCTCGTCCTTAAGATCCGGCACGGAAAGCCCGAGGCCGGACAGCCAGACATGATATTTCTCCGCCGCCCCGGACGCGGAGGCGCAGCCCATGACGCTTCCGAGCTTCGCGAACATCCCGTCCAGATACTCCTTCCCTCTCGGATCGATACCATCCTCTGTATGTCCGATCATATAGGGCCAGATCCTGTCCACGCACAGGGCGACCGCGTGGCCGTGGGCCAGTCCGTAGAAGGTAGTCAGCTTGTACGCCATGGCGTGCCCCGCCGTCGTCTGGGTCACGTTGATGGCCTTTCCGGCCAGATTGGAGGCCAGAAGCATCTTCGCGTTCCCCTCCGGATCGTTGGCAAGATAGCCGTCCCCGTAGGCCAACGTCAGCCGGATGGCTTCGGCTGCATCCTCCCTGCTCTCCGGCGTGGAGTTGACCGACCAGAAGGATTCCGCCGCATGGCAGAACGCGTCCAGCATGGTCGCCTTTCTCTGGTATACGGGCAGCGTCTCCAGAAGCGCCGGATCCAGCAGCGCCCAGCCGGGAATGCAGCTTGTGTGGCTCACCGACTGCTTGATCCCGTTCTCATAGATGACCGCGAACCGCGTGGCCTCGCTGCCGGTGCCCGCCGTGGTCGGGATCGCCATGAGCGGCAGGTCGTTTTCCACGATCTGCTGATGAAGACAGCTCTTCGACAGATCCATCTGATAAAAAAGTTTGATGCACTTCGCCACGTCCATGCCGCTGCCGCCCCCGGCCGCCAGCACAAAATCGCAGCCGTCGCGCCGAAGGACCTCGATCCCCTTCACCACCGACTCGTATCTCGGGTTGGGTTCATACTCCGAAAATTCCGTGCAGCCTACCCCAGCGGACTTCATGATCTCCAGAAGTCTCCCGTACAGGGGCTGTCTCCGGAAGGACGCGCCGCACACGAGAAGCACGCGGGTCGTCCCCTGCTCTCTCCACACCTCCGGGAGACTCCCGGAAAGCCCTTCCGCCGTCAAAATCTTCTGCTCCATAGCTACTCCTCCTCCGGTATCAGATTGATGATCTCCTTGATGGGCATACACAGGTCGTCGCACTCCTTGGCCCTGCGGTGCAGAAGGATCGTCCGGGCCGCGTTCTGCATGGCCGGAAATCCGGTCCTTGTCAGCTGGTTGGCATAGATCACCACGTTGACGCCTCTCTCCTTAAACTCCTCCTCGGTCACCTGATTGAACGAGGTGGGGACCACCACCAGCGGGGTCGTCTGATCCTCCTTCCGGAACCGCTCCACAAACGTGAAGATCTCGTCCGGCTCTTTCCTCCGGCTGTGGATCATAATGCCGTCGGCCCCCGCTTTCACAAACGCGAACGCGCGCTCCAGCGCGTCCTCCATGCCGCGCTCCAGGATCAGGCTCTCGATCCGGGCGATGATCATAAATTCCTTCGTCTTCTGGGCCCGCTTGCCCGCCGCGATCTTGGCGGAAAAATTTTCGATGGAATCCTGCGTCTGGGCCACCTCGGTGCCGAACAGGGAATTTTTCTTAAGCCCCGTCTTGTCCTCGATGATGACTGCGGACACGCCCATGCGCTCCAGCGACCGCACAGTGTAGACAAAGTGCTCGGTCAGTCCGCCCGTGTCCCCGTCGAAGATGATGGGCTTCGTCGTCACCTCCATGATGTCGTCGATGGTCCGGAAGCGCGACGTCATGTCCACCAACTCGATGTCCGGCTTTCCCTTCGCCGTGGAATCGCACAGGGAGCTGACCCACATGGCGTCGAACTGTCTCGCCTCCCCGCCCTCGTAGACGACCGTGTTCTCCACGATCAGGCCGGTGATGCCGCTGTGCGCCTCCAGCACGGACACCGTGCCCTTCATCTCGATGGCCCGGCGAAGCCTCGCCCGGCGCACGTCCGGCAGGGACAGATCCGCCCGCGCCCGGCTCTCCAGCTTCTTATATTTTTCATCGCTGGAATACGGAAATTCCACCAGCTTCCCGCCGTACTCCGCCAGCGTCGCCAGCACCTCCTCCCGGACCGGCTTCTGAAAGCCCGTGACCCAGTCGTCGCCGTGCACCACGTAGTCCGGCTTCCATCTCTCCAGATTTTCCCGGTAGCTCAGCGTCCGCTGCTCCACCACACGGCTGACGCCGCGGATATTTTCAAAGAGGGCCCTGCGCTCCGCGAACGGGAGCAGCGGATAACGCCGGTAGCTGATGACCGCCTCGTCCGACAGCACGCCCACCGTGAGCCGTCCCAGCCGGGCGGCCCTGCGGATGATGGCCATATGGCCGCTGTGGAGCATGTCCGCCGAAAAGCACATATACACCGTGCGGCTCTCCACCTCCCTCAGACGCTCCGACACCCGCGCCAGATCTTCCGGATTGTCGATCTCCGCGCAAAGTCTCTCCCCCACGTCCGCCGGACGCAGGAGGATCCTGCCGGACGCCTCGTTGAACGCGTTCTCCGCATAGCATTTCACATTCCCCTGTTCGCAGAAGGCTTCGATCCGGGAAAGCCACTCCACCCAGTCGTCCCGCTTCAGCCGGTACAGCGGCTGAGCCGCCACGGCGTCGTCGAAAAACTCGATCCCGACCTTCTCGATCCGCCCCTCCTTCACCACCGCCTTAAAATCCTTCTCGGGAAGCGGGCACGCAGAGCTCACCGCCATGCAGCTCTCGTCCCCGGAAAGCACCGACTCCAGCACGCTGTTCTCAAAGACCAGATCGCCGTGCATCATGAGAATGTCGTCGTCTTTCAGCTCCTCTCTGGCGCAGTAAATGGAATAAATATAGTTCGTCCGGTCATAGACAGGATTTTTCACAAAGGTCAGGTCGAGGGGCAGGTCGAGGCTCCTGCAGTAATCCTCCAGCACCCGGTCGAAAAGACCGGTCGTCATGACCACCCGCTCGACGCCGAAGTCCGCCATCTGCGTCAGCTGGCGGCTCAGGATCGTCTCCCTTCCGGAAATCTCCGTCATGCATTTGGGATGCTCCGCGGTCAGCGCCCCCATGCGGGAACCCATTCCTGAATTTAAAATCAACGCTTTCATGGATCAAAATCCTCCTGCTTTCGTTCATAGATTCATCCATTTGATTCTATCATCCCCCCGCCCACTTGTCGAGCACACTTTTCGCCGTCGGCTGTCGTGATAGTTATGATTCACAGCTCTCCGCCCTCATGCGCACTCGTCGCCTCTGCGAGGCTCCAGTTCCGCTCCTTCGGAGCTAAGACTGCTTATGTGGGCGGAGTTCCTGCTTCGCAGGCTCGCTATGGATCCGCCGCCAGCCTCTTACATGCAAGCATGACGAGTCTGTCTGCAGATCCATACCGGCTGTGAATCGTAACTCAAGATAACAGGTGCCGCGTCCCGGATTTTATGGTACACTGGAGGACAGAAAAGCATTTGGCCCGCGGGCCGGGAAGGAATCTGTCTATGAGTATTTTCTGCTTCTGCGCAGGGCTTCTGTGCATCCTCTATTTTATCGTGCTGATGATCTACAGCGGCCTGACCTCGGCCTTCTATCTGGTCTGGCCGTTGATGGGAGCGACGCTTCTGGTCCTCGGCTGGCTCTTCCGCATCCAGTTTTTCCTGCGGCTTCCGGCCGCCGTCCGGATCGCTCTGCTGGTCTTCACTGCCGCCGGAGCGCTGTTCTTTCTCGGAGTGGAGGGCATGATCCTGAGGGCGGCTTTTCAGTCTCCCGCGCCCTCCCTCGACTACGCCGTCGTGCTGGGAGCCCACGTCCGCGCCTCCGGCCCCAGCCGCGCGCTTGCCCTCCGGCTTGACGCGGCCCTCGATTACGGCGAGTCGCCCCCACCCGTAAAACGGGTGGCTCGGGACGCGGGCTATAAGCCCGCCC
>JAUNHB010000058.1 GCA_030524125.1 Eubacteriales bacterium | reverse complement strand
GGCCATTTTCATTTAAGCATTCGACGCGAGTCGATCTTTCCTATAAAGTAAAAAACGCGCGCCCTCACTCTTTTGAAGGGCGCGCGTCCTGCTCTTTTATGTGCCTTACCGCATGGCAAAGAATTTTACAACTGCCACGATCGGCAGGAATCCGGAGACGCAGCCGATGACCTGCTCCTCCTTCTCGCTCGTCTTGTACAGCACGGCGTACATTTTCGCATAGGCGCTTCCGCTGAAAATAATGCTCATCGCCAGCGTGATCAGACTGCCGAACGAGATCGGGACCACCGTCAGCACCAGCGGCACGACCCACCAGAATCTGAACACGACGCCCGGAACTTCAAAGCTCCCCAGTATCTGTACCGGATGATCCTCCGGCTCCACGGCTTCCGCGCAGGCGTAATACACGCCGAACGGGATCCACGCAAGCCACGGCTTACTGTATCCCAGCGCGTTGAGCGCCTTCATGTGCGAATAGGAAAACGCCACATACCACACAATGGTGATCGCAACTATCCCAAGAAGCAGTCCCACTCCCAGCGTCAAAAACATCGTTGAAACATCCATACTCTTTATCCTCCGTCTGATGATTAGTATACTCCCGGCGCCTTTTGCGGGCATCCGGGCGCACCCCTTCCCTTTCTGTCCATTATACAGAGAACATAAAGTTGTGTCAAATCCTGCGGGAAATAAAATGAAGCGTCCGTGACGATCCGGACGCGAAGAAAGCTCTTTTTTAATCCGTGCATCCTGCTTTGAACAGCCGGCCGACGCGTTACCTGCACAGTTAACTCAGCCCAGGCACCCTCGCGGCACACAAAAGGTCCCGCTTAGTGCTGCTTTGTTCCCAACCTGACACGGTTCACGGGTTTCTGTTGCGCAAGACCCGGACATCAATGCCACTTATGCAGGGCAGCCGCCCACCGGACAGCCCGAGGCAGGATATGACCCCTACTAGGGCGGATTGTAGGTACAGGGCACCGCCACCTCCCCGGCTGCACGGAAATCTTATGACAATTTCAGACGCACCCGCCGTCCGCGGATGCTTGTTCAGTATATCGCGTTTTCCGGGGTTTGTCAAACCAAATCAAACGGGGGTTTGCCGTTCCCGCTTCCGCCTCCTGAGTCCCCGGAAGAAATCCGTCAGCATCGCCGAACATTCCTCCTCCAATACGCCCTCGGTCAGTTCCACCTGATGGTTGAAGGCCGGAACGTTCAGAAGGTTCAGGACGGAGCCCGCGCAGCCGGCCTTGGGATTGCGGCACCCGATCACCACGCGCAGGATCCGCGCCTGCACGATGGCCCCGGCGCACATCTGGCACGGCTCCAGCGTGATGTACATGGTACAGTCCTCAAGCCTCCAGTCGCCGACCGCTCTGCTGGCTTTTCTGATCGCCAGCAGCTCCGCGTGTGCCAGCGTATTCTTGTCCGTGTTCCGCCGGTTGTAGCCCCGGGCGATGATCCTGCCGTCCCGCACGATCACGCAGCCGATGGGGACCTCCCCCAGCTTTTCCGCCTTACGCGCCTGCCGGAGGGCTTCCTTCATATAGTTTTCCTCTTCCGTCCGCTTCATCCGCGCCGCTCCTCTCGCATTTGCCGAACCACGGGCAGCGGATGCACCGCACGCCTCCCGACGGATAGAGCACAAAGCGCGTCAGATCCACCGGATAATCGTCCCATTCGGCCACATAATCCCTGCCGTTCGGGCGGCGCACCCAGATCCCTCTCGTCCGCTCGAAGCTCACGCCTTTTCCGAGGATGTCCTCCGCCGAAAAGCTTCCCTGCCATTCCAGCGCCCCGTTCCGGCTCTCGATCTCTCCGAGAAGGATCCCCACCGCCCTGTTCTGATGATAAAAATAAATATAGACCTTTCCAGCAGCTTCGCCGGGCTGGCAGTAGCACCTCAGATGCAGCGCGATCCTGCACTGTCCTCCACGCTCCTCCGCCTTTACAAAACCCGCGCTCCGAAGCTGCTCTCCGTGATCATAAGCATAAAGATAGGCCGTCTGCCGTCTGTATTCCTGCATAAAATATCCTCCCGCTCCTCAGAAGTACCTGTGACCGTATGGCCGCACGGTCACAACTATTTTATGCATGTCCGGAAATGTTTATGTGCGGATCTGATCCTTCACCAGATCCGCAAACTGCGCAAACTGGGCGAGACTCATGGCTTCTCCGCGCACGGCGACCGGCAGTCCCATCTCTTCCAGCACAGCCGCCGTCGTCTCCTTCGAGATCCCCAGCCCCGGCGCGTGGCTCACGCTGTTCTGGAGCGTCTTTCTCCTCTGGTTGAAGGACGCCCGGATGATCCCGAACATCAGCTCCTCGTCCTTCACCTTCACCGGAGGCTCCCTGTGCGTCCCCAGCCGGATCACCGCAGATCCCACGCCGGGCCTGGGCATAAAGCAGTTGGGCGGTACGTTGGCCACAATATACGGCTCGGCGTAATACTGAACCGCCAGCGACAGCGCGCCGTAATCCTTTGAGCCCGGTCCCGCCTGCATCCGCTCCGCCACCTCCTTCTGCACCATGACCGTGATGCTCTCCACCGGCACATGGCGCTCGAAGAGTCCCATGATGATCGGCGTCGTGATATAATACGGAAGATTTGCCACGATCTTCACAGGTTTTCCGCCGTTCATCTCCTGCGCAAGCTTCGTCAGATCCACCTTCAGCACATCCTCATTGATGATCGTCACATTGTCATATTCCGCCAGTGTGTCCTCAAGGATCGGAATCAGCGCCCGGTCGATCTCCACGGCGGCCACCCCCCTTGCCTGGTAGGCCAGATACTGCGTCATGGTTCCGATGCCGGGCCCGATCTCCACCACAAAATCGTCCGGGCCGATCTGGGCCGCGCGGATGATTTTTTCCAGTACATGCTCGTCGATCAGAAAATTCTGTCCGAATTTTTTCTGAAACACAAATCGGTATTTCTGTAAGATTTCTATCGTATTCTTTGGATTTCCAAGGCTTGGGGCCGGTCCTGTCATGCGTTTTCCTCCTCTTTGATTCCGTAAAAACGTCTGGCGTTCTCCTCCGTGATCCGGATGACTTCCTCCTCCGGGATCCCTTTCAGCTCTCCCATCTCGCGCGCCACATAAATCAGATTCCGGGAATCGTTTCTCTTCCCACGAAACGGCGTCGGCGCAAGATACGGGCAGTCCGTCTCCAGAAGAAGCCTGTCCATGGGCGTCTCCCGCACCGCCTCTCTGAGCTTTTTTGCGTTCCTGAAGGTCAGCACGCCGCCAACGCCAAGATAAAGCCCCAGTTTTACATACTCTCTCGCCATCTCCGGAGAGTAGGAGTAGCAGTGCATGACCACCCGCATCCCCGGCCCGATCTCCTTTCGGATAATCTCGAACGTGTCTGCGGCCGCCTCGCGGCTGTGGATGATCACGGGCTTTCCAAGCTCCTTTGCCAGCCGGAACTGGCGGATAAACCATTCCTTCTGGAGGTCGTGGTGTTCCTTGTCCCAGTAATAGTCAAGGCCGATCTCTCCCACCGCCACGATCTTCGGACGGGCAAGCTGCTCCCTGAGCCATGAAAATCCGGCCTCGTCAAGCTCTCCCACCTCGTCCGGGTGCACTCCTGCCGCCCCGTATATAAAAGAATATTTCTCCGTCAGCTCCACGCTTCTTTTGCTCCCCGCGAGGCTGGCTCCCACATTCACCACCGTGCCGACCCCGTGCTCCCGGAGCGAAGCCAGAAGCTCGTCCCGATCCCGGTCGAAGGCGTCGTCGTCATAATGCGCATGCGTGTCAAATATCATAAATCGCGCTCCTGTTCTGCTGTCTGCGCAGGCATCGGCTCTCCGCCGCCCGCGAAATGTCTGCTAACAGTATAACGACTTTGGAAAAGCAATGCAACTTCTTTCCCGCGCGGCTGGCAACGTGACAGTTCGGCCCGCGCCATTCGCAAAGCCGCGCTGACGCGCTCCCCGCCGCTAACGCGACTATCTTTGCTCATGATCCGGCGCTCCCGGCTGGCTGAACTGTTACCTAAGTCTTGCTTCATACTCCGCGCCCGCGAACGCAACCCGCATCCCGTCCTCCAGCGGGAACAGCTCGTACGGATTCAGCTGCGTCTGCCCCGCCCACGTTCCGTTGGTGGAGTTTAAGTCCTCCAAAAACCACATCCCTCTCTCTTTTATGATGCGGGCGTGGATCCGGCTGACCGTGGGCGCGGGAACGCAGCCGTCCACGCTCTCTCTTCTCTTTCCCACCAGATAGCTGTCCCCTGTGACCAACAGATCCGGATAGTCCGCATTTTTGCTCCTGAGCGCCAGCCCCTCCTTTGTCTCCTCCTGAAGAAAGGTCGTCCCGGGCGCTCTCTCCTGCTCCCGCAGGAACAGCACGGATCCGCTTTTCAGCTGCGCCGCCTCCGCCGCATAGTCCTCCGGCTGGGATTTTTTCTTTTTCCGGAAAAAGTTTTTCCAGCTTCCGGTCTTTTCCAGCATCTCCTCGCGGACGGAGATGAACTCCTCCTCCGGCTCCGGCATGGCAGGGGCGGCCGGCGCAGGCGCCGTGTGCGCCTGCAGGATCTCCGGAAGGCTGAAATTGGGCTCCAGCGCGCGCTGGTACAGATCGTATCCAAATTCGATCCCCTCCGCGTCCCCTTTGTCCAGCCTCCCCAGCAGATATTCGGCCAGCTCCAGAAACGCCTCCCGGATATCCTTGGAATAGCCCGGATAATAGCACAGCGACAGCTTCTCCGTCTCCGTGTTCAGATACATGTATTCCGGCTTCAGGATCAGATGCTCCGGCTTTAACAAATATTCTCCCGCAGCCTCCAGAATCCGCAGAAGCTCCCGCAAAAGCCCCTGAAGCTGCTTGTAGCCCAGCTTTCTCCGCTCGTAGAGCAGTCCCATGCACTGCCGTCCTGTGATCTCGTAATAGTACGCCGCCCTTGCGCCGTGTTTCTGGCTGACGCAGGGCAGAAACCCGTAGATACGATTTTCCGTCAGCATCCGGGCCTCATAGCTCTCCTCTGCGCCCTCTTCCTCGTCTGTCAGGATCATATAATTGCTGTTCAGATCTCTTTTGTAGCTTACATTCATCCTCTGTCTCCTCCCTCTATTCCCCCAGCCGCCGGACCACCCGGATCGTCTGGCACGGATCGATCCGGTACAGCGTCCTCTCCGCCTCGATCCGGATCCCCGTCAGAAACGGCCCCTCCCCGGACACCCGGATCAGCGCCCGCACCGGATTGACCTCCACTTCGATGTCGGGCTCCTCCGCCCACAGGAGGCGCTGCTCCAGCTTTTCCCGCAGATCCTCCCGTATCCTTCTCTCCACGCTTGCGTCTGACGCGCCGTCCCTGCAGATCCCCTTGACGCCGGACTCCAGCATCCCATGCGCGATCACCGCGCTGTCATGCGCATACAGCGTAAAATAAACCAGATACACCAGCAGCAGACAGATCCCGGGAACCAGCCATGCGGCTTCCAGCACATATCTCCCCTTTTTCTTGATCCTTCTCCCTCTCATCCGGATACGCCCCCTTTCACAAACACGAAGCCGGCTGTCAGAAACGGCACCAGAGGAACCTCCCTTTTCCCCGCGGCCGCCCCGAAGACGGCTCCCGCCGCCAGACCGAACGCCAACATTCCCAGCAGCTCCTCCATCGGAAGCCACATTCCCAGAGCCAGCATCAGCCAGCCGTCTCCCATCCCGATCCGCTCCCCGGAAAGCCATCCCACGCACAGAAGCGCCGCGCCCGGCTGCCACAGGACCGGCTCTCCCAGCCAGACCGCCCGGATGAACCCCTCCGCCCCCAGCGCCGCCACCGGCAGCAGAGAGATCTGTGTCTCCCGCAGATCCTCCACGGACAGCCAAAGAAGATGCGCCAGGATCCACAGCCCGCTCACGGCGAACCACAGCGGGAGCAGGGCGGTCTTCCTTTCACCTCCGCGTAAGGGATCGCCATGACGGTCCGCTTCAGTCCCCTGCAGCCCTCCCGGTTATGATAGCTCGTTCCGTAATTGGTAATGTACACCGACTTCTCTGCTTCCCCGTCTTTCACACAGTATTCGCAGGCCGCATACCGGCTGCCCGACCAGTTCCGCTCCCGGCCGATCTCCCCGAGAGGCACGCTGCGGACGCTCAGTCTCAGGTGCGTGCAGTCCATGCTCCGGTGATAGACCTCCCCCTCCGGCGTCACATAGACGAAGGATTCCTCCCCTCCGGAAAAACGTTCTCCCGTATAGCCCACCCAGCATCTGACCGTCACCCGCTGCACCGAAGCTCTGCCGACAAAGCCCATGCCGGAAAACGGCGGCTCCGCCGTGTCATAGTCGTACAGGCGGATGTACGGATCCTCCTGCCTCCACTGCCCCGCCGCCACCGCCAACGCCTGCGCCTTCTGTGAAAGACTGCGGTAATCTCCCGCCGCTCTGGCCGTATACACAAAGACGAAGAGCAGCGCGGCGACCGCGCACAGAAGAAACGGAAGCGCCAGCGCCGTCTCCAGCGTCAGGCTGCCTCTCTGCAAGACACGCGGGGAGGCTCTTTTTCCCGGGCGTCTTTTCGCGGCCTTCCCGCCGCCGGATGTCTGAAGAGCATTTTGTTTGCCGCTCCGGGGGCCAAAGAGCCTCCCCGCATGTCTTCCCTTTCCGCTACTCATATCCGTACGTCCTTTCCAGATAGATCCCGTCCATCCACACCTGCGCGTTCAGGCTCTCCACACAGTGATCCACATGGAGCTTTTCCCCGCCGTCCAGAAGCTGAAGCTCCCCTTCGATCACGTCAAGGCTCCGCATAGCCAGCGTCCTGGCCGGAAGAAGCGTCAGCAGCATCCGCAGATACGCTTCGTAATCAAGCCCGCTCTGCCGGTTCTTCTGGATATCGTACCGTCCCGGATCTCCGATCATTCCCAGCAGTCCCCAGAGCGGGACCTGCCAGCTTTCGTCGCCTTTGACCAGCGCCAGCTCATAGCCCTGCAGGAGCTGGCGTACTTCCGTCAGACTCTCTCCGTAAGCCCATCCCAGCAGGATCAGGTGTTTGACCGCCTGCACCAGCCCCTCATTTCCGGTCAGTCCGGCCAGCGCATAGGCCAGAAGCTCCGCCTGATCCTGATACTCCGCGTGCGTCAGGAGAAATGCATAATTCACGCCTTCCCGCAGCAGCAAAAGCTCCAGGATCACCTGCTCCAGATTGGCCCGGTCCGATCCGTGGCCGCACAGGATATACTCCATCTGGTAATCCAGATATCCTTCCGGCCGCCCCTTCGGCAGCAGATCCGGCGCATTTTTCATATATTCGCACAGATAACTGATAAACCACTGCTTCTGTATGATCCCGTCCTCGTCCCCCAAGGCTGCTCCCGCTCCCCGGGACAGCGTCCTGCGGGACGGCGCTCCCGTCAGGCTGACGCTTCGATCCGACACGACCGCCCCGCCGGGGACGGCCATAGAAAACACAAACCCGTCGGCCAGTCCGTCCCACCGGAACGCCTCGCCCTCCAGCTCGTCCTCCTCGTCCTCATAATCCACCACCGCGCCCCGGTAGGAGTCATAATCCTCCTGATAGACCCGGCTGGCCTCCGCCTGCTCCTCCCGCGCTCCCGCCTGCAGGATCCAGTCCTCCACCGCCGCGGCTCCGACCCGCTGCTTCATCGCCCGGACTGCCTGCCGGTAAAAAACCGCTCCGTCTCCGTCCGTGGCCCGTACAAGCTCGTCCACATTGATTCCCATGAGGCGCACATTTTCTATGGGCTTCCCGGTAAGTCCCACGGTGTTTTCCTCCATAAAACTCCACAGATGGCTGCAAAGCTCGTCCGTCCGCTCTGTCCCGGTCCGGAACGACGTGTCCAGATAGAACAGGCCGTACTCCTCCAGCAGATGCGGCTCATACTCCGAAAACAGGGAAAACAGGCCGTTCTCCACCTCCTGTTCCGCCCGACGCCTCGCGGACTGCTTTCGGACCGACTCAAGGCAGATCAGGTAAAGCGCCAGAAATACGAGAAAACACAGGGACATCCATACCGTGATCTGCGCCTTTTTCTTAAATACGGCTCGTCTGCGACACGATCTTTTGAAAAATGTCATTGACCACTCCCGTAATCTGCGTCTTGAAAATAATTACCAGCCCGATCAGGACCACGATGATCAGGATCACCTCCACAGTCCCCATTCCTCTTTGATCCTTCCAGAATCTACTCCAGAACCTTTTCATTCTGCTTCCTCCTATGCACCAAATGACACCGCCGCCGGATACATGACCATGATCAGAATGGTCAAAAGCATGAGCAGCATCGGCAGCAGCAGCTTGCTCTCACATTCCTCTCCCAGCTTTCTCGCCAGCGCCTTGCGGTCCTCAAACGCCTCTCTTGCCTCCGCCTGAAGTAGCCCCGCAAGGTTTCTCGTCCCCTGTCTGAGATTCTGGCTCAGCAGGGTTCCCAGCTTCAGATAAGACGGCAGGCGGCACCTTGTCCCAAACTGCTCGTAGGCTGCGGCCTCCGGTACCCCGCTCTGCATCTCACGGAGCGTTGTCCGCATTTCTCTGTATGCCGCTTCTGATTTCTGGTTTTTGTCTCCCGTTTGTTCACTGCTCTCCACGATCCTTTCCCATGCCTTCCGCGTGCCAAGTCCCGCTCCCATATAGAGGCTCAGACGGCTCACGATGTCCGGATAGGCCAGCTGCATGTTCCGTTCCCACTGTCTCCGGACTTTCTCCTCATCCTTTTTTCTGCCGATGAAAAGTCCCGCCAGAGCAGCTGCCGTCAGGGCGGCCGCCCACAGCCACCGGGTGTCCTTTTCCGGATACCACAGAATCTCCTTTCCCCGGATCCGATCCGGAAGCCTCACCAGCTCTCCTTCCTGCTCCTGCGCGTCCGCAAGTGCATATTCCAGAAGCTTCCTCGTCTGCGCCTCGCCTGCCGGACAGACTACCGCCGTTCTCTGCCATGTGAGACTCTTCTCCTCCAGTGTCAGAGTCGCCTGTACCTGCACGCTCTGTTTCTCCGCAAGCCCGCCGTTTTCCACCGTTCCGTCCGGGCGGATCAGCTCCCACGAATCCGCATACCACTGGACCGCCACCTGCGTGTCCGGGATCTGCGCGGGCATAGATACGTCCGAGACAATCCGCTCCAGACCTTCGTTTCCGTTTAAGAACAGCGCTTCCAGCCGATTCTTCGCCGACTCCAGCTCCTCCATGATCTCCTCCTCCGACAGCGCGGCCGGACGCACCGTCACCTCCACCGGGTAGCTTTCCTCTCCGACGCGTGCCCGAAGCGTCTGCGTCCTGTTCCCGCTCCCGTACGCGGGGCGCGAAAGCGTCTCGACCGGAGCCGCGCTCAGAGCGCTCCACAAAAGTCCCGCGCTGACCGCCGCGCCCAGCGCTCCGGTCAACATAAGCTTCGTCCTATCTTTCAAACTCCACCATCCTCTTTCCCAGCTGCCATGCGGCCCCGTAGATCCCCAGACACAGCGTCATCACTGCGATCCCGGCCGGATTGTGATACAGCGCCCCCAGAAACTCCCCGGAACCCAGCCGGATATACAGAAGCACGCCCGCCGGCATCGCCGTCATGATCTTCTGTTCGTAGAGCTTTGCCGACAGAAGCGTCCGGATCTCCCGTCTGGTGTCTAAGATCTCCGTCATCTGGGAGGCCGTACTGCGGATCACTCCGCTCAGACTCCCGCCGCTTGCTCTCGCTGCCCGGAACACCTCCGCGAAGCTTTTCACCTCCTCAAAGGGATGCGCCTGCGCCAGCTCCTCCAGCAGTTCCTCCGGCCGCTGGTTGTTTTCCGCCTTCGCCACCATCCGCCCGGCCTCCTCCAGCATGCTCCCTCCTTCGGGAAACATCAGTCCAAGCTCTCTGCATGCCCGGACAAGCGCGTTCTCCACCGAATATCCCGCCGTCAGCGAGGACGACAGCAGAAGGATCCACTCCCGGAACATCCGCCAGAACCGCTCCTCCTCTTTCTTTTTTCGCTGCGCTTTGCGCTCTCTGCGCCATATCCAGATCAGTGGGGATAAAAAAGGAACCGCAAGGAAGGAGTCGTAATAGAGCCACGACAAAAGAAGTACAAGAGCTGCCCCTTCCAGTCCGTCAAGAGCCGCCTTCCGCCCCGCGAGGGCTTCCGGCGCGCCGAAATTTTTCAATGTTTTTTATTTCTCCTGTTTTTTCCTGTATCCCGCAGATCCTGCCGGACACCTCGCCGGTCTCCCGGAAGAGAAACAGCGGGTTTAATCCCACCTGCTCCCCCTCCATACCGGTCACTTCTGTAATTTCCAGAAGCCTGCGGCTCTTATCCCGCAGCCTTCCCAGATAAACGATCAGGTCGACGCCGGAGGCGATCTGCCTCCGGATCGCCTGAAGGGGCAATTCCATCCCCATCAGAACCATGGTCTCCAGACGGGCGACCGTGTCCCTCGTACTGTTGGCATGACAGGTGCTGATACTGCCGTCGTGCCCCGTATTCAGACAAGTCAGAAGCTCGAACGCCTCGGCGCCCCTCACCTCTCCCACTATGATCCTGGACGGACGCATCCGCAGGGATGCCCGTATCAGGTCCCGCATCGTGATCTCGCGGCAATCCTCCGCTCCCGCAGCCCGGGTCTCCAGCCGTACCAGATTCGGCACGCCCCGTATTTGGAGCTCCGCCGTGTCCTCGATGACGACCACCCGTTCCTCCTGCGGGATAAATTCCGAGAGCGCGTTTAAAAACGTGGTCTTGCCGGAGCCGGTCCCTCCTGCTACCAGGATGGAATACCCGGCCCTCACGGCGTCCGCCAGAAATTCCGCTTCCTCTCCGGAAATACTGTCTGTCTCCAGCAGCCTGTCCATCGTGATGGGCTCTTTTGGAAATCTTCGTATCGTGATGATCGGCCCGTTGACCGCCACCGGCGGCAGTACCACATGGACGCGGTCCCCGTTGTCAAGCCTCGCGTCCGCGATCGGCTGCGATTCGTTGACCGCCCGGTTACACGCTCCCGTGATCTGCCCGATAATGTCCAGTATCCGTTCCTTCGAGTAAAAATTCTTTTCCCAGCGGCTCAGACGTCCTCCCCTTTCCAGAAAAATCCCGTCCATGCCGTTCACCATGATCTCCGTCACATCCGGATCCTCCAAAACCTCCTGGAGCACATCCATCTTGCGCAGAGCGTGAAACAGCTCTTTTTTCAGACGGCACTTTTCGTTCAGGGAGAGCGCCCGCTCCCTTCCATAAGAGAGCACGACCTCGTCGATCAGCTCCTGCATCTCCTCGTCGGGTACTTCGCGGCTTAGATCCACCCGCTCTAAAATCTGTCTCTTCAGCTCTGCAAACACCGCATTTGCCTCTGATCCCTGTGCCATGGTCCCTCCTACTCCTTCAGCAGTCCCCGAATATAACCTCCCAGCTTCTGCTGCGGCAGCATAAGAAGCTCCGTCTCGCTGTCCGGCTCCAGTTCCTCTGCCGGAAGCTCCAGCTTTTGCAGTTTTTCCACAATATCCATGCTGTCTAAAATCTGTATATGGTGTTCCCACTGACTGACCTTGCTTCTGGAGATCACGTCCTGCCGGACCGGCATATAGATCCCGTCGCACAGGCGCAGAAGCTCCGCTTCATGCCCCAGAATGCTTCCTATATCCAATATCACGGAATCGTACGCGCTCTGCGTCCGGATCAGGTGCAGCAGGCGCTGCCATTCTTCCACAGTGATCTGCCGAAAATCCGTGTACGACCCGCAGGCCGGAATATAATCCATACGGTCCAGCTTTCGGACCATGCTGTTCAGGCGATAGAGAAACTGTGCTTTATTTTGTCTTAAGAAATAAATCAGATCCGCCGTGTTCCACTGGCTGCCTCCCATAATTCCGGACAGCCCGGAGCACTCTTCCAGATTCAGATATAAAACATTCTGGCTTTCTGCGAGAATCTGCCCTAACGTGAGGGCGAACACCGTTTTACCGATCCCTTCCGCCGGAGAATATACCCCGATCACCCGGTTTTCCTTGCGGATTCCTGTCAGATACGTCTCCTGAGGCTCCTGCTCGGAATAGTAATACATAATCTCCCGCAAAATGTTTTCTGCAGACTGATACTTGTACACTGCCGGGCAGGCGCCCAGTCCCTTCGGAAGGCTGCCTTCTGAGAGAAGAATAACGCATGTTTGCCGGATCAGCCCTTTGCAGGACCGATACCATGATGCTGATATCAGCAGGATCTCCATCTCTTCTTCCTTCAGCGCCCTCTTCAGTTCCCGAAGCTCCGTACAGATCCTTACATGGAACAGATGACTTTTTCTGAGATTGACATACTCCATCAGCGCCTCCGCATAAGCTACGCCGGAATCTGCAATCCATAATCCTGTGCTTTTCACAATAACCTCCTGCAACACAAAACTCGTTGTCTATGCTGCAACTTTTCCTGGAATCTGGCTTTGAAAAAACTTAAGCCTGTGGCGAACTGCCACTTTTCAGATAAACGTTTATCACGGTTCCCATTATAAAGCCATTGGCCGGGCATGTCCATGGGGTTTACAATTTGTTCATATTTTTTAGAACTAACTCACAAAAGATGGAAGGCCGAAACGGCGTATAACAGCGAAACCCCGCCAAATCCAAGCGTTCCGGATGTCAAAAGACTGACCGGA
The DNA here is from genome assembly GCA_030524125.1 of Eubacteriales bacterium. GTDB lineage: Bacteria > Bacillota > Clostridia > Lachnospirales > Lachnospiraceae > Hominiventricola. The sequence continues at coordinate 4,809 of JAUNHB010000058.1, read as the reverse complement.
TTCAGCCCCACGGCGCACGGGATCCCCCATTTTTCCAGAAAAAAATTGATCCCGTAGATGGTGATCCCTCCGCACACCGTCCGGATACAGAAGTTCAGAAGCCATTCCGCCTTGTTTTTCACCGCTCCGATAAAGAGCACCAGAAGGCACGCTCCCGCGATCATCAAAATCCCTGTCCCTTTTTCCATACGCTCTCCCCCTCTCTCTCCACTATATGAGGACGGCTGAAAAATATTCCGGCCTCCGTATAAATTTTTCCGGACGCGACTATACTGATAGTAACCTAATTCTCCCAAAACAGGAAGGAGGATGCAGATGAGACAAAAAGAGGCAAATCCATCTCCCGATCCCCGGAGACAGCAGCTTATGGAGGATATCCAAAAGACCAAATCCGCGCTGGATCAGGCCTACTCCAATTTTGAAAACGTGGTGGATCCGGATCTGGTGGACTGCTCCATCTACGAGCTGAAGGCGGTTCAGATGCGCTACCGTTTTCTGCTCCGGCAGGCGGAGCTGCTGGAGAAGGCCACTTAAGAATAGTAACGCAGGAAATTTCAAAATCACATTTAATGAATTATTTAAATTTGATTCGGAGAACACGGTCTGACTCTGGAGGAGTATCTTGATGCCAACAATTGATATTCCTCCTTTGTTGACTTCTCATTCCGCCTGTGCTACTCTAGTTTTACGCATATTTCTCAGAATACAGAGGTTAAAAACATGGACAAAAAGAAATTTTATATGACCACTGCCATTGCCTATACATCCGGAAAACCGCACATCGGCAATACCTACGAGATCGTTCTGGCGGACAGCATCGCCCGCTATAAGAGATTCGAGGGCTACGATGTCTTTTTCCAGACCGGAACGGACGAGCACGGGCAGAAGGTCGAGCTGAAGGCGGAGGAGCTGGGCGTCACCCCGAAGGAATTTGTGGACAAGGTCGCCGGACAGATCAAGGAGATCTGGGATCTGATGAACACCTCCTACGACAAATTTATCCGCACCACCGACGAAGATCATGAAAAGCAGGTGCAGAAGATCTTCAAATATATGTACGACAAGGGAGACATTTACAAGGGCTCCTACGAGGGCATGTACTGCACGCCCTGCGAATCCTTCTGGACGCCGTCGCAGCTTGTGGACGGAAAGTGTCCCGACTGCGGCCGCGAGGTGCAGCCCGCCAAGGAGGAAGCGTATTTCTTTAAAATGAGCAAATACGCGGACCGGCTGATCGAGCATATCAACACGCATCCGGAATTTATCCAGCCCGTATCCCGCAAGAATGAGATGATGAACAATTTCCTTCTTCCGGGCCTTCAGGATCTGTGCGTGTCCAGAACGTCCTTCACCTGGGGCATTCCGGTCACCTTCGATCCGAAGCATGTGACGTACGTATGGCTGGACGCCCTGACCAACTACATCACCGGCATCGGCTATGACTGCGGCGGCGACAGCAGCGAGCGGTTCCGGGCGCTGTGGCCCGCGGACCTCCATCTGATCGGCAAGGATATCATCCGTTTCCACACGATCTACTGGCCCATCTTCCTGATGTCGCTGGATCTGCCGCTGCCCCGCCAGGTATTCGGCCATCCGTGGCTCCTTCAGGGGGACGGCAAGATGAGCAAATCCAAAGGAAACGTGCTCTATGCCGACGAGCTGGCGGAATTTTTCGGCGTGGACGCCGTGCGTTATTTTGTACTCCATGAGATGCCCTTTGAAAACGACGGCGTCATCACATGGGAACTGATGGTGGAGCGGCTGAACTCCGATCTGGCCAACACGCTGGGCAATCTGGTCAACCGCACCGTCTCCATGTCCAACAAATATTTCGGAGGCGTCGTGACCGACGCCGGAGCAAGCGAGGACGTGGACGCCGATCTGAAGGCGACCGTGCTCGGAACGCTGGCGAAGACCAACGAGAAGATGGATCAGCTCCGGGTCGCCGACGCGCTGACCGAGATCTTCGCCCTGTTCAAGCGGTGCAACAAATATATCGACGAGACGATGCCGTGGGCGCTGGCAAAGGATCCGGCGAAGAAGGACCGGCTGGCGACAGTTCTCTACAATCTGGTGGAGAGCATCAGCTACGGCGCGGCTCTGCTGGAGCCGTTCATGCCCGCCACCGCGGAAAAGATCCTGGCGCAGGTGGGCGCTCAGCCCCGTACCATCGATCAGATGGACGTGTTCGGCCTGTATCCGTCCGGCACAAAGGTGACGGAGACTCCGGAGATCCTGTTTGCCCGTCTCGACGTCAAGGAGGTCCTTGCAAAGGTCGAGGAGCGCAAGGCCGCGGCTGAAGCCGAGAAGGCGCAGGCGGAGGCCGTCGTGGACGTGGAGCCCAAGGAGCTGATCTCCTACGACGATTTTTCCAAAATGCAGTTTCAGGTAGGCGAGATCCTCTCCTGCGAGGCGGTTCCCAAGGCGGACAAACTGCTCTGCTCCCAGGTGCGGATCGGAAGTCAGGTGCGCCAGATCGTGTCCGGCATCCGCAGCTCCTACACGCCCGAGGAGATGGTCGGCAAGAAGGTCATGGTCCTCGTCAATCTTGAACCCCGCAAGATCCGCGGGCTCGTATCGGAAGGAATGCTCCTCTGCGCGGAGGATGAAAGCGGAACGCTCTCCCTCCTGACGCCGGAGAAGAAGATGCCCTCCGGAGCCGAGATCTGCTAAGTACATTCTGTCAGCCGCTGTCGTACCCCGCGTACGTCGGCGGCTGAATCCCATTTACGATTTTCCCCTTATATCATCCCGCTTATGTGCATATATTGGTAACAGTTCCGCCCGCGCCATTCGTGCAGGCACGATTCTGACCTGCTGCTCCCGGCTGGCTGAACTGTTTCCCCTATTTTTCTGACGACATGTGCCGGAGGATCTTATATGATCAAAAAACGACTGCCGCTGCTGGCGGCTCCTCTCGCGGTTCTAGCCGCGCTTCTTTTCCTGTCCCTTACCCGCTCTTCGTTCCGGGATTTCACCATGGAGATATTTTGCCGGGAGCTTTCCGGAAATACGCTGAACCTTCACTACACGCTGACGGATCCTTCGGCCTGGGGCATCCGGGAGACCTCCGTCTCTTTCGGGGATTTCAGCCGGGAAGGACTGGAAGAAGAGCTTCTCTATCTGGAGGACTGCCGGGAGCGGCTTTCGGAATATGAGGAAAAGGGACTTTCAGACGAGGATCAGATCACCGCCGAGCTTCTGGACTGGTGGCTGTCCGGCCAGCTTTTGATGGAGGATTTTTATCTTTATCAGGAACCGCTCGGCCCCACTCTGGGAATCCATGCGCAGCTTCCGGTCCTTCTGGCGGAGTTTCCGTTTCAGGATGCGGAGGATGTGGAGATCTATCTTGCGCTCCTCTCCCGGCTCCCGGATTATTTCCGGCAGATCGCCGATTTTGAGCGCGAGAAATCCGATCAGGGACTTTTTATGGCCGATGAGATTCTGGATCAGGTGCTGGCGCAATGCCGCTCCCTGCTCACCGTCGACAGCTCTCATTTTCTCGTGAGCTCCTTTCGCGAGCGGCTGGCAGGCTGCGATTTTCTGACGGAAAATCAGAAGACAAATTTTGAGATTGAAAACCGGGAAGCGCTGAACACGTGCTTTGTCCCGGCCTACGAAGCGCTGTGCGGCGCGCTGGAGGAGCTTCGCGGCGCAGGCGCGGGCGCGCGCGGCCTCTATCAGGTTCCCGGCGGTCTGGCATATTTTGAATATCTGCTCAGATACTCCGTGGGCACCGACCTGAATATCGCCCAGATCAGCCGCCTTCTCGAAGACCGGATGGCCGACGAATACGAGACGGTCCTGCACGCCGTCGAGCAGGGAGTAGAACTTCTCGGCACCGGCACGGAAAGCGGGCAGGCGGACGGTTCCGGCTCTGCACAGGCAGGAAATCCGCAGGCAGATTCCGGCAACTCCGGCTCTGCGCAGGCGGGCGGTTCACAGACAGACGCAGGGCAGACGGCGGGCGGCGCACAGGCAGGCGCAGACAGCTCGCAGGAACCGGGGAGCGCCGGGCAGACGGCAGATTCCTCCTCCCAGCCCGCCTACATTCTTCTGCGCCTGCAGGAACAGATCCGGGAGGATTTCCCTGCGGCCCGCGACACCTCGTTTACGGTAAAGGAGGTGCCGGAGTCCCTGTCTCCTTATCTAAGCCCCGCGTTCTACCTGACTCCGCCCATCGACGAGGAGCGGCAGAACACCATTTACATCAATCCGTCCGCCGGTACGGACGAGACGACGCTGATCACGACGCTGGCCCACGAGGGCTATCCCGGCCACCTGTACCAGAATTCCTTTGAAAATCAGGGCTCCTACGATCCGGTCCGGAATCTGTTCTATGTAGGCGGCTACACGGAGGGCTGGGGACTGTACAGCGAGATGTACGCCTATAATCTTCTCGGAGTGAGCAGCCTGAAGGCCGATGCGATGCGGGCCCTCTCCTCCCTGAATTATGCACTCTGCGCCAGCCTCGATCTGTACGTCCACGGGCAGGGCTGGTCGGAGGAGCAGTGCGCCGCCTACTTAAAATCCTTCGGGATCACAGACACGGAGCAGATCCATCAGCTTTACCTTCAGATCATCGAGACCCCGTCCAACTATCTGAAATACTACCTCGGCTATCTGGAGATCGACAGACTAAAGGAGAGCGCTCTCGCACTCTCCCCGGATATGACGCTGCTCGATTTTCATCAGTGGTTTCTGGAGACCGGACCTGCCCCCTTCTATCTCCTACGGGAGCACCTGGATGGGAGCAGTTCAGCCCGCGCCATTCGCAAAGCCGCGCTAACGCGCTTTCCGCCGCTACGC
>JAUNHB010000002.1:46076-78017 GCA_030524125.1 Eubacteriales bacterium | reverse complement strand
AATGAGATGGCCCTTTGCGACAAGGCCCTCCTGTTTACGGGAGCCGTGAAGGACTGCCGGGGGCTGGAGAAAAAGGCTGGAGAGCTGGAGAAGCAGATAGAGACGGCCAGGGAAGAGGCCGAAGGGGAAGCGTGGCGCTACGAGGAGCTTGGCCGGGAGGCGAAGGTACTGGAGGAGGAGCGGGATTCTCTCTCTGACAGCGATGCGGCCCGCCTGGCGGAGCAGGAGCAGAAAATCCGGGGAGAGCTTCGGGAGCTGGAGGCCCAGGTGACGGAGAAGAAGCGCCAGGAGGCGGAAAAGCAGGAACGGCGTCTGGAGACAGAGGGGCGAAGCAGAAAGAAGGCGGAGGAAAACGAGCAGCTCTGGGACGGCATAGAGGAAAAGCTGACGGAGATGGAGGAGGAACTCGAGGGGATTCCCTTTGACGACTTCAGCTTTCTTCGGACGGAGCTTTGCGAGGCCAGGGAGAAGCCCTATTCCTTTGACTCCCACGCAAAGCTGCTGCGGGATTACCGGCAGCGTGTGGAGGAGGGAACGGAGCGGCTCCGGGAGGAGAAAGCCTGCCAGGAGAGCTACAGCCGTTCCCTGCAGGAGCTTGACCGGCTCCAGGGAGAGAAGGACGGAACGGAGCGAGAGCTTTTGCGTCTGGGCGGTCTGCTCCATGAGACGAAGCAGGATCTGACAGAGAAGATTTACCAGTGGAAGCGGGACAACCGGGAGCTTCTGCCGGAGGCGGAGACGCTGCAGGAGATGACGCGCCAGATAGAAGCGTATCGGACGGAGACGGACTACTGGGCCATCCGGGATCTGGCCAAGGGAGCCCTCGAGAAGCGGCAGCAGGAAATCGCGGCGGTGTCCGCGGAGAAGACGGTGCTGCAAAAGGAGCGGCAGCTCTCTTACGAGGAGACGCTAAAGGAGCTGACCCAGTGGAAGAACCAGCGGGAGCCGGAGCCTGAGCATGAGGAGGCGGTGGAGGAGAACCGCCGCCGTCTGAGAGAGCTTGGGATTCCCTTCCACCGGTTCTACCGGCTGGTGGATTTCGATGGAAGGCTCACGCAGCGGCAGGCGGCGAATCTGGAGGAGGCCCTGCTCCACATGGGGATTCTTGACGCGCTGGTGGTTCCGTCCGAGTACCGGGAGCAGGTGCTGGCTCTGGACGGAGGCGTCTGCGACCGGTATCTTTTCACGGACAGCGCCCAGGTGCAGAGCAACCTGATGGAGCTTCTGGACATCGACAATGAGGACAATGACATCCTGCTCTTTCAGAATCTTTCACGGGCGTTGTCGGCCATAGGCTGGAAGCCGAAGGAGCGGACAGGCTCCTGGATCGGGGAGACGGGCTGCTACGGTATGGGCGTTCTGGAGGGCACGATCACCGGAGCGTATACGCCCCGCTATATCGGGGCGCGCGCAAGAGAGAGCTACCGCCTGCGAAGAATCGAGGAGCTGGAAGCGCAAAGAGAGGAGCAGGAGCGGGAGCTTTTGAAGCTTCAGGAGGAGCTTTTGGAGCTCTCAAAGCGGAGGGAACGGCTTTCGGAGGAATGGGCCGCTTTTCCGGATGGGAAGGAGCTGCGCGCCGCCGCTTTGGAGTGTGAAAAGAGAGAAAAGCAGATCGAAGATCTGAAGGAGCAGATACAGAAGCGGAAGCTGCTCACGGAGGAGGAGCGCAAAAAGCTGGACGCCGTCAGAATGCAGGTGCAGGAAATCTGCCGGAAATGCTATCTGACGGCCAGGCTCGATGTATTCCAGGAGGCCCTGCGCTCCCTTGGGGTTTACCATGAGCAGCTGACGAAGCTTCGGCTTTTGCATGGGAAGTATGAAAACGGCGTGCGGGAGCTTCGGATGCTGGAGGAAAACCTGGAGAGCATCGACGCAGATCTGGACGATATCCGCTACGATCTGGGACGCGTCGTGAGCAGGGAGCGGGAGGCGCAGGCGCTGCTCGCCTCCGTGCTTGAGCAGCTGAAGCTGACGGATTACGAAAAGATCCGGGAGAGGCTTGACTACTGCGTCCGCCGCCTGCAGGAGATTCCTTCCGAAAAAGAGAGCTGCGTGAGAAGAAGGGGCGAGCTTGAAACACGGCAAAAGACATATTTTGAGCAGCTCCAGGAGAAGCAGCTTGAGATTGGCAGGGTGAAGGCGCGAAGAGACTGGCTTGAGAAGGCCTTTTCGCAGGAATACCGGCTTGGCTACGTGGAGAGAGGCTTTGTCGTCACGGAGGATATGGAGGAGCAGGCGGAGAAGGTCTGCGCCATGCTCAGCGGAAAGTTCGGAAATAAGAAGCTGATGGATCTCTCCGGCAGTCTGCAGGAGGTCTATCACAGAAACAGGGGCGCTCTTTTGGAATACCAGATTACCCTGCAGACGCTGTTCGCGGAGCTGGACGCCGACACCTCCTTTTCGGAGGCGGGCATGAAGCGGCTGGATATTTCCGCCAAGTACCGGGGAACGCCGGTGAAATTTAAGGAGCTATTATCGCGGCTTCGGGAGGACGCCGAGGTGCAGAAGAGGCTTTTAAGTGAGCGCGACCGGGAGCTTTTCGAGGACATTCTCGCCAACACCATCAGCAAGAAGATTCGGGCCAGGATTCAGGCCAGCAAGCGCTGGGTGGATAAGATGAACACGCTGATGGAATCCATGCGGACTTCCAGCGGCCTGACCCTGTCCCTTCGCTGGAAAAACAAGCGGGCCGAGAAGGAGGAGCAGCTGGACACCGGGGCGCTTGTGGAGCTTTTGCAAAAGGACGCGGAGATTATGCGGCCGGAGGAGGCCCAGCAGCTTTCCAGCCATTTCCGCTCAAAGATCGACGAGGCCAGGAAGGCAGCCGGGGAGACGGGAAATACCCAGTCCTTTCACGCGATCATGCGGGAGGTGCTGGATTACCGGCAGTGGTTTGAGTTCCAGCTGGAGTGCCAGAAGACAGGCGAGAAAAAGAAGGAGCTGACAGACCGGGTATTCTTCACCTTCAGCGGCGGCGAGAAGGCCATGTCCATGTATGTGCCTCTCTTTTCCGCCGTGGTGGCCAAGTACGCCGGAGCCAGGACGGACGCGCCCAGGCTCATTTCGCTGGATGAGGCCTTCGCGGGCGTGGACGAGATGAATATCCGGGATATGTTCCGGCTCATGGTGGAGTTTGAGTTTAATTTCATGATCAATTCGCAGATTCTCTGGGGCGATTACGATACGGTGCCGGCCCTTGCCATTTACCAGCTGGTGCGTCCGGAAAACGCCCGGTACGTGACGGTGATCCGCTATGTGTGGAATGGCAATGTGAAGCGGATGGTGACGGAGGTACCGGAGAAAGCGACTTCGTAGAGGAAAAAAATGGAATCTGAAAATAAAATACTTGAGGAGTGTGTGGCCTACTTTCGGGCGCGTCCGGTGTATCGAAAGCTTTTTCGCGGCTTTCGCGGCAAATACGAGGGGCTTGGCCATTTCGGCGGGAGCGTGACGCTATCGGGCCTGTCCGCGGAGGAAAAGCGGGATCTTGGCGGCTTTTTGCAGAAGGATTACGCGGGAAACAAAAGCGTGACGGTGTCCGCGGCCCGCATGGAGCAGGCCCTTGCCCGGAGCCGCTTTGCGGGGCTTGACTGGAAGGACATTCTGGAGACCTACTACGGGGAGCCGCTTAGGAGAAAGAAGGATCGGAAGCGGCAGCAGGAGGAGGAACGGGAACGGTTTTTCCGGGAAATCCTGGAGAGCGGCGGGCCCGGGCGCGGGGAAGCCTGGCTGCGAGGCGTTCTTTGGGAACGCGGGGAGGGCTGGGCCCTTTTGCTGCAGCGCTACAAGGAGAATCCGAAGGAGCTTCAAAAGGAGCTTTCGTATGTATTGCAGGCCATAGAGCGGCTGCCCGCCTTTTGCGGCGGCGAGAAGGAGCTTCTGCCCGTGTTTGCCGCCAGAATCACAGGCGATCCCCATTTTTTTGACGGGGGAAGGACGGCGGAGAGGCTGCTCACTTCCTTTTTGCAGCGGCAGACTGGGGAGCGCGGGGAGGAACTGTCCCGGACAGAGTACAAAAACCGGCTGTTCTATGAGGCGGGCGTCCTGCGGGACGACCTCTCCAACGACGTGCTCGCCTACGGAGTCCGGGCGTGGAGGCGGGACGGCAGTCTCCATCTGGGGATCGAAGGTTTCTATCAGGCGCACGAGCCGGTAAAGCTGACGCTCCGGACGCTGGGAGGCCTCGGGAAGATCCGCGCGGGCGGAAGACGGAGCGAAAGCTGCGCGGGCGATGGAAGCGCGGAAGACGGGAAAAGTGCGGGCGGCGACAGAAATGCGGGCAGCGGGAAAAGCACGGACGGCGACCGAAGCGCATACGGCGCAAGAGACCGGGTGTATGTGGTGGAAAACCCCGCAGTATTTTCTGTGCTTGTGGAAAAACATCCGGACTGGACGGTTCTGTGTGGAAACGGACAGCTAAAGCTGGTCGTGCTGGTTCTGATGGATCAGCTCGCGGGAGACAGCGACTTTTTCTATATGGGGGATTTTGATCCGGAAGGGCTTTTGATCGCCCAGCGGCTGAAGCAGCGCTATCCCGCCTGTCTGGAACTGTGGAATTACAAAGTGTCATGGTATGAGTCCTACTGCTCGGAAGTGCTTTTGAGCGATGCCCGGCTCAGGAAACTGGACCGCATCCGCCTGCCGGAGCTTCGGGAGATGGCGGAGGCCATGAGGAGAAAAAGAAGGGCGGCTTACCAGGAGGCGATCACGCCCCTCTTCCATCCGGAAAACAGTTGACAATGCGCAGGACAGCACTAATAATAAGTGTAGTAACAGTTCGGTCAGCCGGGATCCCAGTGTGAGCTGGCTGTGGTATCGCGGCGGATAGGGGAAGAAAATCTTTCCCTATCCGATCAGATCCGGCGCAGGAAAGGAGCGGGGGAAAGATGAAACATAAAAAGCTTCCGATCGGCATAGACGGATTTGAAAAAATCCGGGCCAACGATTTTTACTATGTGGATAAAACGATGTTTATCGCCGAGCTCCTGCAAAACTGGGGGGAGGTCAATCTCTTTACCCGCCCCAGACGCTTCGGAAAATCGCTTAACATGAGCATGCTGAAGAGCTTCTTCGAGATCGGCGCAGATCCGGCGCTGTTCGACGGGCTGAAGATCTCGGAAGAGGAAGCGCTGTGTGAGGAATATATGGGAAAGTTTCCGGTCATTTCCATCAGCTTGAAGAGCGTGGACGGCCGGAGCTTCGGGGCGGCCTGCGCGGCGCTGCGGACGGTGATCGGAAATGAAGCGATGCGGTTTCAGTTTTTGCAGAAGAGCGGCAAGCTGTCCGCGGAGGACAAGGAGCTCTATGAGCAGCTGATCGAGGTCGGGACCGCGCAGGGAAGTCTTTTTGCGATGACGGATGAGACGATGGCGGCGGGGCTGAAAACGCTCTCCCGTCTTCTCGCCAGACATTACGGCCGCAAGGCCATCCTGCTGATCGACGAGTACGACGTTCCGCTGGATAAGGCGTTTCAGGCCGGATATTACGACGAGATGGTGGGCCTGCTCCGGAATATGTTCGGAAACGCGTTAAAGACCAACGAGGATCTCTATTTTGCGGTCCTTACGGGGTGTCTGCGGATCTCCAAGGAGAGTATTTTTACGGGGCTGAACAATTTGAAGGTGCACACGATCTCCGACATGAGATATGATGAATACTTTGGATTTACCGAAGGCGATGTGGCCGGGATACTGGATTTCTACGGCTTGTCGGAGCACGCGGAGGCGGTCCGGGACTGGTACGACGGCTATCTCTTCGGCAGGGTAAGCGTTTACTGTCCTTGGGATGTGATCAATTACTGCGACGTGCTGCTGGCAGACCCGGAGGCAGAGCCGGAAAACTACTGGGCCAACACGAGCGGAAACGATCTGATCCGGCGTCTTTTGAAGCAGGCGGACCAGACCACGAAGGATGAGATCGAGCAGCTGCTGGGCGGCGGGACGATCGTGAAAACTGTCCGGCAGGAGCTGACCTACCGGGACATTGAGGAGACGGTCGGAAATATATGGAGCGTTCTGTACTCCACAGGCTACCTGACGCAGCGGGGGCGTCTGCCCGGAAAGCAGAGGAAGCTGGCGCTCCCCAACAGGGAGGTGCGGGAGTTGTTCGCCGATCTTGTGAAGGATTGGTTCCAGGAGACGGCGCTTTCGGACACGGCGAGGATCGGGCGCTTCTGCGCGGCCTTCCCTGCGGGAGACGCATCGACGATTCAGGAAATGCTTCACGACTACCTGTGGGATTCCATCAGCGTGCGGGACACGGCGGTGCGGACGAACCAAAAAGAAAATTTCTATCACGGGATGCTGCTGGGGCTTCTGCGGAGTCAGGGAAGCTGGCTGGTGCAGTCCAACGCGGAGACGGGAGAGGGATACAGCGACATCTCCGTCGCGACGCCCGACCGGACAGGCATCGTGATCGAACTGAAATACGCGGACGACGGCAGGCTGGAGGCGGCCTGCGCGGCGGCGCTGGAGCAGATCGAGGAGAAACAGTACGCCGTCGGACTGCAGCGCCGGGGGATGCGCAGGATCCTGAAATACGGGATCGCGTTTTGCGGGAAGGAATGCAGGGTCGTGGCGGGGTGAACTGTTGCAGCAAAAATATCCATTTTTCCTCAACCCATTGCCCCTGCGGGAAAAGGGTGTTATACTAAACTTTCAGTAACCATTCAGGAAAAATCGGCCCGGGAGGGCTTTGCACGGGGAAGTATTTATTATGGAAAGAAAAGAGACATATAAAATAGCCATCGCGGGGACCGGGTACGTGGGACTGTCCAACGCCATCCTGTTATCCCAGCACCATCAGGTACGGGCGGTGGATATCCTGCCGGAAAAGGTGGAGATGATCAACCAGAGACGTTCTCCCATTGTGGACAAGGAGATCCAGGAATATCTGTCGGAGCGCGAGCTGGATCTGACGGCCACCGTCGACGGGGAGGCCGCCTACCGGGAGGCCGATTTCGTGGTGATCTCCACGCCCACCAACTACGATCCGGTGAAAAATTATTTTGACACCGGCTCGGTGGAGCAGGTCATAAGGACCGTCCAGTCATGCAATCCCCATGCGGTCATGGTGGTGAAATCCACCGTTCCCGTGGGCTTTACGGAACATATGCGCGAAAAGTACGGATGCGAAAGACTCCTGTTCTCTCCGGAATTTCTGCGGGAGGGCAGAGCGTTGTACGATAATCTGTACCCGTCCAGGATCATTGTGGGAGTGCCGGGCGGCAGCGGAGAGCTTTCGGAGGCGGCCCGCATATTCGCCGGACTGCTGCGGCAGGGAGCCCTGAAGGAGGAGATTCCGACGCTCTTTATGGAGCCGACGGAGGCGGAGGCGGTCAAGCTGTTCGCCAATACCTATCTGGCTCTGCGCGTCTCTTATTTTAACGAGCTGGACACGTACGCGGAGGTGCACGGGCTGAACACGAAGGACATCATCGACGGCGTCTGCCTCGATCCGCGGATCGGCACCCACTACAACAATCCGTCATTCGGCTACGGCGGCTACTGCCTGCCCAAGGATACGAAGCAGCTTCTGGCAAACTATCAGGATGTGCCGGAAAATCTGATTCAGGCGATCGTGGAGGCGAACCGCACCCGCAAGGACTACATCGCGGACCGGGTGCTGGAGCGCGCCGGATATTTCGAGGGAGCCAACGGACGCAACGGCGTGCCGGGGCGTCAGGTGACGGTGGGGGTCTACCGCCTGACCATGAAGGCGGGAAGCGACAATTTCCGCCAGAGCTCCATCCAGGGCGTGATGAAACGCATCAAGGCAAAGGGCGCGGAGGTGATCGTCTACGAGCCCACGCTGGAGGACGGCAGCCGCTTTTTCGGCAGCCGGGTGGTCAACAATCTGGAGTCGTTCAAAAAGGAGTGCGACGCGATCATCGCCAACCGCTACGACCGGGAGCTGGACGACGTTGAGGCAAAGGTGTATACGCGGGACGTTTTTAGGAGGGACTGATGAAAAAATTTCTGGGGATGAAGATTTTATCGGCCATTTTGGCCGCCGTGGTGGCCGTCAGCAGCGTAGGGGCGGGCGGATATGTCATTTACGGCTATGAGAGCCTTCCGGATCAGATCGAGACGGCCCGGGTAGTGGAGACGCAGGAGCCCGAAGAGGAGCCTGAGGAAGAGATCGTCGAGGAGGAAATTCCGGAGGAGGAACCGGAAGAGCAGGAGGAGGCGAAGGAGCTGTCCCTCGTGTGCACCTCCATCGAGAAGGATCTGAAGATCAAGATACAGGATCAGAACGCAAAGCTTGTCACGGGAGAGACCTTTACGGTCAGCGTGAAGTCCGACAAAAAGAACGCAAAGGAGTCCGAGTACACAGATAAGGACAAGGACGGCGTCATTTACATAGACAAGCTGGACGCCGGAAAATATACGGTGGCGCTCCTGAACGCGGAGGGCTACGAGGTAAAGACAGGCACCGTGCAGGCCACGGTGAAGGATAAGATCGAGTATAAAAAGGTGGACGTAAAGTCTGAGATCAAGACGGAGAGTCAGGTCAACACGGCGGTGGAGGACACGGCGGTCAACAACGTGCCGCAGGAGAGCACTCTGACCGACACGGTGGCGCTTCTGGAGAGCACGGTCAAGACGTCCAGGGTGGCGAAGGCGGACGTGGATACGTCCAACTTTACGAAGGCGTCCGCCAGCGGAGAGAAGGCGACTGTGACGCTCAGCAAGACCGTGACGGAGACAAAGCCGACGGAACCGGAAAAGCCGGTGGAGCCGGACAAACCGACAGAGCCGGTGGAGCCGGAAAAGCCGACAGAACCGGAAAAACCGGTCGAGCCGGTGGAACCGGAAAAGCCCACGGAACCGACGGATCCCGATGAGACTACAGATCCGGAACCAACTCCGGATCAGGGAGGCACAGGCTCCGGAGGAGAGACGGATGAGGGAGCCGCGGCGACGATTTCCGCAGGGGAGGCGCAGACGCTGTCCCTGACGGACGGCGCAGGATCCGGCGCGAAGGCGTCGGCGGGCCTTTTGCGGGCGGGAAGCGGAAACGCCGCTTTGAGCGCGTCGTCCGGGCGCGCTGCGGGAGCAGTCTTTCTCGCCGCCGCGGCGGCTCAGCCTGCGGCAGCTTCGGAGAAGGCCGCAGACACGACCAAGACCGTGACGGCGTCCGTCTCGATCCCGTCCGGCGTTACGCTCTATCAGGGAGGCGGTTCGGCCTCCAACAGCTACGGATTATCGCTGGCGGTGACGGGCGAGAGCTCCCTGATCCAGAAGGTGACATGGAGCGCGGATGCCGCGGTGTCCCTGTCGGCCAGCAGCGGAAATTCCGTGACGGTGACGGCAAAATCGGTCGGAACGGCGACGGTGAAGGCGGTCATCACCTATACAAAGGACGGCCAGGGCGGGACGGCTGAGGCGTCTCTGACGACGAAGGTGACGGTGAACAATTTCTCCGATGGTTCCGTCGTGCTGAAGGACAAATCCGGCAACACGCTGTATCTGGATTCGTCCGCCCAGAAGACGGCCACGCTGAAGGATTACGCGTCCACGGATACGTTCTATACCTCTCCGAAATACACCGGATGGCAGACCATCGGCGGAAAGGTATATTATTACAATGAAAATCATCAGGCGCTGACCGGCAATCAGGTCATCGGCGGCGTCATGTACACGTTCTCCGGGGACGGAAGCCTCTCCCAGAGCTCGGGCAACCGGGGGATCGACGTGTCCAAATATCAGGGAAATATCGACTGGGGAGCCGTGGCGGCGTCGGGCATCAATTTTGCCATCATCCGCGTGGGCTACCGGGGATCCTCCACGGGAGCGCTGATCGAAGATCCGTATTTTAAGAAAAATATTTCCGGAGCGACCAAAGCCGGGATCAAGGTGGGCGTGTATTTCTTCACGCAGGCGGTCAACGAGGCGGAGGCTGTGGAGGAGGCCAGTATGGCCATGTCGCTGGTGTCCGGCTATCGGATGACCTATCCGATCTTCATCGACACGGAGAGCGCGTCCAACGGGCGGGCCAACGGTCTTAGCAAGAGCGCAAGGACCGCCGTGGTGAAGGCGTTCTGCCAGACGGTGCGGAACGGAGGCTACAAGGCGGGCATCTACGCCAGCAAGAGCTGGTACAACAACCAGCTGGACGCGTCGTCCCTGAGCAGCTACTGCATCTGGGTGGCCCAGTACAATTCCAGCTGTACCTATTCCGGAAAATACGACATGTGGCAGTATTCTTCCAAGGGAAGCGTGTCCGGGATCAAAGGAAACGTGGATATGAACATCAGCTATACAGGATATTAAAGGAAAGGGATCCGGGGCAAAAGCCGGATCCTTTTTATGACCCGGCGCTCACGTTCAGCCCGCGCCATTCGCAAAGCCGCGCTGACGCGCTCCTCGCCGCTTCGCGGCTATCTTTGCTCATGAGCTGGCGCTCCCTCAGCCGGAAACAACAGGTCAAAATTCGTGCGAGCACGATTTTGCCCTGTCACTCCCGGCTGGCTGAACTGTTATAATCATTCTGTGAACTTTTCGGCGGGGAATGGAATCGGGAGCGCAGGTGTGTTATAATTGTCGCAATGACATGCAGCAGACAGAGAACAGACGTTTTCGGCCGGTGAGATCTGAACGGCCGAAACGTTTGAGTGAGGAGACCCTTTATGAAGAAACGCAGTGTGGCAACCAGAATACTTGCATGGATGCTGGCGCTGGCCATGGTATGGCAGAGCGCGGGCATGGAGACGCTGGCGTCGTCGGCGTCCGGCGGCGAGGTGCAGACCTCCCTCGAGGAGACGGGGGCGAACGGAACGGATTCTGCGCCTTCGGAGACGGAGGAGGTTCCCGGACAGGACGCGGCGGACGGACAGGAGAGCGGCGCGGGAAGTCTGGAGGATGGGCAGGAAAGCGGCGCGCCGGAAAGTCAGACCGACGGACATAAGGACGCGGACGGCGCGCAGAACACAGACGCGGCGGACGGCGGCCTGACGGACGAGGCGGATCCGGACGGAGAGGAGCTTCCGGAGAACGAACAGAGCGCAGACACAGGAGACGCGCAGGAGAGCCGGACGGAGAGGACGGTGATCCGTCTGTCCGGAGTGAGCGCGTCCGGAGCACAGACGGCGCTGAAGGAGTGGAGCGATTCTGAAAGGTCGGGCGGTCATCCTCTGGAACTGGCCGCACAGTATGTGTCGTCGCAGGCGTCCGGAGAGTACGCCTCCTACGCCGTTGAGCTTCTGTCTGATCTGGAGGCGGAATGGTATTCCGCGCCGCAGGCGGATTTTGCGGCTTACACACTGTATCTGAACGGACATACGCTGACCCTCACAGGCGTCGAAGGAAGCGGCGGAGAACTTTCGCTGAACATCGACGGAGCGGGAGCGGAGGAATCGGAGGCGCAGGGAACGCTGGCGCTTGAGGTGAGCGGAGACACGCAGCTTGCGGTGGATGCGGGAACGGACGGCATCTCGTGGGAGAGACTTGCAGTGACGGCAGTCGGAGACGGGAGCGCGGCGCTGACGCTGAAGACGGCCACGTCCGGCGGAGCGCTTCTGTGGGATCAGGTCGAGTACGCGGAAGACGGGACGGAAAACAGCCCGGCGCTGAAGCTTACGGCAGGCGGAAGCGTCTCGGTGCGCGGAGAGAGCAGATTGGCGCTCTCGGAGCTGAAGGTGGAGGAAAACTGCGCTTTTTCGACAGAAGGCGAGATCGATGCATCCGCGATCGGGAATGCGGGCAGTCTCACGGCAGGAGGAGCGGTGACGGCGGAGACGGTGACGCTGGACGGCGGCAGCGCAAGCGTGCTGCTTCAGGCGGAGACTCTCGACGTGTCGGGCAATCTGACGGTGGACAACGTCGCCGCGGAGACGTCCGGTCCCACGATCCGGCTGACCGGCGGCGGGACGTTTTCTCATATCGTGAGCCATGCGTCGCCGGCGGAGGAAAACGCGGACGCTTCGCCGTTTCTGACCGTGGAGACGGTAAAGTCTGCGGAGGAAGAAAGCTGGCCGGTCGTGACGGTCAGCGGAGACGTAGATACATCGGTGTCCGGGCGCAAGATCATGTTCCAGAGAAAGCTTCTGACCGGAGACGACGAGACGGAGGCGGATTACGCAGACGGGGATACGGTCCTTTCTCTGGGAGAGGGCTGGACAGAGGAGCTTCAGAACGAAGGGACGGATCCGTTCGTCTATTTCACGTTGAGCCAGATCTATGAGCGTGGGGCCAATATGCGCCTTGCGCTGGAGGAGAGCGGCCGGGTGACGGCCCGCGCGGTGGAGCAGGATCTGACAAAGAGCTACTGGATATCGAGGGCAAACGACGACAGTTCCTATACCTACCTGAACGGCGCCGATACGCTTTCCGAGGCAAAGGAACTGATCCTTTCCGACCCGAGGGCGAACAGCGGCGCGAAATACGAGATCGCGGTCAACGGCGAGGAGCTGAAGACGGGATCAACGATCGACTTTGGCGAAAACGACCTGAATTATGAGGAGATCAACTCGCAGGTGACGCTGCGGCTCGGAGCGCGGACGCTCAACGCGGCTTCTAACAATGCGGTGATCACAGTCTCGCTGTACGGCGCGCAGGACGACGCGGAGTCCTCCCGGCTGGTGTTTGCGAAGACCGGCACGCTGACCATTTTTGCGCCGGACGGAGTGCAGAACTGGGATGATCTGACAGTGGATTTTCAGGGAAAAGCAGGAAAGCTGACGCTCGGAGGGACGACCCGGGCGGACGGGGAAATGAACCGGGGAGACTTACGCTTCGGGGACGTTTACGGCGGAGTCGTCTGGAAGACGGAGAAGGCGGCGGTCACGCTGAACGGACAGATCCGGATCAACGGGGAGCTGTCCGCGGCGAGCCTGAAGGTCAGCAACGAAGCGTATGAGGAGAACGGAGAGACCGTGACGCCCAGCGCCTATGTGGCAAACATCGGGAGCGTCTCCGGAAATCTCGATCTGGACGGGCAGCTTGAGGTCCAGGCGATGAATGTCAAAGGAACCTTTACGGCCATGTCAGACGCGAAGCTTACGGTAGCGGAGCCGACGGATGTGCCGGAGGACAGCCATGCGACCGTGAAAAATTTCACAGTCAAGGGCAGCGGAAGCGAGATGGAGGCGGAGGAGTCGTTCCTTCTCTGCCTGTACGATACGAGCGAGGACGCGGAGGCGGCGGACGCCGCTCCTGCGCTGACCATCACGGGAACCGTGGCAAAATCGGGGAAAATGTCCACGCCGGCGCTTCTGTCCAGAGTGAGCGCGCAGGGCGGAGAGAGCTACACGTCGGAGAATGAAGGACAGACGCTCATCAGCATCCCTGGCCAGAGCACGGCCGTTTCCGGATATTTTGAGGCGCGGGCCGTGGAGGGCCCGTACCATGCGGTGTGGACCGCCAAAAAAGGAGTGCGGCTGGTCAGGGCGTTTGTGAAGGTCACACAGGAGAGCACCGGAACGGAGAAGACCTACGACACGCTGGAGGAAGCGGTCAGAGGCGTCAGCACGGCTGTGTCGTCCAACGGCTTTGGAAATGCAAAAGGCGAATACACCTTTGCTTTTTCGGAGGATCTCAGGATCGGGAACGCCAATGTGACGATCCCCGCCTGCGTCACGGCGCTGACGCTGCGGGGAAGCGGAAGCATGACGGCGCTGGATCTGAACGGCAGAACGCTCACCACGTCGGCGACAGAGATCTTCGTGGATCATGACATGGATTTGCAGAACGGAACGCTGAGCGCCGGTTCGGCGACCGACCTGACGGTGGAGAGAAGCTTCGGCGAGGCCGATCCGGCGGCGGAGGCGCCGGACCAGGACGGCGGGGAGACGTCCAACGCCGGGAACGCAGAGCAAAGCTTTGGGGAAGGGCTTACGGTCAACGCCGTGAGCGCGTCTTTCTATGCGGAGCTTGTGATCCCGCGGGAGACTGACGGGACGGCGGATGAGGATTCGCTGCAGATCGACATGGGAAGCGCGCAGCTTAAGGTCGCTTCCTTCGACGCGGGGTGCCGCGACGAGGCGGGAGAGAGCCTGGACGGGATCGCGTATCCTTCGGCGTCGGTCGGGACGCTGACGCTGAACAACGGAAGAAGCCGTGTGACAGGCTCGCTGCGCGCGGAGACGATCACGCTTCAGGGCGGCAGTCTCTATATCGGGCAGGAAGCCTTCCTGAAGGCCGGAACGCTCACCGCGACGAAGGCCGGCTCCCGGGATGCGGCGGACGGATACCGCACGGTCAACAACGACGGCGGAAATGTGGAGATCGGCACGCTGAACATGACGGCGGGCACGCTGTACAACGGCCCCTGCTATCAGGAAGACGGATCGAGCAGTGCGTCTGTCCGGGTGCAGACGGCCAGACGGGTGAAAAACCTGATCAACGACAGCGACGCCGGATTTTATGTGCAGAGCTTCACGCAGGCGAACGGCGACACGACCGTTCTGCGGGACGGCTCCGTCTTTGCGGTCATGGACAAGGACCCGCTGACGGAGGACGCGGCGTATGAGAGCGCGGGCAGCGCGACCCTCTACGGACTGAAGGTGTCCGGCAGTCCGGTGATCGAGAAGAGCATGGCGGCGGCGCTGAATCTTTACGGGACGCCCGCCGACGAGGATACGGGAAGCGTGTGCGTGATCCGGATCCCGGCGGACGATTTTGTGGAAAACTATGAGCTGCAGCTCGACCGGCTGCTGACACAGGAGGTATTTCAGGTCAACAACACGTCCAGCTTCCCGCTGGAGCTCTTCGACGCGGCCGTGAGCCTGTCCGCCAACGAGGAAAATCCGGACGGCGCGGTAGAGATACCGGAGCTTCTGCTCTATCAGGACAGCAGGACGGTCCGGCTGGGCGAGGCGGTCTTTTCCCTGAGCCAGACGGGTGTGAACGATGAAAGACCGATCGGAAAATACGCCACATGGCAGCAGGTCTATACGGCGATCAACAATCAGAACGATACGACGGCGGACTACCGCATCGACGTCCACAAGGACAGCGTGTCCGTCGGCGGCAGCTTTACGATGCCGACCAGGGCGAAGAGCCTGTATTTTTCTTATGAGGGTACGGAGGATCTGTGTACCCTTACCTGGTATGGAAATCTGAGCCTCAATACGGACGTAACGTTCCGCAACTTCTGGCTGACGCCCCAGAAGTCGGCGAAGGAGCCATCCGTAGCGGGCTCTCTCGCGCTGAACAAAAAGACGATGGAGCTTGCACATTCCGGAGGCGTGTTTGCGTCCGTCAGCGGAAGCACCGGTTCCGTACTGGATATTTATGCGGATCCCGATACGGAGCTTCCGGCGGGAGGAGCGGATACGACTTACGAAAGCGCGGAGGCGTGGATGACGGTGACCGGGGCGGTCAGCGGCGTCGCCGGACTGCTCCTGTCGGGGCAGGGCCGGTCGGCGGACGGTCAGGCGATCCCGACCCTTCGGGCGACGGGAAACATTGCAGCGACCAATGTGACGATGTATCAGGAGGAAACGTCCGGTGCGGCGTGGCTGGCTTCGGTGAACGGAAAGATCGCGCTGACCAATGTGGTCACCGACGGGCAGGGCAACCGGATCACCTATAAGGGAGCCAACGCAAATTCCATGCTGACCATTTCAGGAACCGTCAGCAGCGGATCGGACGACAGCATGGCTTACCGGGAGGACGGAAGCCGCCTGTACTACAGGACCAACGCGGTCACAGTGGAGCAGACGGAGCCGGGAGCTTCCTATATTAAGGCCGACGGGACGAGGACACTCCTGACCGCGAACAAAGCGCAGGCGTCGTGGTTCGTGACGGAGGACGAGGGAGGAACCAGGCAGTACACGATCAAGAGCGGCTCGGCCATCCTGAGCACGGCGGCGGGATCCGCCCCGGCGGTGGAGCTTGGCGTCCTGACCGGCGATACAGGAGCGGACGGAGACGAGACAGCGGAGGCGCACGCCTACTACGCCACGGTGAAGGAGGCGTTTGCGGAGATCAATGCGCTGAACGACAAGACCGGCCGGTACCAGGTGACGATCCTTTCTGATGATACGGCCACCTCCAACACGGAAAATCTGAGCTTCCCGGCCGCGTCAAAGGCGGCGTTCCTGCGGATCTGCGGCGGGGAGTCGGAAAGCTCGGAGTACCGTTTTAAAAACGAGATCAGGATCGGCGGCCATACGGAATTTAAGAAGATCACGCTTGTCCCGGCGGACGGACAGCAGGCCGGCGTCGTGCTGGGCAACAGCGAGCTGGATCTGTACGCGGTGGACGCGCCCTCCGTGACGATCAAGGAGAAGGAGACGCCGGCCATCAAGGCGGTCTCCGGGAGCGGGAAGGCGATCCTTCGGACAGACAGCCCGCTCACGGTATCCGGAAATATGACCGGACTGGGTGAGCTGGAAGTGCGGGAGCCGGACGGTGTGACGGAAGATTTCACCGCTGATCAGCTGTCCGTACTGATACTGGGGTCGCTGAGCGCGGCTTCGCTGAAGCTGGGGCGCGCGCCGGAGGAGGGAGAGCGCGTCTCGGAGCTGAGTCTGGTCGTGGGCGGAAAGACCACGGTGACGGACGTCGTATGCGCTCATGAGATGTGTATTCTGGCGGTCCCGCTGACGCTGACGGTGTCCAAGGGGCTTGTGACAAAGGCGACACCCACTCTGACGATCAACGGGGCCGTGCAGGGCGACGCGCTGAACCTTGTGCTGACGAGGAACGTCACGGCGGAGGAGATCCAGTTTATGCCGCTGTCTGACTATCAGGCGGACGAGGCTCTCTCCGGCGGAGCGGATTACGGGACGACCGACGTGCTCTGGGGCGCGGCCTACAAGACCGGCGAGGGAGAGGATGCGGCGTACAGCCGGATTCCCGTCGCCAGTGCGAAGAAGGTGTCCGCCGACCGGGTGAAGCTGCTCTCCGTGGACGACGGGAGCGCCATGGGTTCGCTTTACAAATCCGGCGGGGCGCTCACCTATATGAGCGCGGCGGATTACGACGTGGAGCTGTCCTACACGGCGGAGGACGGAGAGGCTTCCACGCCCTTCCTGACGCTGGCGGACGCGGTGACGGAGATCAACAACCTGAACGACAAGACGCAGGACTATACGATCACGCTCCAAAGAACGATCGGGACGGGCGAGGACTCCAGGACCGCACCGGTTACCGTGAGCCTGCCGGGCAAGGGGAAAGCAGGAACCGTGACCATCACCTCGGAGAAGGGGAAGACCTACGACATCTACTATCAGGGAAATATCACGGCCAACACGGATCTGAAGCTGGAGCGCGTGGCGTTTCACCGAAAGGCAAAGAGTGGCCAGAACTGGATCGAACAGAGTTACGACGCAGGCGCGCAGAAGCGGATCTACGTTTCCGCGACGACGCTGACCAGCTCCTGTGCGCTGACGCTGGGGGAGGACGTAAGCTTCAACACGCCCCTTCTCCTGAGAGGAAACAATGCGGGCAGGCTGTACCTGACGGCGGAGGAAACGCCGCTTAAGACGGCGGGCAACCGGCCGGATTCTGTCTCGGGCGGGAACGTGCTCTACGGTTCTGCGCTCTCCTTTGCGTCCGTGAGCTCGAAGAAGGCGCTCTTCGTGCAGAAATATGCGTCCAGTGAGAACAGCAAAGGGGTCGTCTCCTACGCGGAGGGCGGCCTGACGACGAAAGAGGCGGAGTTCTCCGGAGACCTGACGGTGGAGGGCAAGCTCGACGTGACGGCCCGGCTGGATCTGTCGCAGGGAGAAGAGAAGAAAACGGTGCAGGCCGGGACCGTCGCCGTGAAGGATCTGGCGCTGAACAACGCGTCGGTGGAGTCCGGCGGGACCTTTACGGTCAGCGGGAACGTGACCTACGAGGGCGGCGACAATCTGCTGGTTTCTTATAGGAAGAGCGCCAAGGACGCGACGCCATATCTGACCATCAAGGGACTGGTGACGGAGGAGAACGGAAGCGGCACGCCGAATCGGATCACGGTGAAGGTGCTGGAGTCGGTCACGGAGACGCTGGAAGACGGGACAAAAGTCACAAAGACGACGACGCCCTATCTGGCGACGGCGGATGAAAGCGGTGCGGTGGCGGCGAAGACCAGATACCTTCTGAACGCGCCGAAGGCGTCGGCGGACTGCTTCCGGCCGTATTATGAAGAAAACGTAGAGGGAAATGCCGGACGCTCGAACCTGACGCCCGGGGACGGGAGCGTTTATACGGACGGCGCGAAAAACGGCTACATCCTGTTCCGCGACGGCTCCGGCAACGTGAACGTCTACTATGCGAAGGAGGTGCAGGCGAAGGTCGTCTACACCCCGGCGGACGGCGGAGACGCGCAGACGCTCGGATACTACGCGGCGTGGGCCGACGCGGTGAAGGAGGTCAATGCCCTGAAGAGTGCGGAGGCCGGAAGCGAGATCTCAATCAAGCTGTTCCGGAACGTAGGCGGAAATAAATCAGAGTCAGATCCGGACAGTCCGGTCAGCCTGTCCCTGCCCTCCACAAATGCGGATGTGGTCATCGAAAGCGGCGGGAACGCCTGCATTTACTATATGGAGGATCTGACGCTGAAATCCCATGTCAGATTTGCGGGAGTCACGCTTGCGCCGGTCACGGCGAAAGGCGCGGGAACCGGGCTGAGCATCAGCGTTGGAAAATACGGACTGGAATTGGATAATGTAAATGTAGCGGACGGATCGTCGATCAGGGACATCTCCGGAAGCGGCGCGAAGGATGCGCGGTACCTGTTCAGAGGGGCAGAAGCGTATCATTTGACCGGAAACTTCGCCGTCACGAACGGCGAGGTGTGCGTGGAAAGAGACGTAGAGCTTGCCGCGGCGGGGACTTTCACACTGACCAACGGCACGGTGCAGCTCATGTACAACGCAGCGCTCTCCACAGAAAAATCGTTCGCGGCGTCGAACGGGACGGTGTCTCTGCTGGGCGGCGCGAGGCTCACGGTCGGAGGCGATCTGAACGCGGCGACGCTTGGATTTGTGGGAGAGGGCAGTCAGGCAGAGAGCGCCGGAAAGCTGACGGTCAGGACGCTGGGTCTGTGCGGGGACTCTCTCGTGTCGGCCAAGGCGGCGATGAACATTACGGACGTGATTCTGCCGTCGGAGGAGACGGAGCAGGACAGCGTGCCGATCATCCGCACCTGCCGGACGAAGGAGAACGGCAACGGGCTTGACAGTTCGCAGCTTACGATCTCCGGCGTGATCTGCACCGTCGGGGCAGACGGGGAGAAGACCCCGGCCTCCGGCGGGCTGATTCGTCTGGAGATCATGGAAAATGACGCCAAAAAGGGAAGTGAAGAGGCGGAAGCGCCGCGGATCGACGCGGAGGACTATCGGCTGCGCTACGACCGGGACGCCAGCGTGAAGCTGAACGTTTCTGCGAATCTCAAGCTGGCGGACATCAAAAAGGAGTACCTGTCCCACTTTGTGGTGGTGATGAAGACCGCCACGGCAGCTGAGCTTTATGCGGCCGCCGGGGATCTGGTGAAATATAACGGCGGCGTCTATCTGGCCGGTTATCATGAGCCGGTTCTGATTTCGGACGACGCGGAGGATGTGCAGAGCGCCGGTACCGGCAGCGATCTTGCACCGTATGCGGTGAAGCTGACGCGCGGCGGCGCGGCCGGAGAGACGGACGGGGACGCGCAGGAATACAGCTGGTGCCTCGATATGAGCCAGACGGCGACGGAGATCAGCAACCTCGCCGTGCCGGCGGACAGCTATGTGATCTCGCTTCCGGAGACGCTGGAGGATACCTGCGTCACGGATGGAAACCGCTGGAGCGCGCTGACGCTTCCGGCGGCCAACAAGGCAAGGGCGGTCACGGTGAACGCGCAGAACGGGCAGGCGGCGACGCTTCGCTTCCTTGTGTCGGGGCAGATGAAGCCGGCGGGCGAGGTGACCTTTGAAGACATTACGCTCAGCCCGTCAGATGGAAAGGCGTATCTGCTGGCGGACGGGACGTACGCGTCCGGCGCGGCGAATTTTGCAGTCGCGTTGTCGGTGTCTACCATCGATAAAGTAAAATATTCGTCCCTGACCTTCGACAACTGCCGGATCCTCACAGAGGTGAAGAACAGCGATCTGACCGGGACGGTCCCGCAGCGCGCCATGCTGGCGTCCGTCAGCGGGAGCGGCAGCCTGAGCCGGGTGACGTTCAAAAACGGCACGGATATGGGCGTGAAGGGAAGCTTTGCCAACGTGGACACGCTGGAGGTGGAGAACGCATCGCTGACCACGCTGGGGACTGTCAGGGTCAACCGCGCAAGGCTGGCGGACACGGCGGCCTCCGATGCGGACAAAGGCGCGGCGGCCGTCTGGAACGCGTTCGGCGCAGTCGCCGTGAACACGGAGCTTACGGCGCAGATGGACCATGCGGGCAGCTACATCGGCACGTCGCAGACCGTCAAAAGCGCAAAATCCAATTTTACGCTGAACGGAACGGCGTCCGCGTCCGGCGGAACATGGATCCGGATCAAAGTGTTTAAAGACGATGCGACCGCCGCGAAGGCGGAGGAGGCATGGATGAAAGACGACGCCTCCGGGACGGCGCTCGGGGCGCTGTACCGGACCGGGGCCGCAGGAGACGGGGCGCAGGCCGAGACGTACAAGGACGTCCCGCTCCTCATAGCGCCGAAGGCGGACGCGGGCGTGTTCCGCGCCGCGGCGTTCCGGTACGGGGACGACGGCGCAGAGATCAGCGGGATCCGCAAGGAGAACCTGATCAGCTACAAGGATCAGAATTACAATGTTTTAAACGGCGACAGGACCGAGATGGCGGTGCAGGTCACGCGCACCGACGCGGGGAGCGCGGGCGCGGAGGGAACCTATGCCCGGACGTTTTCACAGGCGGTAGCCATGATTGACAAGGCCGCGGACAAGAGCGCGGAGTACACCATGAAGCTCCTTCACGGGGACGAGGCGGACAGCACGGCGGAGGAGGCGGTCTTTAAGACAGCCAAAGACAGCAGGCAGAACGCGGTCTACGGGGCGCTGACGCTGCCGACCTACGCGAAAACCGTCACGGTCGAGGGCGGCACGGAGGACGGAACGGCGGCGGTACTCCGCTATACGGGAAACCTTACGCCAAGGTGCGACACAGTGCTGAAAGACGTCAGGCTATCCGAAGGAACCGTGAAAGACGGCAAGTGGACGGAGAAAAATCCGACGGTCAATCTGGGAAGCGCCAAATGGTCGCTGACCCTGCCGCGGCAGAACGAGGCTTACGCGTCCGTCTCGGCCACGCAGGGGACGGTGATCGTCCCCAAGGTGAGCGGAGGCGTGGAAGTGGCCGGAGCGGTCAACGTGAAATATCTGACCGTGCAGGGAGATCTGCATATGACGGGCAGGCTGACGTCCACGGAGCTGAGGCTCGGCGGCGAGCTGTCCGCGGAGGATGCGGTGACAGTCACCAGCCTGACGGCGGATACCGCCGGGGCGGCTGTCTCAGGAAAGAAGGCCATGACCTTTACCGATCTGCTGGCAGGAGCCGAAGGCTCGAAGCTTGCGCTGACCACCTGGAGGACCGCGCTCACGAGGACGAACAAGGTGTCGAAGACCCAGCTGACCGTCAACGGCGGTATCGGGGTGGACACGACGCTCCGGTTGATGGTCTATGAAGAGACCGACGGGGAAGCCGTGGAATTTACAGAGACGCAGATCGACGACTATGCGCTGGATGCGGAAGGAACGCCGTCCGACAGCGTCAAGCTGGCGGTGATGCCGAAGGCGTCGCTGGCGCAGGTGACGCTGTCCGGAGCGGAGGACTATTCGCTTTGGAAGCATGAGAAGGGACTTTATCTGGCCACGGAGGAATACGGTAAGGAAAACGGCGGGCTGCCGGTGGCGGTGACCGCCGCGGAGACAGACGCCGACGGGGCGGATGCGGTGTACGAGGCGTCCTTTATGACATGGGCGCAGGCGGTGAAGGAGATCGACGTGATCGCAAAGAGCAGCCTTGCGTACACGATCACGTTGGCCGAGAATGCGGGAACGAACGGTTCCATCGGCACGCTGACCATGCCCGCCAAAGCCGCGAAGCTGACGGTCCGCTCCAACGACGACAGCAGCAGATGCGTGTTCTTCACCGGCACGTCGGTGACGCTCAAGTGCCCGACAGAATTTGACCGGATCGGCCTGATCGCGGTGAAAAAGAGGACCAGCGGGAAGCTTACGTGGTACGAGAGCGCAGCTTACTCGCTGAACGCCGGGAACTACGGGCTGACCGTGAAAAATATGCCGGACGGAGGCAGCTATGCCTACGGAGACGGCGGCCGGTACGAAGATCCTGTGGAGGCGCAGATCTCAAAGATCACCGGAGGCTCGAAGGCGACGCTTACGTGGGAGACGACCACAAGCTGGATGGATGCAGACGGGGAGACGCACGACGTGTACGGCGTGTTTGCGAAGCCCGCGGAGCAGATCACCGGCTTTGGAACGCTCATTTTCACGACCAGCGGGGACGTGGACACGAAGGTGGACGGAAAAGCCCTGCAGATCGGGGAAGCTTACGCAGAGCTGTCCGTGCCGAAGGGGATCAGCGGGATCGGAACGCTTACGATCGGTACCGGCGTGACGCTCGATGTGAGCGCAGGCAGCGTCAGCACGAAGGACGCGCGGATCGAAGGACGACTCAACACGAGAAATTATACGTCCACAGGGACGACGACCATGAGCCGCGGCGAGATCGACGCGGGAATATGGGTCAGGAATACGGTCACCGGCGCTGTGAAGCTGAAGGATCTCGTGCTGGAACGGCCGGACAATCAGATCACGGGCCGGAGAAACAAGAGCAACGCGACCCAGATCGTCATCAGCGGAACGGTGAAGACGGCGGAGAGCTATAATGAGGCTGACGTGTCCGGAGACGTGACGGAGCACGCGCCGGTGGTGGTCGGACTGACCGATTACACGAGAAATGATTATGTGCAGTTGACGGACGGCATGGCGCTTTTGCAGGCGGCAAAGGTGACCGCGGAGGAAGCGGACGCGCTGTTCGTTCCAAGATACAGCCGCCGCGCCGACGAGGAGAGCGGGCTTGGGGAGATCAAAGGTATGGGAGTGAAGCCGTCCGGCGAGGCGGCGCTCACGAAACCCGCGAAATCCAACAACATTGTGTGGAATCACACAGAAGCCGTATAGGAAGGAGCGCGTCAGCGCGGCCTTGCGAACGGCGCGGGCTGGACGGTTGCGTATATCGTATGGAGTATGAGGGAAATGATTTGGAAAATGCTGAAATCGTGGGATACAGGAGGAAACGCAGGTGAGAATTAGAAGAATACTGGCGTCCCTGCTGGCGGCGTCGATGCTGCTCGGGCAGGCGGAGCCTGTATGGGCCGCGGGGCTTCCCTCGTATGAGAACAGCGGTGAAGAGGAGCCGTCCGGGCAGACGGCGGGAGAAGCGGATGCGGAGGATGAGAGTACGGGCATCGATGTGTCCGGAACGGCCGCAGGAAATGAAAGCGCGGCAGAAAGCGAAAGCGGCGGGGAATCCGGCGAAGCCTCCGGAAATGTAAGCGGCGGCGCGTCCGGCGCAGAGTCCGGAACCGGGAGCGGGAATGGAAGCGAGTCCGGCGAAACCTCCGGAAACATAAGCGGCGGCACGGCCGGGACAGGCGCAGGAACCGAAAGCGAGAGTGAGAGCGGCGAGTCCGGAACAGCCTTCGGAATCGAAAGCGAGAGTGAGAGCGGCGAGTCCGGAACAGCCTCCGGAACCGGAAGTGAGAACGGCGGCGCAGTCGCCGGTTCCGGCGCGGACGAAGCCGGGGAGACGGCGGAGGCCTACGAGGAGATCGACAGCCTTCCGTCCATCGTCACAGAGGACAGCTTTTCCGCGAACGTCCCGTCGCCGGCCGGACTTTCTGCGGAGAGCGCGGAGTGGGAGGGCTCCTTCGGGGCCCAGCTTGCGGAAGGCGCGGCGAAGGAGCTGTACGAGGGCCTGAAGAAAGGCTTTCTGGACGAAGGCTATTATGCGCAGGAGCCAAGCGCGCCGCTCACTGTGGAGGCGACGCTGGAGACGCCGATCACGTTCACGGCCTCCATTAAGGATGGGAATGTGATCGAGGAAAACGACAGCTACCTCGCCGCCTGCGACGAGGCGAACCGGGCTTTCCAGCAGGCGTGGGCGGCCTTTTATCAGGATTATCCGCAGGTTTACTGGATCTACCAGATCCGCTGCGGATACAAACTGTACGCTTCGGGCACGGAGGGGACCATATCCGATTTCACCTTTACGGTCGGGAAACAGTATTACGACGGATGCTCCATCGGTCAGACCGGGGATCCGACGCTTCAGGCGTATCAGGAGGCCATCGGGCGGATCGCGGACGAGGCGCGGGAGGCGGCGGGAGACGACCGCTTCGCCCTGTTGAAATATCTGCACGACGATCTCTGTGAGACGCTGACCTACCACACAGAGGCGGCGGAGGCGCAGGACGCTTCCGACTACCTCTACGCCCACACGTCGGTATCGGCGCTGGTCGGCTACGAAAGCGCGCATGAGGTCGTGTGCGAAGGCTACGCGAAGGCGTTCAAGGCGCTCTGCGACGAGCTGGAGATCCCGTGCGTTCTGGTCAGCGGTATGGGCGGGACGGACGGAGCCTCCATGGGCGCGCACATGTGGAACTATGTGCAGATGGAGGACGAGCGCTGGTACCTGGTGGACGTGACCTGGGACGATCAGGAAGACAGCGGGATCTATTATGAATATTTTCTGGCGGGCAGCGGCTCCGAAGGATTTGCCGGAGGGGATCTTGCGACGGTGGGAGAGCAGCATCTGGCGCAGAGCGTGGCCGCGGGCTCCGGAGATTTTGCGTTTGCGTACCCGGAGCTCTCCGAGACGGCCTACGAGCCGCAGGAGGAGACGGACGACCGGATCAGCCTCGGGGACGCCTACGCCGACGGGACGCTGACCGTCGATTATGCGAAGCTCTGGACGTGGACCGGGGAGGCTGTGGACGCGGCTCCCTACGGCGTGTACCTGAACGGGGCGGAGCTGTTTCCGGGGCGGGACTACCGCATCGTCTATGAGGATGCGTCCGGAGAGACCGCCGAATATGTGAAAGATACGGGAAGCTACACGATGGTGCTGGAGGGCATCTACGAGTACAGGGGCGAGGTGCGTCTGGAGATCCAAGTGACGAAAGACTACGCTCTGGCGGATATGACCGTGGGCGCGGTCGCCGCGCAGGTCTATACGGGCGGGGAGCTCTGCCCGGCGGTGAAGCTCACGAACCCGAAGACCAGGGCGACGCTCCGGGAAGGGACTCACTATACCGTGGAGTACGCCGACAACGTGGACGCCGGGACCGGACGGATCGTCGTCAGCGCGGTGGAAGGGAAGGGCTACACCGGCCGGATCGAAGTGACCTTCGAGATCCGTCCCTGCCCGGTGACGGGGCTTGCCCTGTCGGGCCTTTCCGGCTCCTACGATTATACAGGGCTGGAGATCCGGCCGGAATTTACGCTGAAAAACGGCTCCGTCCGGCTTGCGCGGGATACGGATTACACGGTGGAGTACAGCGCCAACGTCCACGCGGGCACGGCGAAGGCGGTGATCGCCGGGACCGGCAATTATTCCGGAGAGCGGACTCTGACCTTCCGGATCGTGCAGGCGGCGCTGGAGCTGTCGGACGTGACGGTGGACACCAGAGATCTGACGGACGGCCTGAAGCCGCAGGTGACGGTGAGCCGCGGCGGGGAGACGCTGGTGAAGAACAGGGATTACACGGTGGCCTACGCGGGGACGTCAAGCCCGCGCAAGGGAACCGTGACGGTGCGCGGGACCGGGGACTACAAGGGAACGGTGAAGCTCGCCTACACGATCCCGAGGATCGGGCTGAAGGAGGAATACATTTCCTTCGCGGGGACATGGTACGAGACCGGGAAAGCGATCTCGGCGGTCCCGGCGAAGATCGCAGTCGCCGGGCGCAGCCTGAACCGGGGCACGGACTACACGCTGCGGTACGAGACTGCGGACGGGCAGAAGCTTTCGGCGGTGCGGACGGCGGGAGAGTACGTGCTGGTCGTGGAAGGAAAAGGAGATTATACCGGAACGGTCCGACTTCCCTTCACGGTCAGTTCAGACCGGCTGCTGGGCCGCATGGACGTGTCGGGGATCGTTGAGAAGATCTATACCGGCGGGGAGATCACGCAGGAAGCGTTCACGGTGAAGGATCCGGGCGACAATCTGCTGTCAGCCCTGCTGGGACTGTCGGGAGGGACGCTTAAGGAGGGGACGCACTATACGGTCTCCTATGAGAACAATGTAAATGCGGGAACCGCGTCGATCCGGCTGACGGCGGTGGCGGGTTCCGGCTACGCGGGGGAGCGGACGGTCTCCTTCCGGATCAGACCGAGAGACATTTCTGATGGAGAGGTGCAGGCGGAGCTGCCCGCGACGGTCAACTACGAAGGGGAGGCGTGCCGCCCGGAACCCGCGCTGACGCTGAACGGCCGGACGCTTGAAAAAGATACGGACTACACCGTGTCGTGGACAGACAACGAGGGGCTCGGGACGGGCGCGGCGGTCATTTCCGGAAAGGGAAACTTCACCGGGAGCCGGACCATGGCCTTTGAGATCGTTGAAAATACGCTGACGCCGGAAGTGAGCTGCACGCTGGAGGAAGGGACGTTCACCTACACGGGAGAAGAGATCGCGCCAAAGATCACCGTGACCGACAAGGAGAGCGGAGAGACGCTTGCAGAGGGCACGGACTACCGCGTGGCCTACGAGGACAATGTAAACGCCGGGGAGGCCGCCGTGGTGCTCTACGGAAAAGGGGAGTACAGCGGCACTTACCGGCAGAGTTTTACCATCGAACCGAAGGACATTGGATCGGAGACCATCCGCGTAGAGATCGGAAACAGCGCCGCCGGTTCCGACGAGGAGCTTGCGGCGGGCGTGACGGACGGAGAGCGGACGCTTGCGGAGGGCACGGACTATACGATCGCCTGCGCGGCGGGCGAGGCGCAGACTGCCGTGACGATCACCGGAAAGGGAAATTACACGGGAGAGAGGACCGAGACGGTCGTCCGGACGTCCCTGTCCGGCGATCCGGACGCGGCGATGACGCTCAGTTATTATGAGATTCTCTACACCGGCTCCCGCATGACGCCGGTTCCTACGGTGACGCTGGGCGGGCAGACGCTCACGGAGGGAAGGGACTATACGGTCAGCTACCGGAACAATCTGGACGCCGGAGACGCCGGGGAGGCGGACGCGCCCGCCGTCACGGTGCAGGGACGCGGCGTCTATGCCGGGACGCTGAGCCGGACATTTACGATCAAAGCCGTGGACATCAACCGGGCGTCCGTGGGCAGCATAGCAAGCTGTACCTACTGGAACGCGTCGCAGGCGGAGGTCAACCTGACCTACCGGGGCAGGCGTCTTCGGGCGTCCCGGGATTACACCGTGTCCTACGACGGCGAGATCCGGATCGGAACCAACACGGTGATCCTGACCGGGATCGGAAACTATCAGGGGACCGTGGAGCTGGAGCTGAAGGTCACGTTCACGTCCGCCATGTCCACGAAGCTGACCGCGTGCACGATGCTGCCGCAGGGAGAGGATACGGGGACCATGACCGTGCGGCTCACGGTGGCCGACGACGGCAAGATCGAGGGACTGGATCACGACAACACCGTGCTCTATGTGCAGGTCCCCGGCCCGGACGGGCAGACGCAGTGGGCGGAAGGGACGCTGGACGCGGACGCCGGCACGGTGACGGCCTCGTTCCCGGCGGACACGATGCTCCGGAGCAATCTGATGGGGCGCTATGCGCTGGCGGTGGCCTCCGGGAGCAGCCAGACGGGATACCAGAAGATCACCGGCAACGACATGTATGTGGACAATCCCGAGGATTTTGCGGTGACGACCAACACCTACGTGGGATTTTACGAGGGGAAGACGGCGTCCAAGAAGGGGATGCAGGGAAGAGATGGATCGATGACGGCGGACCTCGGCGTACAGGCTGTGCTGATCAACATCCCGCTGAACGAGATGATCCGCACGTCGGCGAATATCCGGATAAACGGCTCTGCCGCCTATCAGGCCTACACCTACAAGGGAAAGACCTATTACTTCCACAATATGATCAGCTACCGCAGGCAGGTGCTGGAATTTAACACCGGAAAGTACGGAGCGGGAGCAAAGAATGTGTCGGTGAACCTGCTGATGGGGTGGGATCCGGAGCTTCAGTATCTGATCCACCCGTCGGCCCGGGTGTCGGGAAAGAGCTACTATGCCCTGAACATGACGGACGCCAGAGCGAAGGAGACGCTGGAGGCGCTGTTCTGCTATATGACGGAGGCGCTGGGAGGCACGAGCGGAAGCGCGGAGGGAAGCTGGTTCGACGGAGAAGGTAGCAGAGGCCCGCGCCATTTCCGGGCCAGCAACTGGATCCTCGGCAACGAGGTGAACGCCTGCAGGGCGTGGAACTATGCGGGGAACCTGTCCGTGCAGGAATGCGCAGACAACTATGCGAAGGCGTTCCAGCTCCTGTATCAGGCGGTGAAGAAGAGCGACAGAAACGCCAGAGTGTTCCTCTCTCTGGACCACTCGTGGACCGCGGGGAGCAGCGACGGCCACTCGGGCAAGGAATTTCTGGACCGGTTCGCCTACTACATGAACGCCACGGAGCCGCAGATGGACTGGAACGTGAACTATCACCCGTATTCCCAGCCTTTGACCAGAAACGACTTCTGGAACGATTACAGCAGCACGACGGACAGCGAGGGCACGGCCTACATCTCTATGAGGAACCTGTCCGTGCTGACCGGTTATCTCGGAAAGCTGGAGACCCGGTACGGCAAGGAGTCCGGGAGCATCCGGGTCATCCTCGGGGAGCAGGGGTACAGCGCGGCGAACTCCGGTCAGGAGAGGCTGCAGGCGGCGGCCATTGCCTATGAGTTCTACCTCGCGTCCATGAACACGCGGGTGGACGCCATGATCAACCGGGCGTACATCGACGATGCAAAAGAAGGCGTCATGAAGCTGGGGCTGATGTATGAGAATCATGTGCAAAAGCAGTCGTACGAGGTCTTCAAGTATATGGATCAGAAAGGCGCGCTGACGGACAGCAAAGTGATCAAATACGCGTCCGCGGTGAGGGGCGGAGCGTCCGGCTGGACGAACGTGCTGCCGGGGCTTACGGAAGTGAGCTTCTTAAATGAGTAGGCAAAACGGAGGGCCTGGCAGCCAAGCCCGCGCCATCGCGTCATTTGGTAATTGCAAAGCTCCGGTATCGTTGCTATAATAAAAATGCCATATTTGGCAAAATACTCACAGATCCGGTTGGTGTCGATATGTACAGAAAACAAAATCAGTTGATGGAAATAGCGGTGTGTCTGGCGGACGCGGCGGTGCTGCTGGTCAGTCTGCTCGCGTCGGGCCTGATCCGCTACGGGAGCCTGCGGCAGATCATAGAATCGGAGAATGTGCAGGTTCTG
Source organism: Eubacteriales bacterium (assembly GCA_030524125.1). Lineage (GTDB taxonomy): Bacteria > Bacillota > Clostridia > Lachnospirales > Lachnospiraceae > Hominiventricola. The sequence continues at coordinate 48,634 of JAUNHB010000002.1, read as the reverse complement.
TGCAGCGTGCTTTTGGTGCTGCACGTGGCGGCGTTTTATTTCCTGAAGGCGTACGAAGGATTTTTCCGGAGAGGACGCTACCGGGAGCTGTTTTTTTCAATCAAATACAACGGGATCCTGATCGCCGGGAGCACGCTTCTGGGATTCGGCATGAAGACGGACATCTTCACGTCCCGTCTGGTGATGGGATATTTTTTCGCGTTCAACACGATCCTTGTGTGGATCGCGCATCTGGTGATCCGGAACCGGAGCCGGCTGATCAAATGGAGAAAGGGAAAGGAGAAAAATCTCCTGATCGTCTCCGCGTCGGATCAGGCGGAGGAGATCGCCCGGCGCTTTCTCCGGTCCAAGGAGACCCCGTGGAAGATCGCCGGCATCGTGGCGCTGGACGGCAAAATACCGGAAGGGATTTCTGAGATCGAGCCGCCGATCCCGCTGATCTCCGGCCGGGAGGAGGACTATCTGGAGTTTGCGACCGCGCATGTGGTGGACGAGGTGTTCATCCATGTGGATGCGATCCAGAAGAAAGAAGACTTTCTGAAGAAAATGATCCTGGAGTTCGAGAAGATGGGCGTGGTGGTCTCGCTGAATCTGGACCTGTTCGACCTAGGGCTGTCCGGCGAGAAGCGGATCGACAATCTGGAGCAGTATCATGTGGTCTCCTTTACGAGCCGCCTGTTCGACTACCGGATGGTGGCGCTGAAGCGGCTGATGGACATTGCCGGGGCACTGGTGGGGCTGGCGCTTGCGCTGGTCGTGGGCGTGATACTGGCGCCGTTCCTTCTGCTGGAATCTCCGGGGCCGCTGGTCTTCTGCCAGAAGCGGGTGGGCGTCAACGGACGGATCTTTAATTTTTATAAATTCCGCTCCATGTATGCGGACGCGGAAGCCCGCAAAAAGGAGCTGATGCAGCAAAACGAGGTGAACGGCCTGATGTTCAAGCTGGAGAACGACCCGCGGATCACAAAGGTGGGGGCATTTATCCGCCGCACGAGCATCGACGAGCTGCCGCAGTTCTGGAATGTGCTGAAGGGCGACATGAGCCTTGTGGGTACCCGCCCGCCGACGCTGGACGAGTATGAGCAGTACAGCTACTCGCAGAAGCGGCGCATCAGCTTCCGGCCCGGCATCACCGGCCTGTGGCAGATCAGCGGGCGCAGCGACATCAAGGATTTCGACGAGGTCGTCCGTCTGGATCTGGAATATATCGACAACTGGTCGCTGTTTTTGGATGTGAAGATCATATTCAAGACAGTGGGCGTAGTGCTCCGCGGCAGCGGAGCGAAATAAAAGCAATGGGACGCAGCCCGTTTTTGGGAGGCGTCCCGTTTTGTTTTATGACACAAAATATGAGATTTTAAGTCTGAAGCGTCCCTTATCGAGTCCCAAAGGACAAAGTTTACCGGAAATACCGGTAAAATAAAAGGAAGCACCGATTTTAAGATACTCTTAAAACAGAGGTGCGAGGACGTGTATAGACGGATAAGAGATTTGAGGGAAGACCGGGACTTAAAGCAGCGTCAGATCGCGGAGCTTCTGGGATGCAGCCAGAAGACGTACAGCGATTATGAGACGGGAAAAATCCATATACCTGTGGATCTGCTGATCGAGCTGTCCAGATTTTACGGGACGAGCGTGGATTACCTGCTGGATCAGACCGACGAGCAGAAGCCTTACGCGAGACCGAATAAAAAACGGGGAGCCGCAGCGCGGGATGAGTGAGCTGACCGGAAGTCATCGGATCGCCGCGGGGCTGGATCTTCGCGGCCGGAGTTATGAAGGCGGACAGATGTCTTTTTGCTCCGTGCTCGACTCCGGCCTGTCCGGGACGGAAGTCCGCGGGGGAAGGCTTACGGGCAACGGATGGATCCACTGCAATTTCTGCTGCGGAAGCTATTCCGGCATGCTGCTGGAGATGGAGCGGTTCGACCGGTGCGCCGTCGGAAACGTCAGGCTGACCCGCGTGGAGGCCATAGAGCTTCGGGCGTCGGAATGCAGCTTTGCCGGGGACCGGTGGAGCGGCTGCACCTTTGAAAAAGGGAAGTTCAGGAAATGCACGTTCTCCCATATTTCCATGGAAGACGTGCTTTTTGTCGGGACGGTTTTCGAGGACTGCACGTTTCTCGACACTTCTATGAAAAACGTCCGCTTCCGGAAGGTGAAATTTAAAAACTGCAGATTCGGCGCGCAGCCCGGAGAGCTGTGCGAGCGCTGCAGATTCGTGCGCTGCGAGATCCTTGGATAAAGCGCCGTGTGCGAAACGCCCGTTCAGCCCGCGCCATTCGCAAAGCCGCGCTGTCGCGCTCTCCGCCGCTGCCGCGGCTACCTTTGCTCATAATCGGCGCTCCCTCAGCCGGAAGTAACAGATCAAAATTCGTGCAAGCACGATTTTGCTCCGCCGTTTTCGGCTGGCTGAACTGTTACGGGCCTATTCAGCCATGCATCTCGAAAGCCCGCTGCTTCGCAGCTCTGTCGGCGCTTCGCGCCTGCTTTTTCGATTACGGCGAAACGCCCGTTCAGCCCGCGCCATTCGCAAAGCCGCGCTGTCGCGCTCTCCG
>JAUNHB010000002.1:0-45976 GCA_030524125.1 Eubacteriales bacterium | reverse complement strand
GCTCCCTCAGCCGGAAGTAACAGATCAAAATTCGTGCAAGCACGATTTTGCTCCGTCACTCCCGGCTGGCTGAACTGTTGCGGTAAATTTTGTGAATTTTCAAAAAGTTGGTGCAAAATACAGAAAAGTGTGTTATACTGGCATCGGTTTGGCGAGTGAACGGTTGAGAGTGCATGGGCACGGGAGGATTCGGATTCATGAGAAAAAAATCACATCTTGCGTTGGCGTCGTTTTTGGTGCAGGGGATGGGAAACGAGACATTGAGCCGCAGATGGCGGTCGTTCTATATGGGAAATATTCTTCCGGACTGCAAGCCGTCTTTCGTGACGGTGCGCCACGAGTATGACGGCACGTTCGATATGATGGCCGAAATGCTGCGCAGGCTGGTGGAGCAGGAAGGCTACTGGTCGACGGACAGCGCTCGCTATATTATGGATCTGGGACAGGTCTTCCACTATATCGCGGATTACTTTACTTTTCCGCACAACACGAATTTTGACGGGAACATCAAAGATCACTGCACGTACGAGAACCGGCTGAAGCACGGGCTTCGGGCTTACATCAGCAGCGGAGAGGCGGCTTTCCGGGTGGAGTACGGCAGGAGAATGGATTCTGCGGACGACATTCTGGATTATATCCGGGAGGCGCATGAGGAATATATGAGAAAGCCGAGCAGCGTGGAGCGCGACTGCCGCTACATCACGGCGGTGACCTCGCAGGTGCTGCTGGCGATCCCGCAGCTTGCAGGCGTGCCGGTCATGGCGTACGCGGGCTGACGGCCGCGCCACACGCAGGTTGATAACGGGACAAAAGACAGGTATAATAAAGATCGGATCATGCTCTGCGGCGTGACTCCGGTCTTTTTTGCGCAACAGGAAATTCCTCCAAATTTTTTGTTGCACCAACAGACGCTCCGCGGGATCGCACTGCGGCGGATCGGAATCATGCCGCGAAAGCCCTGATCAGAGCACGGAAAACGGAGGGGAACTATGGCGCTGCAAATGATTGTCGGAAATGCGGGAGCGGGAAAATCCCACTATATTTTTGAAAAGATCATCGGGGAATCACTGGAACAGCCGGACCGGCAGTATTTGATCATCGTGCCGGAGCAGTTTACCATGCAGACCCAGAAGGATCTGGTCATGATGCATCCCCGCCGGGGGATCATGAATATCGACGTGCTGAGCTTCGAGCGTCTGGCCCATCGGGTGTTCGAGGAGGTGGGCGGCGAGCACCGGAGGATCATGGAGGATACGGGGAAGAGCCTGATCCTCCGGCGGCTGGCCGAGGAGAAAAAGGAGGAGCTTACGCTTCTGGGAGGGAATCTCCGGAAGCTTGGATATATTTCCGAGGTGAAATCGCTGCTCTCCGAGTTTGTCCAGTACCGGCTCGGCCCGGAGGAGTTGGCCGGGATCATGGAGAAAAACAGGGACAATCCGCAGCTTTACTTTAAACTGAAGGACATGAAGGTGATCTGCGAGGCGTTTGAGCGCTATCTGGCGGACACGTATCTGACGGCGGAGCAGCTTTTGGAGGCGCTGGAGAAGACGGTGGACCAGTCCCGGTCCGTCAGGGACAGCGTCATCGTGCTGGACGGCTACAACGGGTTCACTCCGATCCAGCTGGGCCTCATCAGCCGCCTGCTGACGCTGGCCAAAGACGTGTATGTGACGCTCACCATGGACAGCAGGGAGGACCCGTTTTCCGAGGACGCGGAGCACCGGCTGTTCTATGTGACCAAAAAGACGGCCCGGGATCTGAAAAAAGCGGCGGAGAAGGCCGGAGTGCAGATCAAAAGGCCGGTGACTCTGGGGGAGGGGAAGGTGTTCCGGTTCGCGCAGACGCCGGAGCTTGCGTTTCTGGAGCGGCATATTTTCCGGCATGGACGGACCTTCTGGGACAAGGAGACCGACGCGGTCACGCTTTGCGCGGCAGCCACGCCGAGAGCCGAGGCGGAGCATATCGGCCGGGAGATCTTAAAGCTGGTGCGGGACGAAGGCTTCCGCTACCGGGACATCGCGGTAGTGACCGGGGATCTGGACGTGTACGGGACGCTGATGGAGGAGACCTTCACCCGCCTTGGCATACCGGGCTTTATCGACCGGAAGCGGGACGTGCTGAAAAATCCGTTCGTGGAGTTTCTCCGGTCCCTTCTGGAGGCCGTGTCGGAGGATCTTTCCTATGAGTCCATGTTCCGGCTTCTCAGGAGCGGCATGACGCGGGCGGACATGGAGGAGACGGACCGGCTGGAAAATTATGTGCTGGCCCGCGGAATCCGCGGACTGTCCGGCTGGAGGAAGGAGTGGAAATATCCGCTCCGCGGTATGGACGAGGAGGAGCTTGCGGAGCTCAACCGGCTGCGGGAAAAAGCGGCGGAGGGTCTGGAGACGCTCCGGAAAAGCCTGCGGGAAAAATCCGCCACGGCGCAGTCCATGACCCGGGCGCTGTACGACTATCTGGTCGGGCTGGGGATCCAGGAGCGGCTGAAGGAATACGAGACGGCCTTTGAGGCGGAGGGAAATCTCAGCCTCTCCAGAGAGTACGCCCAGATCTACGGCATGGTCATGGAGCTTTTCGACAAGCTGGTCATGCTGCTGGGAGACTGCCCCATGGGGCTTGAGGAGTATGCGGAGCTGCTGGACGCGGGATTTTCCGAGATGAAGGTGGGTCTGATCCCGGCGGGAACGGACCAGGTGCTTGTGGGAGATATGGAGAGAAGCCGCCTGAAGGACGTGAAGATCCTGTTTTTTGCCGGAGTCAACGAGGGGAGCGTGCCGCGGCCGAAGAACCGGGGAGGACTGCTGTCCGAGATGGACCGGGAGCTTCTGGCCGAGCAGCAGGTGGAGCTGTCCCCCACCGCCCGTCAGGAGACCTGCGTGCAGAAATACTATATGTACACGAACCTGACGAAGCCCTCCGTGCGGCTGAGTATGTCGTGGAGCCTTTCGGACGGGGACGGCGGAACGCTCAGGCCTTCTTATCTGATCGCCAGCGTGCAGGAGCTGTTTCCGAAAGCGCCGGTCAGGACGGAGGCGGATCCGGGCTTTCTGGATCGTCTGGCCTCCCCGGTGGGAAACCTGGCCGAGCTTACGGAGGCGCTCCGGGCGGCCAGAGAGCGCAGGGAGACGAAGGAGCAGCGGGCGCTGGTGCGCTGGTACGCGGAGCAGTCGGAGTGGGCGGGAAAGCTGGAGCGGCTGATGGAGGCGGTCTTCTATGTTCGCCGGGAGGAGCCTGTGGCGCGGGCGGTGGCGCGGGCGCTGTACGGAACGCTCCTCGAGGGGAGCGTCACGCGGCTGGAGCGGTTCGCGGCCTGCGCATACTCCCATTTCCTCCAGTACGGCCTGTGCCTGCGGGAGCGCGAGATCTGCGGCCTGCAGTCGGTGGACATGGGAAACGTGTTCCACGACGCGCTGAAATATTTTTCGGACGCCGTGGAGCAGGGCGGTTACGGGTGGTTCCATGTGCCGGAGGAGAAACGGATCCTGTGGATGGAGCAGGCGCTGACAAAAGCGCTCGAGACCTATGCGGAGCAGGGGCTTCTGGATCAGGCGGCGGACGCCTACACGGCCGCGCGCATGAAGCGGATCGGTCAGCGGACCGCGTGGGCCATTCTGGAGCAGATCCGGAAGGGAAATTTTGCGCCGGAGCAGACGGAGGTGTCGTTTCGGAATCTGGAGCAGCTTTCCAGCGTGTCGGTGCTCCTGTCTGGAGACGAGAGGATGCGGCTTCAGGGGCGCATCGACCGGATCGATGTGTGCCGCGAGGACGGAAATATTTATGTGCGGGTGGTGGATTACAAGAGCGGCGCCACGCGTTTTGATCTGACAAGCGTCTATTACGGCCTGCAGCTTCAGCTGGCGGTCTACTTAAATGCGGCCATGGAGATGGCGCGCGGAGAGTCGGAGCAGGTTCATCCGGCGGGGATGTTTTATTATCACATCGAGGATCCGATGCTGCCCTACGAGGAGGAAGGAGATCCGCAGAGGAGGATCCTCAAGGAGTTGGCGCTGAATGGTCTGGTGAACGCCGATCCGCGGATCGTGGAGCTGATGGATCGGGAGGCGCAGACGGGCTCCGACGTGCTGCCAGTGCGGTTTAAGAAGGAGGGAGGCTACACGGCGCTCTCCTCGGTGGCGGAGGAGGAGCAGCTTATGGCGCTGTCCCGTCATGTGAGCCGGAAGCTGTCCGAGTACGGAGGCCGCATCCTGAAGGGGGAGATCAGCCTGTCGCCCTACGAGCTCCGGGAGGAGGACGCCTGCAGCCGGTGCGCCTATCACAGCGTCTGCGGCTTCGACCGGCGGATGGACGGCTGCGAGAAGCGCAGGCTCTCCCCGCTGGAGCGGGAGGAGATATGGAAGAGACTGAAGGAGGAGGAACAGCCATGAGCGTCACGTGGACCGAGGATCAGAGAAAGGTCATCGACATCAGAAATCAAAATCTGCTCGTCTCGGCGGCGGCGGGCTCCGGCAAGACGGCGGTACTGGTGGAGCGGATTCTGTCGCTGATCACGGATCCGGAGCATCCGGTGGACGTGGACCGGCTTTTGATCACCACCTTCACGAAGGCGGCGGCGGGAGAGATGCGGGAGCGCATCAGCAGGGCGCTCCACCAGAGGCTTCGGGAGGAGCCGGACAACGAGTGGCTGCAGCGGCAGGAGTCGCTGGTGCACCGGGCGCAGATCACGACGATCCACGGCTTCTGTCTGTATGTGATCCGCAATTATTTTCATACGATCGGTCTCAATCCTAATTTCCGCATCGCGGATGACGGAGAGATGAAGATGATGAAGCAGGACACGGCGCAGGAGGTGATCGAGGAGTTCCACAGGAGAGAGGATCCGGCGTTTCTGAGGTTTGCGGAGAGCTATGGGAGCGGCAGCCGGGGTAGCGGGATCGCTGAGATGATCATGGAACTCTATGAGTACGCCGTGGCCAATCCGCAGCCCTGCCGGTGGCTGGAGAACTGCGCCGCCGCCTATGAGATGCCGGAGGACGGCGGGTGGAGCGATTTTGCGGGGCATGAGGAGATCCTCTCGGAGCTTCGCACGGCGGCCCGCGATCTGGTCGGCCGGATCCGGCAGGCGCAGGAGCTTCTTCAGATGCCGGGCGGACCGGCGGCCTACGGGGAGGCGCTTGCCTCCGACGGGCGGACGCTTCTTGCGCTGGCGGAGTGCGGCAGCGTGGAGGAATTTCGGGAGATCCTGGGGACGATCTCCTATGCGAGGCTTCCGAGCCGCAGGGCGAAGGTCATGGCGGGAGCCGACGAGGCGCTGTGCCAGCGGATCATGGAAATGAGAAGCGAGATGAAGGACGCGCTGAAGGCTCTCTGGAAGCAGTATTTTTCGGTGTCGGATGAGGAGCAGTTCTCACAGCTTCGCCGGACGGCGGAGCATGTCCGGACTTATGTGGAGCTCGCCCGGGCCTTTATGGAGCGCCTGGAAGGGAAGAAGCGCAGGAAGAATCTTCTGGACTTCTCCGATCAGGAGCATCTGGCGCTGCGGATCCTGACGGAGGAGAAGGACGGAGAGCTGACGCCCTCCCGGACGGCGGACGTGTTTGCCGGTTATTTTGAAGAGATCATGGTGGACGAATATCAGGACTCCAATCTGGTGCAGGAGGCCATTCTGGAGAGCATCAGCCGGAGTCGTATGGGACGGGACAACCGGTTTATGGTGGGGGATGTGAAGCAGAGCATCTATCGCTTCCGCCAGGCGGAGCCGGGGCTGTTCCTGAAAAAGCACGCGTCCTACGGAGAGGGCGACGGCGGTGTGCGGGTCGATCTTCACCGCAATTTCCGGAGCCGGGAGCAGGTGCTCTCTCCGGTCAATGAGATCTTTCAGAATATCATGCGGCCGGAGGTCGGCGGGATCGACTATGACGACGAGGCGGCCCTGAAGGCGGGGGCTTCCTACCCGGAGAGCGAAGGCTGCGGCGCGGAGCTTCTGCTGCTTGGCAGGGAGGACTGGGAGGCGTGGAGGAACGAATGCGGCTGGACGAAGCAGGAGGCGGAAGCCCACCTGATCGCCGGGCGGATCCGCGCGCTTCTGAAGGAAGGGCAGGTGACGGAGGGCGGAGCGCTGCGGCCGGTGCGCCCCGGAGATATCGTGATCCTGCTGCGCACCATGTCCGGCTGGAGCGAGACCTTCGTGCGGGTGCTTCAGGACGAAGGGATCCCGGCCCGCGCCCAGTCGAGAGAAGGGTATTTTCAGACGATGGAGGTGGAGACGCTGCTTTCGTACCTGCGTGTGCTGGACAATCCGCTTCAGGACATTCCGCTGGCGGCGTCCCTGCACGGTCTTCTGGGCGGCTTTACGTCTGAGGAACTGGCGATGATCAAGGCGGCCAGCCCGGAGGAGGGCTTTGCCCGGGCCTGCAGGAGCTACGAGGAGCAGGGAGAGGACGAGGCGCTGCGCGGACGGCTGCGGGAATTTTTCCGGCAGGCGGACGTCTACCGGAGACGCGCGGCGGTCATGTCCGTCCACGAGCTTTTGTGGGGGATCCTGACTGAGAGCGGGTATCTGGATCAGGTCGGAGCCCTTCCGGGCGGCGAACAGCGTCTGGCTAATGTGGAAATGCTGCTCTCGAAGGCGCAGGATTACGAGAAGATCAGCTACCACGGACTGTTTCATTTTGTACGTTATATTGAGCGGATGCAGAAATTCCAGATGGATTACGGCGAGGCAGACGTGGCGGGAGCGGACGGCGAGGCGGTGCAGGTCATGAGCATCCACCACAGCAAGGGGCTGGAGTTCCCGGTGGTGTTCGCGGCCGGCATGGGAAAGAGCTTCAACCGGCAGGAAGGGCGGGAGCGGATGGTCTTTCACAGCCGGTGGGGAACCGGACTGGACTATGTGGATCTGGAAAACCGCATGCGCCGGCCGACGCTTGTGAAGCAGCTGATCCGCAGACAGAATCTGCGGGACGGACTCGGAGAGGAGCTTCGGATCCTGTATGTGGCCATGACCCGGGCAAGGGAAAAGCTGATCCTGACGGGAATGGTGCAGGAGAAGGAGATGGAGCGGGCTAGCGGCGGGGAGCGTCTGTCCGTCTCGCAGATCTCCGGAGCGGACTGCTGTCTGGCGTGGATCCTTCCCGCCATGAAAGCAGGGGAAAAAGAGACGCTTTGGATGAAGCTTCAGCCGATGGAATCGCTTGTGAGGTCCGCGGTGCGCGGACAGACGGCGGCGGAGCTGGCGCGGGACGAGCTGGAGAGGACGCTTCTGTACGGAACGAGAGACGAGGAGCTGCACGCGCAGATCGACAGGCGGCTTGCGTGGACGTACCCGTGGAGAGACCGGGCGGCTTCCCGGCAAAAATACAGCGTCACGGAGCTGAAAAAGCTCAGAATGCAGGAGGAGTCGGAGAGCAGCGAGGAGCTGTATCCGGAGTCCGACGTGATCCCTCTGATCCCACAGTTTGTGGAGAAGACGGAGACGAAGACCGGGGCCGCCAGAGGTACGGTCTACCATACGGTCATGGAATGGCTTTCCCCCGATCTTCTGGCTTCGCTGGCCGGGGCGGACGTCTCTATGGTGGAGGAGGAGCTTCGGAGGCTTCTTGATGCGGGAAAGCTGTCGGAGGAGGATCTCCGGTCCGTGGATCCGGCGGATTTTCTGGCCTTTGCCGGAAGCGGGCTGGCGGAGCGCATGGCCAAAGCCCATGCCAGAGGAGAGCTTTTCCGGGAGCAGCCCTTTGTCATCGGTCTGCCCGGCGATCAGGTGGACGGCTCCGACCCGGAGGAGACGGTGCTGATCCAGGGAATCATCGACGCGTTTTTCTGCGAGGACGGTCAGCTGGTCGTGCTGGACTACAAGACCGATCGGGTCAGGCGCGCCTCCGAGCTTCGCGAAAAATACCACGCCCAGCTGGACTACTACCAGCAGGCGCTGACCATGCTGACCGGCAAGCCCGTCAAGGAGCGGCTGATCTATTCCTTCGCACTGGGAGAGGTGGTTGAGGTGTGAGAGGGGCTATATCGGAGAGCAGTATCGACAGCGTAGAGTCTGATATGAAATGGGGACTCTTTCTAAGGCCTGAGAGCGTGTGCTGCATCGTCGAGAGGCATGGGGCAAGGGGCGGAGGTATAGATTTGCCTGACTAAATTTAAAAAAGTGTGAATCCAATTATTCAGTACAAAGCCTTTGCGATAGACGACTGCAAAGGAAAAGAGCTCCCTGGAATGAGAGATTGAGAAATACTCAAGGTTATTTGGCAAAAACGGAATTTTGGCTCCAGCTTCTGGCATAAGAGTAAATCCCATAGTATTGGAAACCATGTTTAGAGCGGTAGACATGCTTTCTGTTGACCAAGTACTCTTGGGGGTGATGTTGTGAGAAGAAAAAAGTCTTTGGGTAGCAAGCGTCATATTTTGTCCGGGCATAAGAGAGATAAAATGCTCGTTTTCTAAAAAGCGAATATCGATATTACGATAACCATCCTCGGAAACGGGGATGGTTTTTAATGCTTCCTGAACGACAGGATGCGTCCGGTTACCTACCAGCAGGCAACGCTCATTCCAAATAATTTCCTGATTGGTCTGTGTTGGAAAATGAGAGGGAAGATTCATCAGGCAGACATCCACTTTTTTGCTCTGCACCAGAGCAGTTTCTATCTGCATAGCTCGTCCTTCCAAAATATTAATTTGTACGTGAGGATAAATTTTATGAAAAGCAGGCATTACAAGAGGGAGCAGGATTGATCCGCGCCATTGGGCAATCCCGAGTCTGATCTCTCCAAACTCATCATTACGTATACTGCTTAACTCTTCCTCAAATTGTCGGTCGATTGACTCGATACGCTTCACATATTCGTAGTAGCGTTGTCCGGCATAGGTCAGCTTTAGCGGAGAAGATGTATGATCAAATAAGATTACACCCAGACTCTGTTCCAGCCTGCTGAGATATTTGCTCAGAGATGGTTGGGAGAGATAAAGAGCTTCGGCGGCGCGTGTCAATCCGCCATTTTCTACGATAGCCAAAAAGTATCTATAATTCTTATTAAAAAACATAATTTCACCATCCTCTTTTAATATGACAAAAAAACTATATTAATTATATAATAATTGATATTTTACAAAAATACAAGCATATGATACTCTAAATTTAGACAATTCAAACAAATAAAAAATGGGAAAAACTACTAGAAACAAATAATAACATTATATATTACAATAAAAACAAAAGGCTCTTAATGATATAGGATAAAAAAGATTCTATAAGAAATAAAAAAATATAGCATAAAAGTTATTAGAAAGGAGGAGAAAGTTAAAAAACATTGCAAAAGAACGATGAATAAATATTTTTTAAATGACGAAAGGGGGAATCGGCATTGTATGACATTCTTATTAAAAATGGCATGGTGATAGATCCGTCTGTGGGCAGTAGCTACAGAGGAAGCATTGCTATAAAGAATGGAAGAATTTGCGAAGCGGGGGTGATAAAAGAAGGAGATGCTCTGCAGGTAATTGACGCGGAAGGATACTATGTAACGCCGGGATTGATCGATTATCATATCCATGTTTATACCAGCGGCTGCGAGTTCTCGTTATTGCCTGAAATACCGTGCATAGCGAGCGGAGTCACTTCGATTGTGGACGGAGGATCGGCGGGGGTATCGGGATTTGAAGGATTTTACCGAAATGACATCATTCGGAGCAGGATCAACGTCAAAGCTATGCTGAATATTTGTAGTGCAGGGCAACCGGGAGTCTACTACTTGGAAAACATGGATCCGAAATTGTTCCAACGTGAGAAAATTTTGGAATTATGTGAGAAGTATAAGGATACGATCGTAGCGATCAAGGTTCGGCAGAGTCGGGAAATTGTAAAAGACTGGGGACTGAAGCCTTTAGAAGCAGCAGTAGAAATTGCTGAGGAGGCAGGATTACCTGTAGTTGTTCATGCAACGGATTCTCCGGGAGAGATTTCTGATACGTTGAACATTTTGCGGACAGGTGACGTGTTCTGCCATTGTTTTCATCAAAAGGGAAACACGATTCTGGGAAAAAATGGGAGAGTTTTGCCGGAGGTCTTTCGAGCTCAGAGAAAAGGGGTTCTTTTTGACTGCGCGCATGGGAGTATGAACTTTTCTATGTCGATAGCAAAACAGGCTATTTCAGAAGGTTTCTTGCCTGACATTATTTCTTCTGATTTGAGTATGCTGTCTTTGATGAAACCGCCGGCATATTCTCTGACACATATTATGACAGAGCTTTTAAATTTGGGAATGAAATTTTCGGAAATTTTAGAGCGTACGACGGTGATACCTGCAAAACAAATAGGACTTTCGACGAATGGTTTTTTGGTTCATGGAGCGCCGGCGGACATTGCAATTTTCCGAGAAGAGGAATGCAACATTCATTTTCGGGATCGTTATGGAAATGAGATGGATGGGAACCGGTTATTAAGACCTATGATGACCATTAAAGACGGCGTGGTTTTATATAGGCAATGTGATTTTTTCAATGAAATCTAAAGAATGATACATGTTAAAGAAAGGGGAAAAAATGAAAAAAAAATTTGTTGCTATTCTGGTTTGTGGAGTTATGGTACTTGGACTGGTGAGCGGATGCGGAGCTTCTACAGACGCTGATTCGGAGACGCAGGGTAATGGCGAAACGCCATCTGAAGAGGCAGGTCAAACGGGAGGCAGTTCTATGGTGATCCAGTTAGGGCATGTCAATCCAAGTTCGGATGAGGACAATCTTCAGTATGCCTGTCTGGCTTTTGCGGACAAACTGAGCGAACTGTCTGATGGAACGATAGAAGTGAAGGTGGTAGGAGACTCCCAGCTGGGAACAGATAGGGAGATGATCGAAGGGATGCAGATGGGAACCGTGGACATGGTACTGTGCATGAATTCCTCCTTGGGAGCATTTATTTCAGAATTTCAAGTATTTGATCTGCCGTTTTTATTTGAGAACCGTGATCAGGTTTATGCAGTATTTGACGACGATAGCATAATGGAACCATTGAAGGAAGCCTTATATAACGAAGTCGGAATTAAAATGCTTGGTGTTGCAGATAACGGTTTTCGTCATATTTTGAATAATAAGAAACCGATTAACAGTGTGGAAGATATAGCGGGAATGAAGCTTAGACTGGCGGAAAATGCAATCTGGAGCGACTGTTTTGCAGCATTTGGGGCAAGTCCGACTACGATGGCGTTCAGCGAGGTTTACACGGCCTGCCAGCAGGGGACAGTGGATGGATTTGAATTGCCAGTCGCTTCCACATATAGCGGAGCCTACTGGGAGGTGTGCAAATATTATTCTCTGACAGGACATCTGTTTACGGCTTTAGATCTGTGTATGTCGGGAATGACATGGGATAGTCTGAGTGAAGAACAGCAGGCATGGGTTTCCGAAGCTGCCGATTATGCCATTGCAGAAAATCGTTCTTATATTCAAGAGGTTGAAGCGGCGTGGCTGGATGAAATCAGTGAACACATGGAGGTGAACGAATGTGCAGATAAATCCGGATTTGTTTCTGCCGCACAAGATGTCTATCAGAATTATACAGACGTGATCGGTCAGGAGCTTTTGAACACGGTGATGAATAAGGTTGCCGCAGTCCAGTAAATGAGGAGGCTGACGGATATGAAATATTTCAATAAATTATGTGATACAGTCAATAAGATTTATTTGTATCTTGGCGTAGCGATGTTAATTATTATTTGCGTAGCCTGCGCGGTGCAGGTATTTACGAGATATGTTATTGGAAGTGCGGCGGTAGGAACAGAGGAAATCAGTCGATACTGCTTCATTTGGTTGGGATTTTTGGGGAGCGCCGTGTGTGTGCAGAATTGGTCGAATGCGCATATTTCTGTTCTTAATGATCTGCTTAAAGGGAAGGTGAAGTCCATCCATTCCATCTTTTTAAATATTGCCGTGATTGTTTGTGGAGGTGTTTTGTTTGTACAAGGAATGAACTGTGTCAGTATTACAGCAAACCAGTTGAGCAGTATGCTTAGAATTCCCATGTGTTATGTATATGCGGCGATTCCTGTAGGATCTTTCGGAATGATGCTGAGTGCAGCTCGGAGGCTTTTGAATGAAATATATACAATGAAGGGAGGAAAGGACTTATGAGTGCAGTGGTTATTTTCGGGCTTTTGATTGGCCTTATTCTGATTGGAGTGCCGGTCTGCTACTGTATTGCGTATTCTGGCATTGGATTCCTTCTTTTTACACAAATGAAACCACTGATTTTGATCGCACAGCGTACATTGAACGGGATGGACAGCTATACGCTTCTGGCAATTCCTTTATTCACACTGGCGGGGTACTTGATGGATAAGGGAGGACTTTCCAGACGTTTGGTTGACTTTCTGGAGAAGGCGTGTTTTTGGATCCCGGGAGGAATGGGAACGATCACCATACTCTGCTGTGCAGTATTTGCCGCGCTGACAGGATCGGGTGCGGCGACTGTGGCGGGAATCGGTGCGATTATGTATCCGGCAATGAAAAATGTCGGATACAGAGAAAATACGGCTGCAGGTATATTGGCATGCGGTGGCGCACTGGGACCTGTGATTCCACCAAGTATCTGCATGATTGTCTATGGAACGACGATGGGGGTATCTGTTCCAGCCATGTTTATGGGGGCGGTCATACCTGGACTTTTGATGGCATTTTTGCTGATTGTCACTAATATGATCGTCTGCGGTCGGCAAAAGATCCGACAAAGCAGAGA
Organism: Eubacteriales bacterium; assembly: GCA_030524125.1. Taxonomy (GTDB): domain Bacteria; phylum Bacillota; class Clostridia; order Lachnospirales; family Lachnospiraceae; genus Hominiventricola. The sequence continues at coordinate 33,285 of JAUNHB010000002.1, read as the reverse complement.
ACGCTATTCGATTAGAGAGATAGGGAAAGCCTTCTCTCATGCATGGGGAGTCCTGCTTTTGCCAGTAGTAGTTCTGGGAGGTATTTATGGGGGAGTCTTTACAGCAACAGAAGCGGCGGCAGTTTGTGTTATGTTCGCTCTGATTCTGGGGATCTGTTATAGGGAATTAAGTATTCAAAATTTACTGGAATCTTTAATTAAAACAGTAGAGACGTCGTCCATGGTCATCATTATCGTGGGAATGTCCGCAATCCTTTCGTGGATTTTGTCTGCAACGGGAATTCCGGCTCAGATTGCCGCTGCAGTCGTACCTTATATTGGAAATAAATATGTCTACATTCTGGTTCTTTTGATTATTTTGTTCCTAATTGGCTGCTTGATGGAAACTGTGGCCAGCATGTTGATTTTGGCACCTATTTTGGTCCCTATTGGGTTGGAGTTGGGAATGAATGATCTGCATTTGGCGCTTGTATTTTCACTGGCATTGGTAGTAGGAATGGTGACTCCTCCGTTTGGACTGAATTTGTTTGCGGCCTGCGCCACAACCGGACAGACCTTTGTGCAGGTTGTGAAAGGAATGATTCCGTTTGTGATAGCATTGGTGCTCAGCGTGATCATTGTCGCGTTGATTCCGGAAATTAGTCTGGTGCTTCCAAGAGCGATGGGACTGATAGCCGGATAGTTGTGAAAAAAAGAGAAAATTGCAAAGGAGTTTGAAAATATATGCGGGCAGTTGTGGTAGATAAAGATTACGGAAGCGTGACAGCCGAGGAGCTGGAACAGGTTAGGAAAGCCTATGAAGCGGCAGGAATTGATCTGGAGCTGCGGCATTTTTCTACGGAAGAAGAGATTATCGAAGGATGTCAGGGAGTTGCGGCGATTTTGGGAACAGGCAATCCACCGATCACACGAAAGGTTGTGGAGGCATTGCCGGATTTGAAATTTATACAGCGATTTGGAGCAGGAGTAAATTCCATTGATATGGGAGCCGCGGCGGAGATGGGAAAGGTGGTGCTGAATCTTCCGGGCTTCTGTGCGAAAGAGCTGGCAGATCTGGCGACAGCTATGATCATGGGACTTATTCGAAATACGGTTTATTATGATCGAGAGATTCGGAAGGGGAAGTGGCCGAAGTGCCAGTATCTTCTCCCGGGGGATGTTCGAGGGATGACATTGGGACTGTACGGGTTTGGAGAAGCGGGACGCTGCCTGTTTGATATTTTCCATCGAGGGTTTGGGACAAGGGTGATCTCCTGCGATCCTTATGTGTCAGATTCCATCAAAATGCAGTATCCAGAAGTGGCGTTTGTCAGTTTCGAAGAGCTGTTGAAGCAGAGCGACATCATCTCGATTCATGTGGTGTTGACACCGGAAACTACGCATGCATTTGACAAAAATGCATTTCAAAAGATGAAAAATACGTCAATGATTATCAACACATCGAGAGGATCGGTCATAGATCAAAAGGATCTGATCTGGGCGTTGGAAAATGGAGAAATCTTATATGCAGGACTGGATACTATGGAACAGGAACCTATTTTGGAGGACGATCCGCTGTTGAAATTGGATAATGTAATTTTAAGCCCACACAGCGGTTCTTATGGAGCAGGAGCGAAAAAAACACAGATTCAGATGGTGTGCAGCTTGATTCCGCAAGCAATACGCGAAGGAAAAATTTCTTCCCGTTGCGTAGCGAACAAAGAAGTTTTAAAACAAAAAATTGGTTATGAGTTTATATAAAACGGAGGGAAAGAAATGTCAGAGGGATGCAAAATTATCAGAGATTTTCGGCGCCCCGATCCGAGGCTGGTGGCACGTTTTAAAGGGATGCCGGTAGCGAATATTGATGATAATATGGAGCGCATAGCAGCAGTTGATGCGGGGATTGAACCGATTGGAAACAAAGGGCAGATGCTGGGCACAGCATTTACGATTCGCGTGCCGCAGGGAGATAATCTGATGTTTCATGTGGCTATGGATATGGCAAAACCAGGAGACGTGATACTGATTGACGCCGGTGGATTTACAGAAAGAGCAATTTTCGGAGAACTGATGGCTACTTATTGTAAGTCGCGCGGAATCGCAGGAATTGTGTGTGATGGCGCAATTCGAGATCGAGAGGGGCTGGCGGCATTGGAAAATTTTCGGGTATATGCGAGGGCGACGACTCCGAACGGGCCGTACAAAAACGGAGCGGGAGAGATCAATGTCCCTATTGTCATAGGCGGAAAGGTGGTTCACCCTGGAGATATCGTGGTAGGTGATGACGATGGGATTATCTTTATTGATCCGGCGGTTGCTGAAGAACTGGCTGCTGCCACGAAGTCGGTGCAGAGGAAAGAGGCTGATATTATGGATCATATTTTAAAAGAAGGCACGTATATCCGTCCGTGGGTGGAGGAAAAAATCAAAGAAATTGGTTTTGAGATTATTTGAATCAAAATCTGCTTAAAAAATCGACAAGGAGATAAGGAGATGAGATATAGTTATCAAAGGTTGAAAGAATTTGGAGAGAAAGTAATGAAGGGAGCTGGCTTGCAGGAGGAGGAAGCACGACTTTTCATGGAAAATCTTCTCTATGCAGATAGTCGGGGAATGGGGTCTCACGGGATTTCTCGCCTGATTAACTATTCCAAACGAGTCCGCTGCGGAGTAATTACCGCAGGGGCCAATGCAGAAATCCTTCGAGAAACATCTTCTTGCTTGTTGATTGATGGACATAATGGGATTGGAGCAAAAATCGCCAGAGAATCAATGGATTTTTGCATTGAACGGGCAAGAGATACTGGATGCTGTGCTGCTGCCGTACGAAATGGCAATCACTTTGGCGTGGCGGCTTTTTATACGAAGTATGCGGCTGAGCAGGGAATGGCGGCATTTATAGTGAGCAACAGTGAGGCCGCAGTAGCGCCTGTGGGAGGGGCAAAAGCAATGCTTGGAACAAATCCTTTAGGACTTGCCATACCGGCCGGCAGGAACGAACCTTTTGATCTTGATATGGCGACTAGCGTTGTGGCACGGGGAAAAGTTGTTCTGGCACAAAAGGAAGGGCGCAGTATACCGACAGGATGGGCGGTAGATAAAACCGGTGCAGATACTACGGATCCGGCGAAGGTATTGGACGGGGGATATATGCTTCCGTTTGGAGGTGCGAAGGGATATGCGATCAGCCTTTTTATCGACCTGATATGTAGCTGTCTCAGTGGAGCAGAAAACTGCAGAACGACTCCGCACTTCTGGTCGGATTATGAGAAACCACAGAATATAGGATATTTTATGGTAGTGATTGATCCGGATAAATTTTTGCCAAGAGAAAGCTTTTTGGAAAGAGTCGATGCTATATTAGACGAATTTAAAGCCTGCCCACCTGCGCCCGGAATCAAAAGAGTATATATCCCCGGAGAACTCGAGGCTGAAAAAGAACGTATCAGCCTCGAGCAGGGGATTGAGCTTTCGGATGCTGTAGTGCAGGAACTGCGGGCAGTCGGGAAGGAATATGGTGTGAAGGCAGATTTTTAAGAGTCACCTCTCCTCGCACACCTGAAAAATATAAAACTTCAGATAATACGACTGATCCGCGGCCCAGAGGATCGGGTGGTCGCAGGACTGGGTGCGGAACTCCACCTGCCGCAGGCGGCGGTGGGCGGCGCGGGCGGCTTCGCGGATCGTCCGGGAGAAGAGCTCCGGATCCATGAAGTGGGAGCAGGAGCAGGTGGCGAGGAAGCCGCCGTCCCGCACGAGGCGCATGCCCCGAAGATTGATCTCCCGGTAGCCCTTGACCGCGTTTTTGACGGAGCTGCGGGATTTGGTGAAGGCGGGCGGATCGAGGATCACAAGGTCGTAGGACTCTCCCTGCGCCTCCAGCTGGGGCAGCAGCTCGAAGACGTCGGCGCAGCGGAAGGACACCCGGTCCTCCACCTGGTTCAGACGGGCGTTCTCCTCGGCCTGACGGCATCCGAGCTCGGACGCGTCCACGCCGAGGACGCTCTTTGCCCCAGCCACTGCGGCGTTCAGCGCAAAGGAGCCGGTGTGGGTAAAGCAGTCCAGCACTTTTTTGTCTTTGCAGAGCCGCTGGATGGCCAGACGGTTGTATTTCTGATCGAGGAAAAAGCCGGTCTTCTGGCCGTCCTCCACGTCCACGATATAGCGGACGCCGTTCTCGACAATCTCCACTCTGGTATCGAAGGGCTCGCCGATAAATCCCTTAAAACGTTCCATCCCTTCCTGTTCGCGCACCTTGGCGTCGCTTCTCTCGTAGACGCCGCGGATTTGGACGCCGTCCTCGAGGAGCACCTTTTTCAAAAGAGAAAGGATCGTAAGCTTCAGCCGGTCGATCCCGAGGGCGAGCGATTCGACCACAAGCACGTCGGAAAATTTATCGACCACCAGTCCCGGCAGGAAGTCGGCCTCGCCGAAGATCACGCGGCAGCAGGAGGTGTCGCAGACGCTTTTTCGGTACTCCCACGCGTCCCGGACCCGGCGTTCCAGAAAGTCCTCGTCGATCGCCTGCCCCTCCTTCCGGGACATGAGGCGGATCCGGATCTTGGAATGGGCGTTGATAAATCCGTAGCCCATAAAATATCCGTCGAAATCCCGGACGGTCACGAGATCGCCGTTGGAAAAGCTTCCCGTCACCGCGGCGATCTCGTTATCGTATATCCACATGCCGCCCGCCTTGATCGTGCGGCCTTCTCCTTTTTTCAGCGTCACTGTCGTATGATACATAGCTTCCTCTTTCTCCCGGAGATACCGGGTTGTCTGCTGCGGCCGCGCGGGCCTCCGGGACGGGTACGCCTGCCGGAGCGTCCGGCGTGCCTCGGCGCTACCTGTCGTCCGGAGCGCCCTACGGGTTCCGGCTCTGGTCTGTCTGCCGGAGCGCCGGCGTCCCCGCCGCGCCCTCGCGCCGCCCTGTTGAAAGTAGTGTATCTTATGGAAAAATTTGTGTCAAGCAGGTATAGGGCGTAAAAAAATGCCCATACTCTTCATAGATCTGAAGGAAGAGAGGAGATTTGCATGGCAGAGCAGACGGAACACGTGGATTTTGAGAAACTGGAGCCGGGAGACCGGCTGAAATACGAGGTGGCCGAGGAGCTGGGACTTCTCGAAAAGGTACAAAAGGGAGGCTGGAAGTCGCTCTCTTCGAGAGAGACCGGCAGGATCGGAGGCGTAGTGAGCCGCCGGCGCAAGGCGCTGGAGGCCAGAGAGGCCGAACCTGCGGATCATCTTCAGTAGAGCTCAGATAAAACGCCGCCCCCTGCAGGTCTGCCGGGGACGGCGAAGGGCCGGCTGAAAACGGAGAAAGCGGCGGGGCGCGTTCCGCTCAGATCCGGATGGGAGGACGGTAGTCCTTGCCCAGCATTTGTTTTTTCTTTTCCTGAAATTCCCAGAAATAATCTTCCCGAACATCCGCCCAGGCGTGAGTGCTGCGATCGTACACCTGTACATATTCCTCGATCTCGGGGTGACGGCGCACGGTGTTGGACAAATACTCCTGACCGGTCAGAGGGTTGATCTCGCCGGCCGGATGCGGCTTTCGGAATGCCTCGGGAATCTGAAATTCCACGGGAGCGTCCGCCGCCCCTTCGTCCGGCTCCGGATCGATCCCGGCCGCCGCGGAGGCTCCGGTTTCTGCGAGTTCTCCGGCCGCCGCGGAGGTTCCTGCGCCTGCGGACTCTCCGACAGCTGCGCGCGTTCCGGCTTCTGCGAACTCCCCGGCCTCTGCGTTCGCTCTGAGAGCGGCATCCGGGCGGCTCTCCGGCGCAGGAGCGTCCGCGGCGGAGGGAAGGCTGGTCTCCACGCTGTCGATCGGGTGGGAGGCGGCGAAGACGGCCGCCGGATAGAGCTCCGGCACATGGCCGGAGGACGCTTCCAGATGAATGGACACCTGATAGCCGAGAAGGGCGGCGAAGATCCGCATATCCTGCTCCGGAAAATTGTCTCTTCGCAGACGCTGCGTCAGATTTTGCCGGGACATGGGAAGACCGGTCGTGCGGACGTACAGATCGGCCAGCTCCTTGATTGTCATATTTTTTCTCTTCAGCAGAATTTTGATCTGTTCTCCAAAGGAAAGCTCCATGATATACCTCGGTTTCTTTGATGGTCGGCCTGATACCGGCCGTTTTTCTGATTATAATACAGAATCCGGCTGTTGTAAATCGGCGGACCGCGCATACATATAGAAAGACGGAGACCTCGCGCGAAGGGAGGAAGGGCATGAACAGTCAGAAGGCGGAAAACGAGCTGAACTTGGCGCTGGACGCCACGGAGCGGGAGCGGGAAAAATCGCTGGGGCTTGGCACCGGGTACGATCCGAAGGAGCGGACGTGGGAGCTGATCGTGAAATATTCCGGAAGCATGGAGGCGGCCTCGCGGGCGGCGATCCAGGTGACGGAGCTGTCCAACGAGTACGCGGTGCTGGTAGTGAAGGAGTCTATGCTGGAGGAGATCGCGGCGCTGCCGCAGATCGAGTATATCGAGAAGCCGCGCCGCCTGTTTTTCATGCGGGCGGAGGGGATGCGGGCGTCCTGCATGACGCCGGTGTCCCGGCCTCCGCTGAATCTGACGGGCAGAGGCGTGCTGGTCGCGGTGCTGGATTCCGGCGCGGACTACCGGCATCCGGAATTTCTGGCGGAGGACGGCTCCTCCAGGATCCTCGCGCTCTGGGATCAGACGGCGCGGGCGGGGAGCCCGCCGGAAGGATTTCATCTGGGCGCGGAATACACAAAGGAGCAGCTGGACCGGTCGCTGCGGGAAGGCGGGCCGGCGCTGAGTACGGACGCGACCGGACACGGCACCGGCGTGCTGGCGGTGGCGGCCGGGAACGGCGGCGTAGCGCCGCAGAGCAGGATCCTGGCAGTGAAGCTTGGATTTCCGCGGGAAAACGGATTTCCGAGAACGACCGAGCTGATGATGGGGCTGGACTATGCCGTCCGGAAGGCGCTGGAGTATCAGATGCCGCTGGCCGTCAACGTGAGCTTCGGAAACACGTACGGCTCCCACCGGGGGACCAGCCTTCTGGAGACCTACATGGACGACATGAGCAACCGCTGGAAGACGGTGATCTGCGTGGGGAGCGGAAACGAAGGGGCGCGGGCCGGGCACACGGCAGGGAGGCTTCAGGCCGGGACGGCGCGGGAGGTGGAGTTCTCGGTCGGAGCCTATGAGCCGGCGCTCAGCCTCCAGATCTGGAAGGATTATGCGGATGAGTTCGACGTTCTTCTGATCTCCCCGGCGGGGACTGTGTCCGGACCGTTTTCCGCCCGGCCTCCGGTCCAGCGCTACGCAGCCGGGCGCACAGAACTGCTGGTCTACTATGGGGAGCCGGGCCCGTACAGCGTGTCGCAGGAGATCTTCGTGGAGCTGATCCCGGCGGGAGACTATATCGACGCGGGCGTCTGGACGGTGCGGCTGGAACCCCGGAGGATCGTGCGGGGCGGCTATGAGATGTGGCTCCCGTCCGGAGCGGTCACCGGGACGGCGACCAGATTTCTGGAGCCGGTGGAGAGCAATACGCTGACGATCCCCTCCACGGCGTCCAGAGTCGTCACCGTGGGAGCCTACGACGCGTCCACCGGCGCGTATGCGGATTTTTCCGGAAGAGGCTCGCAGGAGGGCTTTCCGTTCAAGCCGGATCTGGCCGCGCCGGGCGTGAGGATCCGGACGGCGGCCCCCGGGGGCGGCTATGAGGAGCGGACCGGCACGTCCTTTGCCGTCCCCTTTGTGACCGGGACAGCGGCGCTCCTGATGCAGTACGGCATCGTGGAGGGCAACGCCCCGTATCTGTACGGGGAGAAGGTAAAGGCGTGGCTCCGCCGGGGAGCGTCCCCTCTCCCGGCGTTTCGGGAGTACCCGAATCCGTCCGTGGGGTACGGCGCTCTGTGCGCGGCGGACAGCCTGAGGGGAGCGCCGTGAAGGAACCCGGCGCTCCCGGTCGGCGGAATCGCCGTAAAAGATCCGGCGTTCCCGGCCTGGAGCGTCAGACTTCCGATTCGCGCAGGCACGACGGCGGCCTGCCGCTTTCGGCCGGTCGGACCGCCATAAAAATAAATATTATGGAAAATGGGATAAAAATACAGAAATATTTGAAGGAGAAAAGAAGAAATAGAAAAAAATTTGGATTTTTTACAAAAACTTGCATTTCCTAAAGTGCAGATATATAATCATGGCAACAAATGAATAAAGCATGCGTGTAACAAAGATGTTACTTGGCCTGTGTGCCAGGCAGCATCTTTTTTTGTAGCCGCGTGCAGGAGATGGAGGAAATGTGCTATGCAAACCTTGGGTTACTATGACGGAAAGTATGATGAGATCGACAAGATGGTCGTCCCCTTTGACGATCGTTCCCACTATTACGGCGACGGCGTGTACGACGCCACCTGCGCGGGCAATCATGTGATCTTCAATCTGGATGAGCATGTGGATCGTTTCTTCAACAGCGCGGGACTGCTCCGCATCGAGATCCCCCACACGAAGGAAGAGGTGAAGGAGATCCTGACGGAGATGGTCAAAAAGGTGGACGGCGACGAGCTGTTTGTCTACTGGCAGGTGACCAGAGGCGTAGCGCCCAGAAACCATGTGTTCCCGGAGGGCGAGAAGGGCCATCTGTGGATCATGATCCGCCCGTCCAGCATCGGAGATCCGTCCAAGACGCTGAAGCTCATGACGGTCGAGGACACCCGCTTCCTGCACTGCAACATCAAGACGCTGAATCTGATCCCCAACGTGATGGCGTCCCAGCTGGGCAAGGAGCACGGCTGCAACGAGATCATCTTCCACAGAGGGGACATCGTGACCGAGTGCGCCCACAGCAACGTCCATATCCTCAAGGACGGCGTGTTTATCACGCATCCCACCGATCACTACATCCTGCCGGGAATCTCCCGCGTGCATCTGATCAAGATGTGCAAGGTGGCGGGCATCCCGGTGGACGAAAGACCGTTCACGGTGAAGGAGCTGATGGAGGCCGATGAGGTGATCGTAAGCTCCTCCAGCAACTTCTGTCTGAGCGCCCATGAGGTGGACGAACAGCCGGTGGGAGGAAAAGCGCCCGAGCTTCTGGCGACGCTCAGAAAGCTTTTGATGGACGAGTATCTGACCGCGATCGGAAGAAAGTAGGTGGAAGCCATGTGGTCTGCCTTTCGCACATTCTTCGGCAAAAAGCCGGAGGACGGAAGACGCATTCTGCCGGCGGGCGACTGCGCGCTGACGGTGGAATTTGGAAATGCGATCGACGAGGCGCTGAACCGGAAAGTACAGCGCTTAAATGAAAATCTGAAACGGGCGGACATCCCGGGGATCGTGGAGACGGTCCCCACCTTCCGCTCGCTGATGGTGACTTACGACCCGTCCCGGATCGGCTTTGAAAAACTGAAAAAGGAGCTGTCCGCCCTGCCCGCGGAGGACGGGGCCGGAGACGGGGCCTCACGCCGCGTGGTGGAGATCCCTGTCTGCTACGGAGGCGCGTACGGAGAAGACTTAAAGGACGTGGCGGCCCATGCGGGCATGACGGAGGAGGAGGTCATACGCCTTCACTCGTCGGTGGAGTACAACATTTATATGCTGGGCTTTCTGCCGGGCTTTCCTTATCTGGGAGGGCTGGACAGGAGGCTGTTCACGCCGAGGCTTGACAATCCGAGGACGAAGATCCCGGCGGGCAGCGTCGGGATCGGCGGGGAGCAGACAGGCATCTATCCGCTGGAATCGCCCGGAGGCTGGAGGCTGATCGGCAGGACGCCGCTGAAGCTCTACGATCCGGAGAGAGAAGAGCCGTTCTTGTATCAGGCAGGCGATTACATCCGCTTTGTGCCTATCACGGCGGAGGAATACGAGGCAAGATTATGAGTCTGGAGATAATCAACGGAGGAGCGCTGACGACGGTACAGGATCTGGGGCGCTTCGGATATATGGACAAAGGGTTTCAGGTGTCGGGCGCGGTGGACGAGGACTCCATGCGTCTGGCCAACCTGCTCGTGGGAAATGAGCAGACGGAGGCGGTGCTGGAGGCCACGGTCATGGGACCGACCGTCCGCTTTGACGGCCCGGCTGTGATCGCCCTGACGGGAGCCAATATGACTCCGAAGCTCAACGGCGCGGCCGCGCCCATGGATCAGGCGGTGGCGGTGCAGGCCGGGGACGTGCTGACGTGCGGCTTTGCCGTCAGCGGATGCCGGGGATATGTGGCGTTCGCCGGGGGTCTGGCCATCGAGCCGGTACTGGGAAGCCGGTCCACCAATCTGAAATGCGCGCTCGGCGGCTTTAAAGGACGCGCGCTGAAGACGGGGGACCGGCTGGATCTGCGCAGAGAAATATCCTCGCTGCCGCATATGGAGAAAAGAAAGGCGGATCCGCTGGCCGGAAGCTTCCGGACGCCGGCCGATCCGGACCGGACGCCGGTGCTCCGGGTCGTGCAGGGGCCGCAGAGCGAATATTTTACCGAAAAGGGGCTGCAGACGCTGACGCAGAGCGTCTACGCGGTGACCAGCGACTCCAACCGGATGGCGTGCAAGCTGTCCGGGGAGGCTGTGGAGTTTGCGGACGGCGGCGACATCATTTCCGACGGGATCACGACAGGATCCATCCAGGTGTCCTCGGGCGGCATGCCCATGGTCATGCTGGCGGATCATCAGACGACGGGAGGCTACGCCAAGATCGGGACGGTCATCTCCGTGGACATTCCGGCCATCGGACAGAGAAAGCCGGGGGAGAAAGTGCGGTTCTCGTTCGTCTCCGTGGAGGAGGCCCAGAGACTGTACGCGGCCCGCAAAGCATATATGGAAAAACTGGACAAAGAGATCAACGGCTAGGGAGCCGGATGAAAAACAGAGGAGGAGCACGGATGGATTACAGTACAATGTCGCCCGCAAAGGTGCGCAGTCTGATTCGGGAGGAAAAGATCACAGGCCCTACGGCCGGCATGTGCGCGGGTTACGCGCAGGCGAATCTGGTCATTCTGCCAAAGGAGCTGGCGTATGATTTCCTTTTGTTTACCCAGAGAAATCCCCGGTCCTGCCCGCTTCTGGAGGTCAGCGACGTGGGCGGAAAAGGGCTTCGCTATCTGGGATCGGACGTGGATATTTATAAGGATATTCCCAGATACCGGATCTACGAGAACGGCGTCATGACCGGCGAATATACCGACGTGTCGGAATTTTACCGGGAGGATCTGGTGAGCTTCCTGATCGGATGCAGCTTTTCCTTCGAGGCGGAGCTTCTGGAGGCGGGGATCCCGGTCCGGCATATCGAGGAGGGCTGCAACGTCCCCATGTATCTGACCAACATCCCCTGCGAGACGGCGGGCGCGTTTTCCGGAAATATGGTGGTGAGCATGAGACCTATCCCGCACCGGCTGGTCCCGGCGGCCGTGACGGTGACGGCGGCTATGCCGCGGGTGCACGGGGCTCCTGTGCATATCGGCTATCCGGAGGTCATCGGCATCAAGGATCTGTACAAGCCGGATTTCGGCGACATGGTCACGATCCGGGAGGGCGAGGTGCCGGTGTTCTGGCCCTGCGGCGTGACGCCTCAGGCGGCGGTCATGAACAGCAAACCGTCCTTTGCCATCACACACGCGCCGGGACATATGCTGATCACGGATGTGAAAAATGTGTCGTTGAAGCTGTAAAGTAATATTCTGCCATACGGCGATTGGCCGTCATCGGGAGAGCCGCGAAGCAGCGGGTTTTCGGGATGCATGGCTGAGTCGTTATCCTGTAAGAGGAGGAGTTGTATGAAAAGCGTTGATTTAAACTGCGATCTGGGAGAGAGCTTCGGCCGGTACACGCTGGGGCTGGACGATCAGGTGATCCCGCTGATCTCGTCGGCCAACGTGGCCTGCGGGTATCATGCGTCGGATCCGGTGATCATGGAAAAGACGGTGCGCATGGCGAAGGAGCATCATGTGAGCGTCGGGGCCCATACGGGATTTCCGGATCTGATGGGTTTTGGTCGCAGAAATATGAGCGTCTCCGCCGGGGAGGCGAAGGCCTACACGAAATACCAGATCGGCGCGCTGCTGGCGTTCTGCAGGGCGGAGGGCGTGCCGCTGGCCCATGTGAAGCCTCACGGCGCGTTCTATAACATGGCCGCAAAGGACTACGAGCTGGCGAAGGCGATCTGCGAGGGGATCTATGAGGTGGATCCGTCCGTGAAGCTGCTGGGGCTGAGCAACAGCGAGATGATCCGGGCCGCCAGGGACACGGGCCTTGCCTGCGCGCAGGAGGTGTTCGCCGACCGGGCGTACGAGGAGGACGGAACGCTCGTGAACCGCAGAAAGGCGGGGGCCATGATCACGGACGAGGACGAGGCGATCCGCCGGGTCATCGGCATGGTGAAGGAAGGAAAGGTCACGGCGATCACCGGCAAAGAGGTGTCCATCCAGGCCGATTCCATCTGTGTTCACGGCGACGGAGAGAAGGCGCTGGCGTTTGTGAAAAAGATCCGTCAGGCGCTGACGGCGGAAGGAATTGAGATCCGCCCGTTCTGACAGAATATATAAGAATATATATAGGAAGAAACACGATCCCGACGGCTGCCTTTTGGCAAAGTCGGGATTGTTTTTTGCGCCTGCATGGAATATACTGTTACGAAAAGCATCTGCGGCGCGCGGGCCGAAGATGCGCGGTATGAGGTGAGGGATCGAGGTATGACATCATGGCTGATCGATAGGTTTCTGAGACGGACGGACGTCCAAAGCGGGGAAGGGCGCGCGCGGGCCGGCAATCTGGCGGGGATCGTGGGGATCGTCTGCAACGTGCTTTTGTTTCTTGGGAAGTTTACGGCGGGGACCCTGTCGGGAAGCATGGCCATCTCGGCCGACGCCTTCAATAATCTGAGCGACGCCGGAAGCAGCGTCATGAGCTTGCTGGGATTTGTGCTGGGGGCAAAAAAAGCCGATCCGGAGCATCCGTTCGGCCATGCGCGGTACGAATATCTGGCGGGGATGGCGGTGTGCGTCATGATCATGGCCATCGGCCTGAATCTGGCGAAGGAGGGATTGCTGAAGATCCTTCATCCGACCATGCTGGAATTTGGCTGGCTTCCGGTGACGGTGATGCTGACTTCCATTCTCGTGAAGCTCTGGATGAGCGGCTTCAACCGGCGGATGGGAGAGCTCATCGGCTCGGATACCCTGAAGGCCACGGCGGCCGATTCCCGGAATGACTGCCTGTCCACGGGAGCCGTGCTGGTGTCCACGATCCTGTGCGAGATCACAGGCTTCATGATCATCGACGGGATCATGGCGCTGGCGGTGGCGCTGTTCATCCTGTACAGCGGCTACGGGCTTTTGAAGGACGCGCTGGATCCGCTGCTGGGGAGAAGCCCGGACCCGGAGCTGGTGCGCCTGATCGAAAAGACCGTCATGAGCTATCCGAAGGTGCAGGGGATGCACGATCTTCTGATCCACGACTACGGCCCGGGCAATCAGTTCGCTTCGTTCCACGTGGAGTTGGGGGAGGATCTAAGCGCGCTGGAGGCCCACGATCTGATCGACCACATCGAGCGGGATTTCTGGAAGCAGCAGCATCTTCAGGTGGTCATTCACCACGATCCCATCGAGGCGTCGGACAGCGAGACCGGGAAACTGAAGGCCTACATTCTGGAGGTGCTGGAGCAATACGATCCGAGGCTTACGATCCATGATCTGAGGCTTTACCCGGAGGAAAACCACATCGACGTGCTGTTCGATCTTCTGCTTCCGGCCGGGTATGAGAAGGATCCGGACGAGGCGCTGAACTATCTTGTGGAAAAGCTCAAGGAGAAGAACCGGGCTTACATCTGCGCCATCAAGATCGACCAGAGCTACATATGACGCACCAGTTCAGCCAGCCGGGCGTGGCGCGTGCTGAATGGCGATATATGACGGGAAAGGATAAGGCGAAGCTATGGGAAAAATTCGGATGTCAGTAAAAATCCTGTGCGGATGCGCAGGCCTGCTGCTGGCCGTGTACGCGGGCGGCTTCTGGTATTACGGGGATCATTTTGTCCGGGGGACGGTCATCGACCATGTGGATGTATCCGGCATGACGGCGGCGGATCTGGAGGAGCGGACGGCCCGCTACACCCTCCGGATCGTGGAGCGCAAAAGCGACGGCGGCTCCATAGAAGAGGAGATACAGGGGAGCGACATCAATCTTGCCTACGCCTCCGCAGAGCCGCTCCATGAGATCCTGAGGGAACAGAACAGGTATCTGTGGTTTTTGACGCAGCCGAAGGAGTATGAGCTGGAAGGGATGATCGTCTACGACGAAGAGGCGCTTGAGGCGGCGGTGGACGGCCTTCGCGGCTTCGACGGGGATTTTGCGCAGGCACCTGTGGACGCCCATATCAGCGACTACGCGGAGGGGAGCGGATTTTCCATCGTGGCGGAGACCGAGGGGAATGAGCTTGACCGGGCCCGGACGCTCGAGACGGTCCGGACAGCGGTGGAGAGCCTCGAAGAACAGACGGATCTGTCTGCGGAGGGCTGCTACCGGACGCCGGCGGTGCGCGCCGACAGCGAATCGCTCTTGCAGACGCTGGAGAAGCTGCAGAAATACGCAGGGATCCGGATCACCTATACGTTTGGGGAGAACACGGAGATCCTGGACGGAAGCACGATCAGCCGGTGGCTGTCCGTGCAGGGGACGGACGTGGAGCTGAACCGGACGGAGGTGGAAAGCTATGTGGCGTCCCTGCGCAAAAAATACGACACGATCTTCCGCTCCCGCACCTTTATGACCAGCTATGGGAAAGAAGTGACGCTGGATAGCGGGGATTACGGCTGGTGGATGAACTATACCCAGGAGGCGGAGGAGCTGGCCGCCATGATCGAGAGCGGACAGAGCGGGGAGCGCACGCCGGTCTATTACCAGACGGCGGCGTCCTACGGCACGCCGGATTACGGAAACACCTATGTGGAAATCAATCTGACAGCCCAGCATTTGTTTTACTATCAGGACGGCCAGCTCGTGATGGAATCGGATTTTGTGTCCGGAAATTCCGCGAGAGGGTACGACACGCCGGACGGAGTCTACGGCATCACCTACAAGCAGCGCAACGCCACGCTCGTGGGAGAGACCTACGAGACGCCGGTCTCCTACTGGATGCCCTTCAACAAAAATATCGGAATGCACGACGCCACGTGGCGCAGGAGCTTCGGAGGCACGATCTACAAGACCAACGGCTCCCACGGCTGCGTCAATATGCCCTATGAGAAAGCGAAGGAGCTGTACGGCTATATCGAGAAAGGAACCCCTGTGATCTGCTACCATCTGGCCGGAACGGAACAGTCCGAAGAATCCGTGCTGGAAAAGTGACAAAATCTGTGGTAAGATAATATAGATTAAGAATTTAACGTAGTAAAGAAAAGAAGAATTGCCGCCGGCGGAGCAAGCAGGCAACAGGAAAGGGGACATCATATGGGATATAATGAAAAATGGGAACAGTACACGGAGAAGTACCAGAGACTGTGCGTGGAGAACGATACGATTCCGGACAGTCTTTTTAAAGAATACGGTGTGAACCGGGGATTGCGCGACATCAACGGAAACGGCGTCCTGACCGGACTGACGAACATATCCAAGATCGACTCCTTTCGGATGGAGGACGGAAAGAAGGTTCCCTGCGACGGTAAGCTGTGGTATCGCGGATATAACGTGACGGACTGGGTGCGGAGCATTCCGGAGCACTCGTTCGGGTTTGAGAAGACGGCCTTTTTGCTTTTGTTCGGAAAAGCGCCCACGCCCGAAGAGGAGAAGGAGTTTGCGGAGCTGGTGGCCGCGGGAAGAGAGCTGCCCACCAACTTTACGAGAGACGTGATCATGAAGGCGTCCACCAAGGACATCATGAACTCCATGACCCGCAGCATCCTGACGCTGGCCTCCTATGACGCCAACGCCAACGCCAACGACGTGGGAAACGTCATCCGCCAGTGCCTCAATCTGGTCAGCGTATTTCCCATGCTGGCCGTCTACGGCTATCATGCGTACAACCATTACGAGCGGGATCAGAGCATGTACATCCACAGGCCGGATCCGAAGCTGTCCACGGCGGAGGATCTGCTCATGATGCTGCGCCCGGATAAAAAATACAGTTTTCTGGAAGCCAAGGTGCTGGACGTGGCGCTGATGCTCCATATGGAGCACGGCGGCGGAAACAACTCCACGTTCACGACCCGCGTGGTCACCTCGTCGGGCTCCGACACCTACTCGGCCATCGCGGCGGCCATGTCCTCCCTGAAGGGCCCCAAGCACGGCGGAGCCAACATCAAGGTCATGGAGATGATGGACGATATCCGCGCCCACGTGAAGGATTACGCCGACAAGGAGGAGGTCGCTTACTATCTGGGAAAGATTCTGGACGGGGAGGCGTTCGACCGGAAGGGACTGATCTACGGCATGGGCCACGCGGTCTACTCGCTGTCCGACCCCAGAGAGCGGATCTTCAAAGACTTTGTGCGGCGGCTGTCCGTGGAGAAGCACCGGGAAAACGATATGATGCTGTACACCAACATTGAGGAGCTGGCTCCGGAGATCATCGCGGAGAAGCGCAAGATCTACAAGGGCGTCAGCCCCAACGTGGACTTTTACAGCGGCTTCGTCTATGAGATGCTGGGTATTCCGGTGGAGCTCTACACGCCGATCTTCGCCGTGGCCCGCATCGTGGGCTGGAGCGCCCACCGTCTGGAGGAGATCGTGGGAATGGGCAAGATCATCCGTCCCGCCTATAAGAGCGTCATGGAGGAACTCACGCTCTAAGACATAAAAACCCCCGCGCGCTGCGGGCGGGCCCTGTGGGCCCTCCGCAGAGGCGCGGGGTGTTTTTTTATGAAAGTCTGTTATTCCAGAACCAAATCGTCCCATCTGGAGGAGCTCACAAGGCCCACGTAGGTCTTTCCCGTGTTCAGCGTGATCTCGTTGCCGTCCTTGTCGTAGAATTTGGTGGCGTCCATGTCGTGGCCCTTGGACCAGGTGACGGGGATCGCCTTGCCGCCGGTGATGTAGTAGCCCTCGCCGGTCTTGTTCAGAATATTGAACTGCATGTACCCGTTGCTGTCGTACTGCGTGACGGACGCGCTCTGGAGGATCACGTTGGTGAAGGCAAGCTGCTTGTTCCCGTTGGCCGGATCCGTATGCTTCATATTATATTCGGAATACAGATAGGTGTTGCTTGCCGCGTCATAGTCAAGCTGCGAGCCGTTGTGATCGAAGGGCAGATCCACCAGCGTACAGTCGATGGAATCCGATGCGGCGGACAGATCCTCCGGATCAGATTCGCTGGCGAACTGCCAGTGGGGTCCCTGGTAATATTCGTTGTAGTTGGCGGAATATCCGGCCGCCTCCAGACGGTCCTCGATCTCCCCGGTCGTCACATACTCGGTGAACTCTCTGGATTTTCCGTTGTTGATGCGGGCAAAGCCGCCGCTCAAATGCTCCACCCACGGGTTGCTCAGGTAAGCGTTGATGTAGAACGGACCTCCGTCGTGGACGACGACCGCGTTGTACTCCGGCGCGATCATGAAGTTTGTGGGGCGGACGCTCCGGATGCTTCCGAACTGAGTGATGCTGCCCCAATCCTTCACGATGGCCATAAAGCGGGTGATCTCGCCGTTGGCGGTGCTGTTCATCATCTCGTAGACGATGTCCGCCTGGGTCATGCCGTAGTGGAGCAGAGCCGTCTTTTCATTGTCCACCATGATGGCGACCGGACGCTGGCTCTGGAGACTTTCGTCGATCCACTCGTTGGTCAGTTCGCTTCGGTACATTCCCTCGCGGGTCTCTTCCTCCACGACGGGCTCCTCTTCGGGTTCTTCGGCTTCGGGTTCCTCATTTTCGGAGATATCCGTGACGGCGGGAGCCGCGTCTTCTCCGGAACCGCCGCATCCGGCCAGCGCGGTGCAGGTCAGGGCGGCGCAGAGGAAAAGAAGTAACGTTTTCTTCTTCATGCAATAAAGATCCTTTCTGTTTTTTTCTCAGACACAGCCGGCAGGGCCGGGCCCGTCCCGCTGCGCTCGAACTTTTTATAGTATATAACACTTTCAAATTTTTTTAAAGATTTTATCACAATTCGATCACAAATAATTGATATATTGAAAGCACAAAAGGAACAGAAATACGAAAGGAGACATGAAACCATGTATGATGATATGAATAAAAGCAGCGAAGAGAACATGACTGGAAATTATTATGATACAGGCAGCAGCTACATCCACTATGATTCCTCGGAGGCCATGAACGAAAAGCCTCCGAAAAAAAAGAAAAAAGGAGGATTCGGAAGGACCGTCGCCAAGTGCCTTGTTCTGGCGCTGGTGTTCGGAAGCGTATCCGGCGCGGCGTTCACGGGAGTGAACTATGCGGGAAATCAGGTGTTGGGGATTTCCGGCAGCTCCGTCGCCAGCCTCAGCAAATCGAACGCGTCGGTGGCCAGCACGACCACGGCCAGCACCGCCTCGGGCGCCTACGATGTGTCTGATATCGTGGAAAACTGTATGTCGTCGGTGGTGTCCATCACCAACGTGAGCACGCAGGAATTCCGGACGATCTTCGGAAACTATGAGCAGCAGAGCCAGTCCAGCGGTTCCGGCATCATCATCGGAGAGAACGATACGGAGCTTCTGATCGTCACCAACAACCATGTGGTGTCGGGAGCCAACGAGCTGAGCGTATATTTCAATTCGGACGGCGAGGACGCGGATGAGAGCAATGTGATCTCGGCAAAGATCAAGGGAACGGACGCCGACAAGGATCTGGCGGTGATCGCCGTGCAGCTCTCCGATATCCCGGAGGAGACGATGAACCAGATCAAGATCGCGACGATCGGGGATTCCACCAATCTTGAGGTGGGCGAGCCGGTAGTCGCCATCGGAAACGCGTACGGCTACGGCCTGTCCGTGACGTCCGGCATCATCAGCGCGCTGAACCGCGAGGTGACGGTGGAGTCCGACGGACAGACGATCACCAACAAGCTGATCCAGACCGACGCCGCCATCAACCCCGGCAACAGCGGAGGCGCTCTTCTGAACAGCAAGGGCGAGCTGATCGGCATCAACTCCGTAAAATTCGTCTCTGAGGACGTGGAGGGCATGGGATACGCGATCCCCATCAGCGACGTGGAATCCATCATCGGCGATCTGATGAACAAGCAGACGAGAGACCGGGTGGAGGACGACCAGAAAGGATACCTGGGAGTCAGCAACTGCGTGGACGTGACCGACGAGGTTTCCGAGAGCTACAACATGCCCAAGGGAGTCTATGTCAGAACCGTGCTGGAAGGACTGGGAGCAGATCAGGCGGGCCTTCAGGAAGGCGACATCATCACGGAGCTGGACGGAACGACCATCACAGGCTATGATCAGCTCAGGGATCTTCTGAGCTACTATTCCGCAGGCGAGACCATCGAAGTGAAGGTCCAGCGGCTGGAGGGCAGCGAATATACGGAGAAGACGCTGGAGGTAACGCTCAGCACGGCTTCCGAGGCCAGCAGCCAGAGTCAGAGCCAGCAGTCCAAATAAAGAAAAGCTTCCGCATCGGAGCACGGGCGGCGGACCGGAGAGGGCAGGAGGACTGCCCGTCCGGGCCGCCGCTTTATAAAAAGTTTACTTGCTACCGGAACCCGGGTACTATATAATTGGAGGCATGAGAGAAGGGAAAATATATGGAAATCGAAAATAAAGATACAGAGCTGGAGCAGGAGAAAACAAAGGAGCGCCCCGACGCGGAGCATACGGACGAGGAGCGGGACGAGGTCTGCTTCATGTGCCACAGACCCCGGAGCAAGGCGGGGAAGATGATCCATCTGACCAACGAGATCCACATCTGCCAGGACTGTATGCAGAAGACTCTGGATATGATGAACAAGGGAAACGTGGATTACAGTCGTCTGGATATGTCCAAGATGCCGAACATCAGCATGGTGAACCTGGCGGATCTGCAGAACATGTTCCCGAAGCGCCAGAAGGCGAAGAAGAAGGAGCCGGAGGTCAAAGCAGAGCCGGAAAAGACCATGGACATCCGGTCGATCCCCGCGCCCCACAAGATCAAGGAGAGCCTTGACGAGTACGTGGTAGGACAGGAAAAGGCCAAAAAGGTGATCTCCGTCGCGGTCTACAATCACTATAAGCGCGTGGCGGCGGGCTCCGACGGGGACGGCATCGAGATCGAGAAGTCCAATATGCTGATGATCGGACCGACCGGAAGCGGAAAGACCTATCTGGTCAGGACGCTGGCGAGGCTTCTGGACGTGCCGCTGGCCATAGCGGACGCCACCTCGCTGACGGAAGCCGGATACATCGGGGACGACATCGAGAGCGTGCTCTCCAAGCTTCTGGCCGCCGCGGACAACGACGTGGAGAAGGCCGAGAAGGGGATCGTGTTCATCGACGAGATCGACAAGATCGCCAAGAAGCGCAATACCAATCAGAGGGACGTCAGCGGAGAGTCGGTGCAGCAGGGGCTTTTGAAGCTTTTGGAAGGGGCCGAGGTGGAGGTCCCCGTGGGAGCCAACAGCAAGAACGCCATGGTTCCTCTGGAGACTGTGAACACGAAAAACATCCTGTTCATCTGCGGCGGCGCGTTTCCGGATCTGGAGAACATCATCAAGGAGCGGCTGAACAAGCAGTCCTCCATCGGATTCCGGGCGGATCTGAAGGATAAGTACGACAATGAGAAAAACCTGCTCCGGCAGGTGACGGTGGAGGATATCCGGAATTTCGGCATGATCCCGGAGTTCATCGGCCGCCTGCCGGTGATCTACACGCTGGACGCTCTGAGCGAGGAGATGATGGTGCGGATCTTAAAGGAGCCGAAAAACGCCATCCTGAAGCAGTATCAGAAGCTTCTGGCTCTGGACGAGGTGAAGCTGGAATTTACGGACGACGCGCTGACCGCCATCGCCAGAAAAGCCATGGAGAAGGATACGGGCGCGCGGGCGCTGCGGGCGATCATCGAGGATTTCATGCTGGATATTATGTACGAGATCCCGAAGGACGACAACATCGGGCAGGTGACGATCACCGGAGCTTACATTGAACATAAGGGCGGGCCTCTGATCACCATGCGGGGCGTTCCGGCCATGGAAATGCGGGGGTGACCTATGAGACTGGCATATGTGCAGCTGGCGCTCGGCCTGTTTCAGGCGGATCTGGCGGTCAAGCATGAGATAGAGCAGCTTCCGGAGGAGCACGAGGAGCGGATGCTTCCGGGAGGCTTCGCCGGCATCCGGCGGCTTCGCAACCGAGGAGCCATCGGAGGCAGAGGCGAGGGACACATGCCCCGCATCGTCCGGCTCAGCGGCGCGGTCACGGCGGGCGTCGCCTGTCTGTTCCTGCGCGAGCTGGCCGGGCCGGGGCGGCATATGAGAAAGACAGGCTTTGCCCTCCTGCTGGGAGGGGCGCTGTCGAACCTTTACGAGCGGTGCAGGAAAGGCTATGTGGTGGATTATATCCGCTTTCACAGCCCGTGGAAGAGGCTGAACCGCTATGTGTTCAATCTGTCGGACTTTTTCATTTTGATTGGAGCCGTCCTGATCTTTCTGGGCGGGAAGGGCCATTCCCGAAGGTGAGGGTCTCCCGGGGATGGTTCTGCTGTCTGTGTGAAGGAGGTGCGGAGGATGGAAGACAAAGAAAAAGCGCTGGAAAAGGACCGCGCGGAAGGACAGGAGGCGCTGAGCCCTACGTGGAACGAGGACTGCCTGACGGAGCTGGACGAGTGGATCGAGTCGCAGGGGATCTATCTGAGACAGTGACGCCGGCTTTTTGGGATCTTTGGGGCGGAGCCGCTTCGGCGGCTCCGCCCCGCCGCTAGTTCTCCGCTTTTTGAAGAGCGGTCCGGATGGCGCTCATCAGCATCATGGAGGTGTACTGACTGTCCTCGGAGTAGGAGATGTCCTCCACAGACTGCGCCTCGCAGATCTGCGCGGACAGAGCCTCCAGCGCCGGTTCCATGAGCGGGTACATGGCGGCGACCGTCTCGTCGAGCTGCCGGAAGGTGATGGAGGAGATATAGTCCCGGTCCACCGTGACGGCGATCTCCACCGGATTGCCGCCCAGCGTCATGGAGGCCGTGTAGATCCCGGCGGTATAGCGCGCGGGAAGCTCCGCCAGAGGATCCCGGGTTCTTCTGTCTCCGGAAAACATAAAGATCAAAAGCAGAAGAAAAAGGACGCCCAGGGCGACGAACACGGCGGTATAGATCAGTTCTTTCATATGGAATACCCATATCTTGGTTTTGGCACTCATGGCAGACTCCTGTACCGAACGTTCTTTGACTACACCATATGAGAAAAAATCTGGATTTATGCATAAAAAAATGAAAAAAGACTCTTTCTTTTTTTGCTATTTTACATTACTATATAAGATAGATATTTAGTATCTGCAAAAAGCTATGATGTTTTGTGGGTGGTATGAATGTCGGGGGCGGCGGAGCGTTTTCGTTTCCGGCGCAAGGGGTATGGCATAAACACTATGGTGTAAAGGAGAGGAAAACGCTATGATTTCAAACCAGATACTTCAAAACACGATTGACGGGCTGAAGGGGATTACCCGTATCGATCTGTGCGTTCTGGACATGGAGGGACAGACGCTGGCTTCCACGGAGACGCAGCCGGAGAGCTTTGACGGGGAGGTCTCCGCGTTCATTGCTTCGCCCGCGGACAGTCAGGTGGTCCACGGCTATCAGTTTTTCAAGGTATTTGACGAGAACCAGCTGGAATACATCCTTCTGGCAAAAGGCTCCAGCGACGACGTATATATGGTTGGGAAGCTGGCGTCCTTCCAGATTTCCAGCCTGCTGACCGCGTACAAGGAACGGTTCGACAAGGACAACTTTATCAAGAATCTTCTGCTGGACAACCTGCTTCTGGTAGATATTTACAATCGCGCCAAAAAACTGCATATTGCAACGGAGGTGCGCCGTGTGGTATTTATTATAGAGAGCGACCGCGACCGGGTCAACGGCGCGCTGGACAGCATCCGCAATCTGTTCGGCTCCAAGTCGAGAGATTTCATCACCGCGGTGGACGAGAAAAACGTGATCGTGGTCAAGGAGCTGGCTCTGAACGAGGGCTACGACGAGATGTTCCGGGAAGCGAGAGCCATGAAGGACGCGGTGGCCATGGAGGGGGAGGATATCCATGTGGCGCTGGGTACCATCGTGGGCGAGATCAAGGAGGTGTCCCGCTCCTACAAGGAGGCGAAGATGGCTCTTGACGTGGGCCGGATCTTTTTCGACGAGAGGGACATCATCGCGTACAGCTCTCTGGGCATTGGCCGCCTGATCTACCAGCTTCCGATCCCGCTGTGCAAGATGTTCATCCGGGAGATCTTTGACGGGAGATCGCCGGACGATTTCGACGAGGAGACGCTGACGACCATCAATAAGTTTTTCGAGAACAGCCTGAACGTGTCCGAGACGTCCCGGCAGCTCTACATCCACAGAAACACGCTGGTCTACCGGCTGGACAAGCTTCAGAAGTCCACGGGGCTGGACATCCGCGTGTTCGAGGACGCGATCACGTTCAAGATCGCGCTCATGGTCGTAAAATACATGAAATATATGGAGAGCCTGGATTACTGATTCCGGCTCTCCTGTGCAGAGAGAAAATAAGCTAGGAGGTTTTCCATGATCATACTGGAAAATGTGGTGAAGTCGTATCCCAATGGAGTGGGGGCCATCAACGGGATCAGCTTACATATCGAAAGAGGAGAATTTGTGTTCGTGGTGGGCGACAGCGGTTCGGGAAAGTCGACGCTGATCAAGCTGCTTTTGAAGGAGCTGGAGCCTACGGAGGGTATGATCCGGGTGAACGGGGTGAACCTGAACCGTATGAAGAAGGGGACGATCCCCAAGTATCGCAGGAAGATTGGCTGCGTGTTCCAGGATTTCCGGCTCCTGAAGGACCGGAACGTCTATGAGAACGTGGCTTTTGCGCAGAGAGTCGTCGTGACCCCCACGAAGGAGATCAAGAAAAACGTGCCGGCCATGCTGTCCCTTGTGGGGCTGGCCGAAAAATATAAGTCCTATCCCAGACAGCTGTCCGGAGGCGAGCAGCAGAGGGTGGCTCTGGCCCGCGCGCTCGTGAACAGCCCGGATATCCTGCTGGCGGACGAGCCTACGGGAAATCTGGATCCCAAGACGTCCAGAGAGATCATGAAGCTGCTCGAGGAGATCAATGCCCGCGGCACGACCGTGCTTGTGGTGACCCACGATCAGGCCATCGTAGACACCATGAAGAAGAGAGTGATCCGTATGCACAAGGGGATCATCACGGAAGACGAAAAAGAAAGCGGGTATATCGGATGAGATTCAACACGATCGGATACTGCTTTAAGCAGGGATTTAAAAATATCTGGAGAAACAAGCTGTTTTCCCTTGCTTCTCTTGCCACGATGGCGGCATGTATTTTCATGTTCGGCATTTTTTTCTGTGTGGTGGAAAACTTTCAGCATTTTGTAAAGGAAGCCGAGGAGGGAGTGGCGATCACGGTGCTCTTTAACGAGGGAACGACCGAGGAGGAGATCCTGGAGGTCGGACGGGATCTGCAGACGCGCGCGGGCGTGTCCGAGATCGTCTACGTGTCGGCGGACGAGGCGTGGAAGAGCTATCAGCAGATCTATTTTAATGGAGACGCGTCCGCGGCGGAGGCGTTTGTAGACGACAACCCGCTGGCAAACAGCGCCAATCTGGAGATCTACATGACCGATATTTCCCTTCAGGACGATCTGGTGGGATACATCGAGTCCATCGAGAACGTGAGAAAGGTGAACCGGTCGGACACGGTGGCGGATATACTGACGGATTTCAACCGGCTGGTCAGCTATGTGTCGGTGGCGATCATCGGCCTTCTTCTGGCGGTGGCCATTTTCCTGATCAACAACACGGTGGCGATCGGCATCTCCGTGCGTCGGGAGGAGATCGGCATCATGAGACTGATCGGAGCCAAAAACTCCTTTATCAAGGCGCCGTTTATGATCGAAGGACTCGTGATCGGCGTGGTGGGAGCGGCTCTGCCGCTCGTGTTCCTGTTCTTCCTGTACAACCGGCTGATCCGGTATGTGGTGGATCAGTTCCAGGGACTGGCCAATGTGATGAACTTTCTTCCGGCCGGCGAGCTGTTCCGGACGCTTCTTCCGGTGGGATTGGCGCTGGGCGTGGGGATCGGATTTTTCGGCAGTGTGTTTACGATTCAGAGGCATCTGAAGGTGTGATGGAGGCCGCCTATGAGAAAAAGATTGGTTAGGCTCCTTCTGGCCGCCGCCGTACTGGGGCTGGCCGCCGGATGGTGCGCGCGGGAGACACAGCGGGTATACGCCACGGAGGACAGCGGGGACGAAGACGGGGAAGAGGAGGACGACGAGGACGACTCTTACACGAAAGAGCTGGAGCAGAAGCGGCAGGACACGCTGGACCAGATCAACTCGATCAAATCGGATATCACAACGGTAGAGAGCAAGATCAAGGATCTGAAAAATACAAAGAGCAGTCTCCAGAGCTATATCAACCAGCTGGACGGACAGGTAAACAATCTGTCCGCGCAGATCTCGGAGCTGGAGGAGCAGATCAGTCAGACGGAGGACGAGATCGGGACGCGGACGCAGGAGCTTCAGGAGGCCGAGGAGGACGCGCAGGAGCAGTACGAGATGATGAAAAAGCGCATCTGCTACTCGTATGAAAACGGGACGCAGTCGTTTCTCAGCGCGTTTCTGGAGGCGGACAGCCTGGCGGATATGATGAACCGCGTGGAGTACGCCAGACAGATGTCGGAGTACGACCAGGAGATGATGGAAAAGTTTCAGGCGACCATGAAGGACATCGAGGAGAAGAAGACCGCGCTGGAGGAGGAGAAGGCGGAGCAGGAGGAGCTGCTGGCCGAGGTACAGTCCCAGAAAAACGCGCTCAACAAGGCGATGGACGCCAAGACGGCGGAGATCGCCAGCTACCAGCAGCAGATCAATTCCGCTTCCGGGGAGCAGAGCGAGTATGAGGAGCAACTGGAGGAGCAGGAGAAGCTTCTGGCGCAGGTGGAGAACCAGATCGCCGCGGCCGCGGCGGCAAAGGCGGCCGACGGGGACGGAGACGGCGGAAGCAGCGGATTTTTGTGGCCCTGTCCGTCCAGCCACCGGATCACCAGCTATTTCGGCAACCGGACGGCCCCCACGGCGGGAGCGTCCACCTATCACAAGGGGATCGACATCGGAGCCTCCACCGGTTCCTCCATCGTGGCGGCCGCTTCCGGCAGAGTGACTACCTCCGCGTACAGCAGCTCCGCCGGAAACTACGTGGTGATCTCCCATGGAAACGGGATCTCCACCGTGTATATGCACGCGTCGGCGCGGTATGTGTCCGAGGGAGACGTGGTGACGCAGGGACAGAGCATCGCCGCGGTGGGCTCCACCGGCTATTCGACGGGTCCGCACCTGCATTTCGGGGTGATCGTGAATGGAAGCTATGTGAATCCTTTGAATTATGTGAATTAGACCGCGGCGCACAGTCCCGGCGGACTGATCCGGGCGTCTGATACATAGAATAAGAGGAAAAGAAAAGGAGAGACAGCGAATGGAAGAAAAGCAGACGAAGCATTCCTTTGGGAAAGGGCTGCTCTGCGGGATCCTGCTGTGCGTGATGATTCTGGGCGTGGGCGGTTGTGCCGCGCCCTATCTCTATGGGATTTTCACCACAGGCAGGGGACACGCGGGAGGGGCTCTGGAGAATGAGGACGGGATCATCGCCAAGATGGAGGAGCTGAACAGTTATATCGAGGCGTACTACCTGTTCGATTATACGGACGAGGACGTGGAGGACGGCATCTACAAGGGGATGATGGCCGGTCTGGGAGACGTCTACACCTGCTACTATACGCCGGAGGAGTACGCAAGCTTCATGGAGAGCTCCAACGGAAATTACAGCGGCATCGGGGCGATGCTCAGCCAGGACTACAACACGGGCATCATCACGGTCGTGCAGGTCTTTGAGGGATCTCCCGCCGAGGAGGCCGGACTCCAGGCCGAAGACATTCTCTACAAAGTCAAAGGCGAGGAGGTCACCGGAGTGGACCTGTCGCTGGTAGTCACGGATCTGAAGGGCGAGGAGGGGACCGACGTGGACATCTCCATCGTGCGCGGATCGGAGGAGATCGAGCTGACCGTGACCCGCCGGAGCATCGAGGTTCCCACCGTGGAGAGCGAGATGCTGACGGACACCATCGGCTATATCGCCATCACGGAGTTTGACGACGTGACGGACGACCAGTTCCTCGAGGCCATGGAGGAGCTGAAGGCGCAGGGGATGGAGGATCTGGTCATCGACCTTAGAAACAACGGCGGAGGCCTTGTGGACGTGACGTGCGCGATCCTCGACGAGCTGCTTCCGGAGGGACTGATCGTCTACACGGAGGATAAGAACGGAGACCGGCAGGAAGAATACTCCGACGCGGAGCACTATTTCAGTGGAAATATGGCCGTGCTGGTCAACGGGAACAGCGCCAGCGCGTCGGAGATCTTCGCCGGCGCGATCAAGGATTACGGCGTGGGAACGCTGATCGGCACGCAGACCTTCGGAAAAGGGATCGTGCAGACGCTGATGCCCCTGAGCGACGGATCGGCGGTGAAGATCACGATCTCACGGTACTATACGCCCGCCGGGAATAATATCCACGAGGTGGGCATCACGCCGGACATCGTGCTGGAGCAGAGCGCGGACAGCGCGGAGGACGACCAGCTGAAGAAAGCCATCGAGGTGCTGGAGAGGTAACGCCGCATGACGGGGAGATCCACAGCCCTCCGCCCTCATGCGCAGTCGTCGCCTCTGCGAGGCGGTTCAGCCATGCATCTCGAAAGCCCGCTGCTTTGCAGCTACCCGGCGCTGCCGCGCCTGCTTTCTCGATTACGGCTAAGCGCCGTATGGGAAACAGGAGGAAGCTCTGCTTACATGCAAGCATGACGCAGCGCTTCCTCCTGTTTCCCGCATGGCTGAATAGATATCTAAAATTTTTCTAATATCCTTTATTTGTGGAGGCAAGTTTGCTATAATGACAGGATAAAGGAGGCTGACGAATGAATTACAGTAAAAAAAGCACCTCCAGAAAGCAAAAGGCTCTCAAGTCCAAAGGTACCAGAATGGGGAAAAAGATGGGAGTCGTCTTTCTGAAGACGCTGTTGGTGCTGGTCATCGCAGTGGGTGTCGCAGGACTGTGCGGCGGCATCGGCATTATCAAGGGAGTCATCGAGAACGCTCCCGATATCACAAGCGCCAGCGTGCTGCCGCGGGGATATAAATCCGTAGTGTACGACGCTGACGGCAACAAGACGGCAGAGCTGGTGGCGGAGGGAACGAACCGCACCTATGTAAAGCTTGAAAATATTCCCGATCATGTGCAGAAGGCGTTTATCGCCATCGAGGACGAACGCTTTTACGAGCATAACGGAGTGGACGTACAGGGAATGCTGCGCGCGGGCGTGACATTTGTGACCAGCGGATTTAAGACGACGCAGGGCGCCAGCACCATCACACAGCAGCTGCTGAAAAATAACGTTTTCGACTTCATGTCGGAAAACGGGATGCTCGAGAAGATCGAGCGAAAGCTTCAGGAGCAGTATCTGGCGATCCAGCTGGAGAAGATCATGTCCAAGGACGAGATCCTCGAAAGCTATCTGAACACGATCAACTTAGGGCAGAACTCTCTGGGCGTGCAGGCCGCGTCCAACCGGTATTTCGGAAAGAGCGTCAGCGAGCTTGACATCTCCGAGGCGGCGGTGCTGGCGGCCATCACAAAGAGCCCTACGGAATACAATCCGATCAGAAATCCGGAGGCAAACCGGGGACGGCGGGCGCTGGTGCTTGAGAACATGCTGGAGCAGGGATATATTTCTCAGGCGGAGTACGAGGACGCGCTGGCGGACGACGTCTACGCGCGCATACAGGAAAACAACGAGGTGACCGAATCCACCAGCACGGTCTACTCTTATTTTGTGGATGAGCTGATCGATCAGGTGCAGAACGATCTGGTGGAGAAGGCGGGCTACACGGAGACGCAGGCGTCCAACGCGCTGTACAGCAGCGGCCTGAAGATCTACAGTACGCAGGATCCGGACGTGCAGCAGATCCTCGACGAGGAATTTGCAAATCCTGACAATTTCCCGGCTAAATCAAAGGTGGGGATCGACTGGGCGCTGAGCGTGGTGGACGAGAACGGCGAGACGACCAACTACAGTCAGGAAATGCTGATCGCCTACTATAAACAGACGGATTCCGGCTACGAGCCGCTCTATGACTCCGAAGAGGAGGCGCAGGCGGCCATCGACGGCTATGTGGCGACGCTTGGTATCACGGACAGCGACACGGTCTACGAGAGAAGCTCCATGGTGATCCAGCCGCAGGCGTCCATGGTGATCATGGATCAGAGCACCGGGGAGGTGACGGCCATGATCGGAGGCCGCGGAGAGAAGACGGCCAACAAGACGCTGAACCGGGCGTCGGATTCCCTGCGGAATCCGGGATCTACGTTCAAGATCGTGGCGGCCTACGCTCCGGCCTTTGAGGAGCTGGGCTACGGCCCGGGGACGGTGCAGTACGACGGCCCCTTCGCCTACACGGAGAACGGATCGACCGGACGTCTCGTGAGAAACTGGGATAAAAATACGCCGTACCGGGGCTGGACGACGCTCCGGGAGGCCATCACCCGCTCCATGAACATCATGGCGGTCAAGACCATCACCGACGTGACCTCTCCGGTCGCCATCGACTATCTGCTTCGCTTCGGCTTCTCCACGCTGTCGCTGGAGGGAGCGAACACGGACTACGGGCAGGCGACCGCATTGGGCGGCATCACCAACGGTGTGTCCAATCTGGAGCTGACGGCGGCCTACGCGGGGATCGCCAACAGCGGAAGCTACATTAAGCCAAGGATGTACACCAAGGTGGTGGACAACGACGGAAACGTGATCCTGGACAACACGGCGGAGGCGACGCAGGTCATCTCCGAGCAGAACGCATGGCTTCTGATCGACTGTATGAAAGACGTGGTGTCGGGCACGGGAGGTACGTCTCCCACGGCTAAGATTACCGGCATGACCACCGCAGGAAAGTCCGGTACGACGTCGGAGAACCGCGACGTGTGGTTCGTGGGCATGAGTCCCTATTACACGGCCGGCATCTGGGTCGGCTACGACAACAGCGGCTATAAGCATGAACTCAGCAGCGCCAACGGAGAGACCAATTTCCATAAGAAGCTGTGGGCTACGGTCATGACCCGGATCCACGAAGGGCTGGAGAACAAGGACTGGGATATGCCGTCGGGCATTGTGCAGGTGACGATCTGCAAGAAGTCCGGAAAGCTGGCGGTCGGAGGACTGTGCGACAGCGACGGACGCGAAGGCATCGTCGTAAACGAATATTTTGTGGACGGCACACAGCCTACGGAGGTGTGCGATCATCATGTGAGAGTCAACATCTGCGCCGACACGGGGCTTCTCGCCACGAGCATGTGTCCCAATCAGGTGCAGCAGGTGAAGGTGCTGCTTCCGGCCATGCAGGAAGGCGTGGAGGAGGCTGTGACGCAGGATACAGCGTACGGCATCAGCGCAAATCTGCAGTCGGCTACCTGTACGGTCCACTCAGGCGGCGTCTATGTGCCGAGCGAGTATGAGCTGTCCGGCGGACTGCAGACCGAAGCGACCGCAGAGGGCGATCCTTCCGCGGGGCAGACAGAGCCGACGGAGTGAGAAGAAAAGCGCAGAACGGATAGAAAACAGGCCGGGGCCGCATTTCCCGTACGGGAAACGCGGCCCCGGCCCGTCCGTCAGAGAGCGCGGAGAACTTTAATCCTTCAGCTCCATGGCGGGAAGGCCCTCGTGGAGCGCAGTCATATAAGAATACCAGATGTCCAGCGGATATGTGGAACCGGACAGGGTGCTGTCGCTTCTCGGAGAGTCGAAGCCTACCCAGACGCCGGTGGTGTAATAGCCGGTGTAGCCGATGAACCATCCGTCCAGATTGTCGTTGGTGGTGCCGGTCTTGCCGGCGCAGGGCATCCCCTCGAGGGCGTGCCCTCTGGCGGTCCCGCGGGTCATGACGCCCTCCAGGATGTCGGTCATCTGACGGGCGGCGTCAGCCTGGTAGACCTGCTTTTCCGCGGCCTCGGGAGCGGCCAGCACCTTTCCGTTCCGGTCCGTGATCAGCGTGACGCAGGTGGGGAGCCGGTAGACGCCCTCGTATGCCAGAGCCGCGTAGGCGGAGGTCATTTCCAGCGCGCTGACGCCGGTGCTGAAGCCGCCGAGCGAGGCGGACAGCGTGTAATCGCTCTCCTCGATGGATGAGAAGTTCATATCCAGCAGGTAGGAAAGTCCGACCTCGGGCGTCAGTTCCCGGAAAAGCTTGTAGGCCACCGTGTTTTTGGACTGCTCCACGGCGGTGCGCAGGCTGATGGCTCCCGCATAGCCTCCGGCGTTGGCGGGGCCGTCCTCCTCCTTCGTATCCATGACGGTGGAGGAGGCCGTGTAGCCCCGTTCCAGCGCGGGCGTGTAGACGATCAGCGGCTTGACCGCGCTGCCGGGCTGCCGGAAGCTCAGATAGGCACGGTTGTAGTCGGTGGAAATGTCCTGCTGGGACCGGCCGCCCACGATGGCGGTCACAAGACCGGTGGCGTTGTCCACCGTGACGGCGGAAGCCTGAAGCGCGTAGGCCCCTTCGGCGCTCTTGGTATTGTAATTTTCCAGCGTCCGGTCGACGGCGTCCTGAAGCAGCGCCTGGGCCTCCATGTCGATGGAGGTGTACACGCGGCAGCCGTCGTTGTAGAGCATCCCGCGGCAGACCTCGTAGGACTCTCCGGTGGCGTCCATGAGCGCCCGGGTCGCGCAGTCATAGATGTAGGTGTGGGCCCATGTGCGGGTGAAGGAGGGACTTTCGGCCGGCGAGAGGGAGATCTCCTCCGCCAGCGCCTCGCGGTATTCCTCCCCGGTGATGCAGTCGTCCTCATACATATTTTTCAGGATCAGATCCCGGCGCTTCACCGTGTTGTCCGGGTGGAGCAGCGGGTCGTAGACCGTCGGGTTGTTGGGGACCGCGCAGAGGAAAGCGGTCTGGGACAGAGTGAGCTGCGACGCGGGAACGCTGAAATATTTCCGGCTGGCGGCCTCGATGCCGTAGCAGCCGTTGGCAAAGTAAATGTTGTTGATGTAAAACTCCAGGATCTCGTCCTTGGAATATTTTGTCTCCAGCGCCATCGCGATGAAGATCTCCTCCACCTTCCGCTCCCAGCGGACCGTATGGGTCAGATAAATGTTGCGGGCGAGCTGCTGGGTGATCGTGCTGCCGCCCTGGGTGACCGCGTTTTTGGAGACGAAGGACGCCGCGGCCCTGAGAACGGCCAGCGGATCTACGCCGTGATGCCGGTAGAACCGCTTATCCTCGATGCTCACAAAGGCCTGCCGGACCGTCTCGGGAATTTCCTCAAAGGTCAGATAGACGATGTTTTTGTCATTTTGCAGAAGGGCGATCCGCTCTCCGTCGGCGCCGTACACTTCCCCGGACTGTCCGGACTGGAAATCTCCGGCTGCGGACGACTTCGCCACCGCCTGCGCCTCCCGGTAGAGGGAGTACACCTTCTGGGGATAGCCCGCCAGAAAGAACAGCGCGACAAATCCCGCCAGCACGCACAGGACGCACAGCTGGGTGAGCTGAAAGAAAAATTCGCTTTTTTTTCGTCGGTTTCGTTTTTTCTTTTTCATAAGGCTATTGTACCACTTCTGCGGGGGCGGTACAATCAGGAAGATACAGAGGAGGAATGCAGATTGAAGTACATGATCTCAGATATACACGGATGCTATGAGGAATACCAAAGACTGCTGGAGAAGATTGCGTTTTCGGAGAAGGACGAGCTCTATGTGCTCGGGGACGCGGTGGACCGCGGGCCGGAACCGATCCGGGTGCTGCAGGATATGATGGAGCGCCCAGGCGTGTACCCGGTCATGGGAAATCACGACTATGTGGCGCTGCGGATCCTGGGAACGTTCCGGGACGAGGCCACCGCGGACAATCTGGGAAGCAGCCTGACGCGGCAGGATCTTTTGTCCTGCATGTACTGGATCCGGGACGGGGGAAGGACGACGGTAAAATCGTTTCTGGCGCTGGAGCCGGAGAGGCGGAGGGAGATCCTGCGCTATCTGGAAAGCTTTCCGGCGTACCGGGAGGCCTTTGCGGGAGGGAAAAGGTACGTGCTGGTCCATGGCGGGATCGAGCATTTTGACCGGAGCCGGAGCCTTGCCTCCTATGACGTGCAGGAGCTTGCGTTCTGCCGCGCGGATTATGACCGGCGATATTT
>JAUNHB010000057.1 GCA_030524125.1 Eubacteriales bacterium | reverse complement strand
AAATTACTCTGATACTACCTTTTCTCTTGATGATTTTGCATTTCTCGCAAATGGGTTTTACAGATGATCTTACTTTCATCGTAAAAATCCTCCTTTCACATCGTGCGTTTTCCTCCGCTCCCCTGCGACTGGGTTTTGAGGCCGGAAACCGGCGGAAAACAAGGCGTTTCTTGTTCCCGGTCCCACGAAAATCTCTCTCCATAACGACGGATCGCCATGGAAAAAAGCGCACAAAAACAGGCGCAAAATCCCCGTAGAGACCATACGCCTGATATTGTATCATATGAAGCTTTTAAATGCAAGTGATTTTTTCTCTTATTTGTCTCTCCAGATGATCCGTCCTTTGGACAGGTCGTAGGGAGACAGCTCGATCGTCACCTTATCTCCCGGAAGGATCCGGATGAAGTTCATCCGCAGCTTTCCGCTGATATGGGCCAGTACCTTGTGCCCGTTCTCCAGTTCCACCTGGAACATGGCGTTGGGCAGCTTCTCAATGACGGTGCCTTCGATTTCAATTACATCTGCTTTCGACATGTTTTTCCTCCTGCCAGCCTTGGCTTTCTGCTTGAATGACTTGAATTGCTTGAATGATATGCTCGTCGGAAAGCGTCTGCGCGCTCTCCAGTATCTCCTCTGCAGCCTTTGGGATCCTGCGAATGACCTGCACGTGCTTTCTCTTCTTCCGCTTCGGGCGCGCGAGCGTCCGCCGGACTCCGTCCGCTAACCATACATATTCCTGTTCGGTCCGGATTATGAAGAAAAGCCTGCCCCTGTCATGGCCGGCCAGCGCTCTGGCCGCCGTCCATGCTTCCGTCTTCACCATAGCGTTCGTCCTTCCCTACGCGTGGAGCGTCAGGATCTCGGGCTCTCCGTCCGTGATCAGGATCGTGTTCTCATAGTGCGCGGACAGCGAGAGGTCCTCGGAGACGACCGTCCACTCGTCGTCCAGCCAGCGCACGCGCCACGTTCCCATATTGACCATGGGCTCGATGGCCAGCGTCATGCCCGGCACGAGCAGGATCCCCCGCCTCCGCTGACGGAAGTTCGGGATCTGCGGATCCTCGTGAAGACTGGTGCCGATGCCGTGTCCCACCAGATCCTGTACGATCCCGTAGCCAAAGCCGCTCACATAGTCGTCGATGGCTCTGGAAATATCGAAGAGATGATTTCCCGCCTTCGCGTATTTGATCCCCTCAAAAAAGCTCTGTTTCGTCACATCCAGAAGCTTCTGCGCCTCGGGACTGATCTGTCCCACCGCATGGGTCCTGGCTGCGTCCGAGTGATATCCTTTGTAGATCAGGCCTGCATCCAGGCTGACAATGTCGCCTTCCTTCAGGATACGATCTCTGCGCGGGATGCCGTGCACGACCTCCTCGTTGACCGAGACGCAGATGGACGCCGGGAATCCCCCGTAGTTCAGGAAATTGGGCGTGCCGCCCAGCTCCCGGATCACCTTGTCGCCGCGCTCGTTGATCTCCATGGTGGAGACGCCGGGGCGGATGATCTTCGCCATCTCGTCGTGCACGATCTCCAGCAGCCTGCCGGCCTCGCGCATAAGTTCAATCTCTTTTGCAGATTTCACCGTAACCGCCATAGCTCTATGCTCCTAAAATCCCGACGATCGCCCGGAAGACGTCTTCCATATCCATCGTGCCGTCCACTTCCTTCAGGATACCCTTCCGGCTGTAATAGTCGATCAGCGGCTGCGTCTGCTCATGGTAGACGCCCAGACGCTTCTGCACGGTCTCCGGCTTGTCGTCGTCTCTGAGGATCAGCTCCGCTCCGCACGCGTCGCAGACGCCTTCCTTTTTCGTCGGCGCATACATCAGGTGGTAGGTGGCCCCGCAGCCCACGCAGGCCCGGCGTCCGCCCATACGGTTCACGATGTTCTCGTCGGGCACCTCCACGTTGATGGCGTAGTCCACGCTCTCGCCAATCTTCGCAAGCGCCCCGTCCAGGCTCTCCGCCTGCGGGATCGTCCGCGGAAATCCGTCTAAGATGTAGCCGTCCTTACAGTCGTCCTGCGCCACCCGGTCCACCACCAGGTCGCACACCAGCTCATCCGGCACAAGCAGTCCCTGATCCATGTAGGTCTTTGCCTTTTTGCCCAGTTCCGTTCCGTTCTTGATGTTGGCCCGGAAAATATCGCCGGTGGAAATGTGCGGAATGCGGTATTTCTCAGCGATCTTTTTCGCCTGCGTTCCCTTTCCGGCTCCCGGCGCGCCAAGCATAATGATTTTCATCTTCCAATTCTCCTATCTGTAGGATGCCGGGATCCTTTCCCCGCGCATCCGCAAGCTAATTTCACATAGCGGTTCAGCCCGCGCCATTCGCAAAGCCGCGCTGTCGCGCTCCCGGCTGGCTGAACTGTTACAATTCCACAAAAGCCTGTACGAAATTACCTCCTCGGCACTTCCGCACAGGCTTACGGTCCGCCGCCTCGTACGGCGAAGCGGTATCAATCGTTCAGAAATCCTTTATAGTAACGCACCAGCATCTGGGACTCGATCTGCTTGAGCGTCTCCAGAACGACACCCACGATAATGATGATGGATGTGCCTCCGAAGGACACGTCGGCGCCAAACATGCCGTTGAAGAAGATCGGGATCACGCACACGATGATCAGGCCCGCCGCCCCGACAAACACGATGTAGTTCAGGATCCTGCTGAGGTACTCCGTCGTCGGCTTGCCCGGACGGATTCCCGGAATGAAGCCGCCCTGGCGTTTCATATTGTTGGAAATCTCAATCGGGTTGAACGTGATCGATGTATAGAAATATGCAAAGAACACGACCAGTACGATATAGAGCACAAGGCCAAGCGAATAGACCGGACGGCTGGGATCGCACCAGCTGGACTGACTCAGTCCGGTGATGATCTGGGAACCGACGCCGGTTCCGCCCGTCTTTCCGAGAAGCGAAGCGATCACGCCCGGAAAACTCATGAGAGACGATGCGAAGATCACCGGGATCACGCCCGCCGTGTTGACCTTCAGCGGGATGTTCGTGGACTGACCGCCCACCATCTTGCGTCCCTGCATTTTCTTGGCGTACTGCACCGGGATCCTGCGCTCTCCTCCCTGAAGGAAGATGACGAAGATCACCGTCACCAGGATCACGGCCACGATCACGACTGCAGCCACGACCTTGCTCAGGATCGTCTTGTCTCCGCTCATAAACTGCTGATACAGCGTCACAAAATCATCGGGGATCCTCGATACGATGTTGATCAGAAGGACGATGGAAATGCCGTTTCCGACGCCGTGCTCCGTGATCTCCTCGCCGATCCACATGAGAAATGCGCTTCCTGCGGTCATGGCCGCCACAACAAGGATCATGTTGGGCACTGTGCTGGATTCCAGAAGACCTCTTCCGCCGAATCCGATGGTCATGGCGATGCTCTCGATGAGCGCCAGCGCCACGGTCAGATAACGGGAAATGGTCTGGATCTTCTTTCTTCCGTCCTCCCCGTCCTTCTGCATCTCTTCCAGCTTCGGGATCGCGATCGTCAGAAGCTGTACGATAATGGAGGATGTGATGTACGGGGTAATACCGAGAGCGAACAGCGACATACTGGTGAACGAGCCGCCGGTGAACGCATCAAAGAAGTTGAATGCGTCACCGGTCTGCTGCGCGAACAGTGCCTGAAAATATTCTCTGTTTGCACCCGGGATCGGAAGCTGAGAGCCAAACCTTACAACAATCAGCATCAGAAATGTGAAGATCAGTTTTTTTCTGATATCTTCAATTTTCAGCGCGTTCCGCAATGTTTTTAACATTAGATCACCTCGGCTTTTCCACCAAGCGCTTCAATTTTAGCAGCCGCACCTGCTGAGAATGCATTTGCCTGAACAGTCAGTTTCTTGGTCAGCTCGCCGTTTCCAAGGATCTTCACGCCGTCTCTCGGGTTCTTTACGATTCCCTCGGCGATCAGCGTCTCGATCGAAACTACACTGTCGTTGTCGAATCTCTCCAGAGCGCTTAAGTTGATCGCAACGATATCCTTGCTGTTGCGGTTCGTGAAGCCTCTCTTCGGGATTCTTCTGTATAACGGCATCTGGCCGCCCTCAAAGCCCGGTCTGGGAGCTCCGGAACGAGCCTTCTGACCTTTGTGGCCCTTGCCTGCAGTCTTACCGTTTCCTGAACCATGTCCACGGCCTCTTCTGAAGTTATTGCTCTGTCTGGAGCCTTCCGCGTACTGTAAATTCGATAAGTCCATTGTGGCACCTCCTTACTTGTAAATGATTAGATTTCTTCCACCTTCACCAAATGTCTTACGTGCCAGATCATGCCGCGCACCGCGTCGTTGTCCGGCATCTCGACGGTCTTGTTGAGCTTTTTAAGACCAAGAGCTTCCACCGTAGCCTTCTGCTTCGGGATCGCTCCGATCGGAGATTTCACCAACGTGATTTTCAATTTCTCTGCCATGTTCGTTCTCCTCCTTACGCCATGATCTCGTCCACGGACTTGCCGCGCTTCTTCGCGACGTCCTCCGGGGATACCAGACCGGAAAGGCCTGCGATCGTTGCCAGAACTACGTTCTGCTTGTTGTTGGAGCCCAGAGATTTGGTACGGATGTTCTTGATTCCCGCCAGCTCCACTACGGCACGGGCCGGGCCTCCGGCGATGATACCGGTACCTTCCGGGGATCTCTTGAGCAGCACGGAAGCGCTTCCGAACTTGCCCAGGTTGTCGTGGGGAATACTGTTGTTGTCATCTCTTGCAACGGTTACCAGCTTTTTGGTTGCGTCCTCTTTGCCCTTGCGGATTGCTTCCGGGATTTCCTTGGCTTTTCCAAGACCAACACCTACATGGCCATTCATGTCGCCAACTACCACCAGAGCGGTGAAACGCATGGTGTTTCCACCCTTGGTGACCTTGGTTACACGCTTGATCGTCACAACTTTTTCAGTTAATTCTAACTGACTTGCGTCAATGATTTCATGTCTCATGTGTCTTTCCTTCCTTTCCTAGAATTCCAATCCGGCTTCGCGGGCTGCCTCAGCCAGAGCTGCGATCTTACCCTGATAGATGAAACCGCCGCGGTCGAATACGACCTCTTTGATCCCCTTCTCCAGAGCTCTCTGTGCGATCACCTTGCCCAGATATGCCGCCGCGTCCACGTTGTTGGTCTTCTCCAGCTCCGCCTTCACTTCCTTCTGAAGGGTGGATGCGGATACCAGAGTGTTTCCTACCGTGTCGTCAATGATCTGCGCATACATGTGGTTGTTGCTTCTGAACACTGCCAGACGCGGTCTTGCTGCGGTTCCGCTGATATGGTTACGCAATCTGTAATGTTTCTTAGCGCGAACTTCGCTTCTTGATTTCTTACTAACCATCTTTACACTCTCCTTATTTATTTCTTACCGGTCTTACCAACTTTACGTCTGATGACTTCGGTCTCATACTTGATTCCCTTGCCCTTGTACGGCTCAGGTCTTCTCTTGTCACGGATCTCGGCTGCGTACTGTCCGACTCTCTCCTTGTCGATTCCCTTTACGGTGATCTTGTTGCCGTCCACGACAGCCTCAAGACCTTCCGGATCGGTCATCTCCACCGGATGAGAATAACCAAGATTCAGGGTCAGCTTCTTGCCGGATTTGGAGCAGCGGTAGCCGACTCCGTTCACTTCCAGCACCTTCTCGAATCCGGTGTGCACGCCCGTCACCATGTTGGAGATCAGGGTTCTCGTCAAACCGTGTAAAGATTTCATTTTCTTCAGGTCGTTCGGTCTGGTCACAACCACATGGCCATCCTCAACCTTAATCGTCATTTCAGTGGGGAGCACTCTCTCCAGAGTTCCCTTCGGACCCTTTACGGTCACTTTGTTTCCCTCGGCTACGGTCACGGTGACTCCATCCGGGATCGCTACCGGTAATCTTCCGATACGGGACATAATAAAATCCTCCTTACTTAGATTTTCGGAAGGGACGGCTTTGGTCCCTTCTGTTTTCAGCAGATGTGAGTATTCTTTTCTATTCGCAAAACGGCGGGCGGCTTACCAGACGAAAGCCAGCACCTCTCCGCCTACGTTCAGCTCTCTTGCCTTCTTGTCGGTCATCACGCCCTTGTTGGTGGATACGATGGCGATGCCAAGTCCGCCAAGGACTCTCGGCATATTCTCCTTGCTCGCATACACGCGGAGACCCGGCTTGGAGATTCTCTTCAGTCCGGCGATGATCTTGTCGTTCTTGTCTTTTCCATATTTCAGGGTGATACGGATATCCTTGAAGTTTCCGTTGTCAACCAGATCGTACTTTGCTACATATCCCTCATCCACGAGAATGTCGGCGATTGCGAGTTTCATCTTGGATGCCGGTACGTCTACGGTATCGTGCTTTGCAGTGTTTGCGTTACGGATTCTTGTAAGCATATCTGCGATCGGATCATTCGTTGTCATTTTAATGGCCTCCTTCCTACCAGCTTGCTTTCTTTACGCCCGGGATCTGGCCTGCGTAAGCCAGCTCACGGAAACAAATTCTGCAGATTCCATACTTTCTCAGATAAGCGTGGGGGCGTCCGCAGATCCTGCAGCGGCTGTATTCTCTGGTGGAGAATTTCTGTTTGCGCTGCTGTTTGATTTTCATCGATGTCTTAGCCATGAAATTCCCTCCTATCTGGCAAACGGCATATTGAATAAGCTCAACAGATGACGAGCCTCCTCGTCGGTCTTAGCGGTGGTAACGAAGATGATGTCCATACCTCTTACCTTATCCACCTTGTCGTATTCAATTTCCGGGAAGATCAACTGTTCCTTAATGCCAAGGGCGTAGTTTCCTCTGCCGTCGAATGCGTTGGGGTTTACGCCGCGGAAGTCACGCACGCGGGGGAGCGCCAGATTCACCAGACGATCCACGAACTCATACATCTTCTCGCCGCGCAGGGTCACCTTGCAGCCGATGGCCATGCCCTCACGGATCTTGAAGTTTGCAACGGAGTTCTTCGCTCTGGTGAGAACTGCCTTCTGTCCGGCGATGATCTCGAGATCCTTCACTGCGGAATCCAGCACCTTTGCGTTCTCTTTGGCCTCGCCGACGCCCATGTTGATGACAACCTTGTCAAGCTTCGGCACTTCCATTACGTTTTTATATCCAAATTTTTTGATCATAGCGTCTACGATCTCATTCTTGTACTGCTCACTGAGTCTACTCAACTTCTTACGACCTCCTCTCTTCCAGATTAATCAATGACCTTGCCGGTCGCCTTCGCGACGCGGACCTTCTTGCCGTCCTCGGTCTTGAAGCCGATGCGGGTCACCTTGCCGTCGCTCACATACATCACGTTGGACACGCTGATCGGTCCCTCCTGATGCACGATGCCGCCCTGCTGGTTGGCCATCGACGGTTTTGTATGCTTCGTGATCATGTTCACGCCCTCCACGAGAACGGTGTTGTTCTTGTGGTTTACTGCGATAACCTTGCCCTCGCTGCCCTTGTCAGCTCCCGCAATGACTCTTACGGTATCGCCTTTTTTGATTTTCATAGTAGCCATGTTCCGATACCTCCTATAATACTTCCGGAGCAAGGGATACGATCTTCATGAACTGTTTCTCAC
Organism: Eubacteriales bacterium; assembly: GCA_030524125.1. GTDB lineage: Bacteria > Bacillota > Clostridia > Lachnospirales > Lachnospiraceae > Hominiventricola. The sequence continues at coordinate 10,154 of JAUNHB010000057.1, read as the reverse complement.
GAAGCTCTCTCGCTACCGGTCCAAAGATACGGGTTCCTCTCGGGTTCTTATCCTCTTTGATGATCACTGCTGCGTTCTCGTCAAACTTGATGTAAGAACCGTCCTTGCGGCGTGCGCCCTTTACCGTGCGGACCACAACCGCCTTCACTACGTCGCCCTTCTTAACAACACCACCGGGCGTTGCATCTTTGACGCTGGCAACGATCACATCGCCGATGTTGGCATATCTTCTTGTGGAGCCGCCCATAACGCGGATGCAGAGTAACTCTTTTGCACCGGTGTTATCAGCAACTTTCAGTCTTGTTTCCTGCTGTACCACTTTCTACATCCTCCTTATCTGGCTTTCTCAATAATGCTGACCAGTCTCCATCTCTTGTCCTTGGACAGCGGTCTGGTCTCCATCACCTTTACGGTATCTCCGATTCCGCACTCGTTGTTCTCGTCGTGCGCTTTTAATTTATAGGTCTTCTTAACGATCTTTCCGTAGAGCGGATGCTTTACGTGGTTTTCCACTGCAACGACGATAGTCTTATCCATCTTGTCGCTTACCACTTTGCCGATACGGGTTTTTCTAAGATTTCTTTCCACGATTTAATCTCCTTTCTCAAACTGAAGCTTCCGTTGACGTCTTACGCGTTCTTCTGCGCGATAACAGTCTGAATCCGGGCGATGTTCTTGCGAACCTCTCTGATTCTTGCCGTGTTGTCGAGCTGGTTGGTCGCGTTCTGGAATCTCAGGTTGAAAAGTTCCTTCTTCGCAGCTACTAATTCCGTATTTAACTCAGCAGCCGATTTTGCTTTCAGATCTTCTACATACTTATTCATTTTCACTGTTATCACCGCCTTCTAAGTCTGCACGAGAAACGACTTTGCATTTGCAGGGTAACTTATGGGTAGCGAGACGCAACGCTTCCTTAGCGACCTCCTCGGACACTCCGGAGATCTCGAACATGACGCGTCCCGGCTTTACAACTGCTACCCAGTACTCCAGAGTTCCTTTTCCGGAACCCATACGGGTCTCAGCCGGCTTGTTGGTCACCGGTTTGTCCGGGAAAATCTTGATCCAGACTTTACCGCCACGCTTGATATAACGGGTCATGGCCACACGGGCTGCCTCGATCTGGTTCGATTTGATCCAGCACGGCTCCAGAGCAACAATACCATATTCACCGTTCGTAATCTTATTACCTCTGAGCGCCTTGCCCGTCATGGTTCCGCGGAACTGTTTGCGGCGCTTTACTCTTTTTGGCATTAACATTATTTATCGCTCCCTTCCTTTGCTGCCTTCCTGGGAAGAATCTCGCCCTTGTAGACCCATACCTTTACGCCGACCTTGCCGTAGGTGGTGTCTGCCTCAGCGAATCCATAGTCAATATCTGCTCTCAGTGTATGAAGCGGGATCGTGCCCTCGGAATAGGTCTCGGTACGCGCCATGTCCGCGCCTCCCAGACGTCCGGAGCAGCATGCCTTGATTCCCTTTGCGCCGCTCTTCATCGCGCGGCCCATGCAGGACTTCATAGCGCGGCGGAAGGAGATACGGTTCTCAAGCTGCTGCGCGATGTTCTCCGCCACAAGCTGAGCCTCTCTGTCCACCTTCTTGATCTCCTTGATGTCCACAACCACTTTCTTCGTGGTCATCTTCTGGAGCTCTGCTCTTACCTTCTCGATCTCAGCGCCGCCCTTGCCGATGATCATACCCGGCTTTGCGGTGGAGATGATGATCTTTACGCGATCGGAGGTTCTTTCGATTTCAATCTTGGAAACTCCGGCGCTGTACAGCTTCTTCTTCAGAAACTTTCTGATCTGATAATCTTCGACCAGGCAGTCCGCGAAATCGCCTTCCGCGTACCATTTGGAATCCCAGTCTTTGATAACGCCGACTCTGAGGCCGTGCGGATTAACTTTCTGTCCCATGATTTTCCTCCTTACTTCTTCTCATCCAGCACAATCGTGATGTGGCTCATGCGCTTCTCGATGCGGTAAGCGCGGCCCTGTGCTCTCGGTCTGATTCTCTTCATGGTCGGTCCCTTGTCTGCGTAGCACTCTGCGACATAAAGATTGTCAGCGTTCATTCCGTTGTTGTTCTCCGCGTTTGCGATCGCGGACTTCAGTAATTTCTCTATCAATGCAGAAGCGTATCTCGGATTGTAGGCCACGATTCCGAGCGCCGTCTGTACATCTTTACCTCTGATGGCATCTAATACGAAGCATGCCTTCTGGACAGAGACGCGCGCGTAAGACAGCTTCGCGGACGGTCTGGTATCCTTCTGGGCATTTCTTTCTCTCTTAATCTGACTTCTGGATCCTTTTGCCATTAGATGAAACCTCCTTCCAAATTCTAGCGATTAACGTCTGGACTTTTTCTCGTCTTTGCCGTGTCCCCTGTAGGTTCTGGTGGGCACAAACTCTCCGAGCTTGTGTCCTACCATATCCTCGGTCACATATACCGGCACATGTTTTCTTCCATCATGAACTGCGATTGTATGGGAAACCATCTGCGGGAAAATGGTGGAACGGCGAGACCAGGTCTTGATCACAGCCTTGCTTCCGCTTGCGTTCATCGCATCTACTTTTTTCAGTAAGCTTGCATCTGCAAATGGTCCTTTTTTTAACGAACGAGCCATTGTTGAAACCTCCTATTCCTTATTTAAACGTTCTGCCGTCTCTTCTTCTAACGATCAGCTTGTTGGACTTCTTGTTCTTCTTTCTTGTCTTCAGACCAAGCGCCGGCTTGCCCCACGGTGTGCACGGACCCGGACGGCCGATACCGGTCTTTCCTTCTCCACCACCATGCGGATGATCGTTGGGGTTCATGACAGAACCGCGAACAGTAGGTCTGATACCCATGTGGCGTTTACGTCCTGCTTTACCGATGTTGATCAGGTTGTGCTCGCCGTTTCCTACGACGCCGACAGTGGCGCGGCAGTTGATCGGTACCATTCTCATTTCTCCGGACGGCATTCTGAGGGTGGCGTACTTGCCTTCCTTTGCCATCAGCTGTGCGCTGTTGCCTGCGGAACGGACCAGCTGGCCGCCCTTTCCTGCATACAGCTCTACGTTGTGGACCATCGTACCAACGGGGATATTCTCCAGCGGCAGGCAGTTTCCTACATGGATCTCAGCCTCCGGTCCGTTCATGACGACCATTCCGTCGGTCAGTCCCTGCGGAGCAAGGATGTAAGCCTTCTCGCCGTCCGCATAGCAGATCAGAGCGATGTTGGCCGTTCTGTTCGGATCGTACTCGATACCGATGACCGTTGCCGGGATTCCGTCTTTCTTTCTCTTGAAATCGATGATCCTGTATTTTCTTCTGGAACCGCCTCCGCGGTGTCTTACAGTAATTTTACCCTGAGCATTACGTCCTGCGTTCTTCTTCAGAGAAGTGGTCAGAGATTTCTCCGGCACCGTCTTGGTGATCTCCGCGAAATCATAACCGGACATATGTCTTCTGGAAGGTGTATATGGGCGGTAAGTTTTGATTCCCATTACGTTTTCTCCTTTCGATCCTACGATATTGTCGTGCTCGTATGGCACATAGTGTTACGGCTTACAGTCCCTCAAAGATCTCGATATCTTTGCTGTCTGCCGTCAGCTGGACGATGGCTTTCTTGGTCTTGGCGGTCTTGCCGACGACCATGCCGCGTCTCTTATTCTTTCCTTCGCAGTTCATGGTGTTCACGCTCTTCACCTTCGTGCCGGCGAACATCTTCTCCACTGCTTCCTTCACCTGAGACTTGGTAGCGTCCGTGTGAACAAGGAACGTATATTTCTTCTCACCCATGGCGGCCATGCTCTTCTCGGTGATGACCGGCTTCAGGATCACGTCATAGTATTTAATATCAGCCATTACGCATATACCTCCTCGATGGTTGCGACAGCCGCCTTCGTCACGATCACCGTGCTGTATTTCAGAATGTCGTACACGTTGATGGTGTTGGTCAGAGCCGTCTGGACGTTTGCAATGTTTCTGGCAGATCTTACGACGTTCGCGTCGTTCTCGTTCAGAACGACCAGCGCCTTGGATACGTTCAGCGCATCCAGAACTGCCTGCATCTTCTTGGTCTTGATCTCGTCAAATTTCAGCTCGTCGAGAACGATCAGTTTGTTCTCGTTGACGCAGTTGGTCAGGACGGATTTGAGAGCCAGTCTCTTTTCCTTCTTGTTCAGACGGATCGTGTAGTCTCTCGGAACCGGAGCAAATACAACGCCGCCGCCTGTCCACTGAGGAGCTCTGGTCGAACCCTGACGGGCATGTCCGGTTCCCTTCTGTCTCCAGGGCTTTCTTCCGCCGCCGGATACTTCGGAACGGGTCTTCGCTTTCTGCGTTCCCTGTCTTTTATTTGCAAGCTGCGCCACAACCGCCAGATGTACCAGATGCTCGTTCACATCCACACCGAACACTGCGTCGCTCAGCTCGATCTTGTCTACTTCTTTGCCTTCCATGTTATAAACAGATACGTTTGCCATTTATGTGTTCCTCCTTCCCTCAAACCTTATTTACCGGATTTCACGGTCTCTTTGATGGTAACTAAGGCTTTCTTCGGGCCCGGTACTGCGCCTTTTACCAACAGTAAGTTGTTCTCTGCGTCCACGCGCACCACTTCCAGATTCTGGATCGTGATCTGCTTGGATCCCATATGGCCGGGCATTCCTTTTCCCTTGAACACCTTGCTCGGATCGGAGCAGGCGCCGTTGGAACCCTGATGGCGATGGAACTTGGAACCATGAGCCATGGGACCTCTGTGCTGGCCGAGTCTCTTGATGGCGCCCTGGAAGCCTTTTCCTTTGGAAATGGCGGTCGCGTCGATCTTGTCGCCTGCGGCGAAGATGTCAGCCTTGATCTCCTGCGCCACTGCATACTCTGCAGCATTCTCTAATTTCAGCTCTCTGACAAATTTCTTGTAGGCGACGCCCGCCTTGTCAAAGTGGCCTTTCTGCGGTTTGTTCACCAGCTTCTCTCTGGTGTCAACGAAGCCCACCTGAACGGCGCTGTATCCGTCGTTCTCAACGGTCTTAACCTGGGTCACGACACACGGTCCGGCCTGAAGCACGGTCACCGGCGTCAGCACGCCGTCTTCGTTGAAGATCTGAGTCATTCCGACTTTGGTAGCTAAGATAGCTTTCTTCATTCTACGTTTCCTCCTGTTCTCTCTACAGCGGAATACCTTATAATAAGGAATTCATTCTAGCCGCAGGAATTATTTTGTTTTCATCTTTATATCGACATACACACCTGCAGGCATCTCAAGGCGGGACAGTGCGTCAACCGTCTTCTGCGTCGGTGCGATGATATCGATCAGTCTCTTGTGCGTTCTCTGCTCGAACTGCTCTCTGGAATCCTTGTATTTGTGCACTGCGCGAAGGATGGTCACAACCTCCTTCTTGGTCGGCAGCGGCACCGGTCCGCTCACCTTGGATCCCGTCTTTTTCACCGTCTCGATGATTTTCTTTGCGGATGCGTCGATCAGCTGATGATCATACGCCTTCATTGTGATTCTCATTACTTGACTTGCCATAAAAAAAGTCGCCTCCTTATTCGTACTTCAGACTACCAGTACGACAAGCGGTGACTGTACACTTTCCCGTGTGTATCGCGAAGAATCCCACACGTCGTTTCCCTCATACCGAAGGACATCTTTACTTGTACAGTGACTTGTCGCCAGTTTGCCAACTTGACATTCGCTCCACGGAAAACCCACGCTCCCGGCGTGGCAACCTCACGCTTCTTCGCTATCAATGTCACAACATGAATTAGTATATAGGAAATTACCCGGTTTTGCAAGACTTTTTTAGTTTTGGAGGAAAATATTTTTTCACAAAAATAAGGCTCCGAAGAGCCCTGTTTTTGTGTGTTTTTCAGCATCCCGCGTCAGTATTTCTCCCACCGTCCGCTCGCCCCGCAGGGCAGCACAAGCCCGCTCTCCGTGACCGGGAGGCCTACCTCCTGAGCGTCCACCCGTCCTCCGAAGCGGCGAAGCTCGACGCCGAGCAGGTAGGACAGCACCGCCGGCTGAAGGCCGGTCGTGTAGGAGTTGATCAGAAAGAACAACGGCTCGTCGCTCAAAAGCTGCGCGCACAGCTTTACCAGCGGATGGATCGCGTCCTCGATCTTCCAGATCTCCCCCTTCGGCCCCCGGCCGTAGGACGGCGGATCCATGATGATCGCGTCGTAACGATTGCCCCGGCGAAGCTCCCGCTCCACGAACTTCTGACAGTCGTCCACCAGCCACCGGACCGGCGCATCCTCAAGCCCCGAGCTCCTGGCGTTCTCCTTTGCCCACGCCACCATTCCTTTGGAGGCGTCCACATGGGTAACCGCCGCTCCTGCGGCCGCGGCCGCCAGCGTAGCTCCGCCCGTGTAGGCAAACAGATTCAGCACCTTCACCGGTCTTCCCGCGTTTTTGATCTTCTCCGAGAACCACGACCAGTTGGCGGCCTGCTCCGGGAAAAGGCCCGTATGCTTGAAGCTGAACGGCTTCAGGTTGAAGGTCAGCTCCCTTCCCGAAGGCAGCCCGTAGGAGATGCTCCACTGCTGCGGCAGGTCGAAAAACTCCCACTCTCCGCCGCCCTTCTGGCTCCTGTGGTAGTGCCCGTTCTTCCGTCTCCATCCCGTGTGCTCTCTCTTCGTGTCCCAGATCACCTGCGGGTCCGGACGCACCAGCAGGTAGGAGCCCCAGCGCTCCAGCTTCTCGCCCCGCGAGCAGTCGATCACCTCGTAATCCTTCCAATTATCCGCTATAAACATTTCGTATTTCAATCCTTCCTTTTGTAGCAATTCCCTTTAAAACGCTCCCGTAAGCCGCGACGCCGCCGTCAGCACGGCCAGAAGCGCCGGCTGGTGCAGCATGTAGATGGGCAGGCTGTGCCGCCCGACGATCTCCAGCGGCCCCGCCGGCCGCGCCATGATCCTCTGCGCCGTCTCCCTTTTCTCCAGCAGCCCGTATAGAAAATATCCGCACAGGTAGAGAAAGATCCATGGAACGAGGGAAAAATAATCCCCCGAAAAAAAGCCCGGCTCCGGAAATCCCAGGAACGTCGTGACAGGCCCCCGGTACCAGCCCTCCGGCACGGCTCCCAGCCGGAGCGTCCCGAAACCCCAGAAGCCTCCGTTCACGTTTCTGGTCAGGAAAAAGAGAAGCGCGCTGCCGGGCAGCCCGGCCCATGCCGGTATGTTTTTCAGAAACGGCGAAAGCCATGCCGTGATCAGCATGGCCGCTCCCGTAAATGTCAGGATTCCGAACAGGATCCGCTCCGAGGGCAGAAACGCAAATGTGACCGCCGTGATCACAAGACCGCAGGCGGACACCACAAGCCCCCGCCGGACGGGCGCTCTCCCCAGCCGCAGGCAGAATCCGGACAACAGGATAAAGCTCCAGCAGATGCTCTGCTGCCACACATAGCCCGGCGTCTCCCAGAACCACGAGACCTGCACGCCGAACAGCTCCACCAGATCGAACATTCCATGATAGGCGATCATGCTCAGAAGCGTCAGTCCGCGGATCCCGTCCAGAAGACGCTTTCGCGCGGGCCTCACCTGCCGCTCTCCGTCCGGCCCAGCTCCTCTGTCATCTTCTCGTAGAGCTCCGGCAGATCCTTTTTAATGTTGGACGGGCGTCCGTCCTTCCGCAGATAGCAGTGTCCGGACGATCCCTCCGCCCGCACCTCCCCGGTGTCCGCGTCCCGCATCACATAGGAGATCTCATATTTTACACCCTTGAAGGACGAAAGCTTCACCTCGATGGCCACCCGATCCCCGAAGCGGGTCATACTCCGGTAACTGCACTGCACGTTCAGCACCGGGCTCATGATCCCGGCCTCCTCCACCCTCCGGTACGGAAATCCCATCTCATCCATGTAGGCGATCCGGGCCTCCTCCATCCAGCGGATGTAGTTGGAATGATGGATGATCCCCATCTGATCCGTCTCGTAATACTGCGCCTGATGTATATAGATCATATTACCGCTCCTCTTTTTCTTTTCCGTATTCAGTCATTGTAACAGATTTTCCGGCATTTTCAAAGAGGATTGTGATCTTTGTCCCTTTTCCCGGCTCGCTCTCCAGCGTCATATGCGCGCCGTGCTGCGCCACGATGTGCTTGACGATGGCAAGTCCGAGTCCGGTTCCCCCGGTGGCCTTGGAGCGGCTCTTGTCCACTCTGTAAAACCGCTCGAAAACCCTCGCCTGATGCTCCTTCGGGATGCCGATCCCCGTGTCGGCCACCCGCAGCATCACCCGGTCTCCCACCGGCTCCACCGTCACCGTCACGCTCCCGCCTGGATTGTTGTAGCGGATCGCGTTGTCGCACAGGTTGTACAGCGTCTCCTCCACCATCTCCCTGCTCCCCAGCACACAGCAGGGCACGCCGCGAAGCTCCAGCGTCACCTGATGCTTCTCGGCGCTGACCTGGAGCATGTTCACGCAGTTCTCCGCCAGCTGATAGACCGGCACCTTTTCCTTCAGGAACGCCGTCGTCTCCATCACGTCCAGCTCGGACAGGCGGATAATGTCGTTGATCGTGTTCAGAAGCCTCGCCGCGCTCCTGTGGATCTCCCCGGCAAATCTGGGAATGTCCTCAGGCGCCGCCATCCCGTGCTCGATGAGCTCCGCGTATCCGGAGATGGACGTGAGCGGCGTCTTCAGCTCGTGGGACACGTTCGCCGTGAAATCCTGCCGCATCCGCGCGTTTCTAAGAATATCCTCATGCTGCTTCCGGATCGTATTCACAAACGGGACCAGCTCCCGGTAGACCGGCTCGTCCCCGCACCGGTCCAGATGCCGGGCCAGATCGTCGATGGGCTCGAGCAGGCTTCGTACCGCTCTGGAGGACAGATAGAAGCACAGCACAAAGATGAACGAGGCCGACGCTCCCACCAGAGGCAGAGCCTTCACGAAAAGCTGCCAGATGCTGGAGGCTTCCTTCGCCACGCGCAGGACCGCCCCGTCGTCCAGACGCACCGCATAGTAGTAAGCGCTCGTTCCCAGCGTCCCGGACCGCCGGATCGACTGTCCGCTTCCCTTCTCCAGCGCCTCCGCCACCTCGGGCCTGCTCCCGTGGTTTTCCAGCTCGCCCACGTCCGCGTCGTTGTCGTACAGCACCGTCCCGTCCGCCCCGATCAGCGAGATCCGCATCTCCTCAAAGTCCGCGTCCGTCCCATCGCCGCCAAAGGCTCCCGTATATTTCATGACCTGCGCGCAGACCTTCAGCTCCTCCAGCACCTCGTTTTCAAAAAAGCCGTAAAAGACCGCCGTGATCACCGCCGTGGTCAGCAGGATGGTCGCCAGCGCCACCAGCACAAACTCCCGATGTAATTTTCGTTTCACTCTATGATATACCCCACATTCCGCACCGTCTTGATCAGCGCCCCGCCGCTCTTCAGCTTCTGGCGCAGCGTCTTGATGTGCACGTCCAGCGTGCGGGATTCCCCTTCAAAATTGACGCCCCAGATCCGTTCCATGATGATGTCTCTTGACATGACGATGCCCTGATTCTGTATGAGCAGCTTCAGCAGCTCGTATTCCTTGAACGTCAGCTCGCAGGGCTCCTCTTTTACGTAGACCATGTGCTTCTCCCCGTCCAGAAAAATATCCCCGGCGGACAGAAATTTTTCCTCCTCCACACGCATGCTGCGCCGCAGGAGCGCCTTCACGCGGGAGATCAGCTCCATGACGCCGAACGGCTTTGTGATATAGTCGTCGGCTCCGATGTCCAGCCCTTTGACCTTGTCGATCTCCGTCGTCTTGGCCGTCACCATCATGACCGGCACCTTTTTCGTGTCCGGGATCGCCCGGAGCTTCCTGACGATCTCCAGCCCGTCCTCGTCCGGCAGCATCACGTCCAGCAAAATACAATCCGGCGTTTTTTCCGCCAGCTGCGCGTAGAAATCCTTCGCGCACTCAAAGTCCTCCACCTGATGTCCGCTGTTCTTCAGCGCAAAGCTCTCGATCTCCCGGATATTCCGGTCGTCCTCTACAATATAAATAAGCGCCATCTGTCTCGCACCTCCACTTTACCTTTTATCATTTTATCGCTCCTGTGTAAAGTCCAAATGCCCTCTTATGTAAAATTTAAGTAAAATCCGGCCGGGCGCTCCGCCGGATGCAATCGAGTAGGAGGCGGTGATTAACCGCCGTCCTCTCACACCACCGTGCGTACC
>JAUNHB010000056.1 GCA_030524125.1 Eubacteriales bacterium | reverse complement strand
TACCCGCAGCGAGAACGAGCTTTTGAAGGCGGCGGCCCTGCTGGGGGAGCTGCACCGGGAGCTTCGGAGCTTTCTGGAGACGACGGAGGAGGACCGGCTCCGCCTGGCCGGGCCGGACGCCGCGGAAGAAATGTCCCGCCGCAACCGGGAGCTTCGCAAGATCTATACATTTATCCGGAAGAAAAACCGCAAAAATGAGTTCGAGACGGCCTATCTCCACTGCTTTCCCCAGATCCTGAAGGAAGCGGAGGAGACGGAGCAGGCGCTTCTGGCGTCCGCCTATCCGAAGCTTCGCAGTCAGGCGTTAAAGGAGGGACATTTCTGCCACGGGGAGTATGTCCATCACAACATTTTAGTGTCGGGCGGCAGGATGGCTGTGATCAATTTTGAAAAATTTGCGATGGATGTGCAGGTCAACGACCTGTATCTGTTCCTGCGCAAGATCATGGAAAAGCAGAACTACGACGTAAAGCTTGGCCGGAAGCTTCTGCGGGCGTACGGGCAGGCGAGGCCGCTGTCCGGGGAGGAGCGGGAGTATCTCGGCATCCGGCTTTGCTATCCGGAGAAATTCTGGAAGCTGGCCAATTACTATTACAATACCAACAAGGCGTGGATCCCTGGAAAGCATATGGAGAAGCTTGAAAAATTCCTGTCTCAGCGGGAAAAAAGAGTTTTCTTTTTCAACGAGTTATTATATAATAACTCTAATGAAATGAACAAATCAGGGAGGTAATTGTGCAAAATGAACTACAAAGAAATCTATGAAGAGTGGCTTGCCAATCCTTATTTCGACGAAGAGACCAAAGCGGAGCTTCGCGCGATCGCGGACGACGACAAGGAGATCAAGGAACGCTTCTATAAAGATCTGGAGTTCGGAACGGCCGGCCTGCGCGGGATCATCGGCGCGGGCATCAACCGCATGAACATCTATGTGGTGCGCAGAGCGACGCAGGGTCTGGCAAACTACATCATCAAGCAGGGCGGTCAGGGCAAGGGAGTGGCCATCGCTTACGACTCCCGCCATATGTCTCCGGAGTTTGCGGAGGAGGCCGCTCTGACGCTGGCGGCCAACGGCATCAAGGCTTACAAGTTCGAGTCGCTGCGCCCCACGCCGGAGCTGTCCTTCGCGGTGCGGGAGCTGGGCTGCATCGCCGGACTGAACATCACGGCCAGCCACAATCCGCCCGAGTACAACGGCTATAAAGTGTACTGGGAGGACGGCGCGCAGTTCACGCCGCCCCACGACAAGGGCGTGACCGCCGAGGTGCTGGCGATCACCGACCTCTCCACGGTGAAGACCATGAGCCGCGAGGAGGCCGAGGCCGCCGGAAAATATGAGATCATCGGACAGGCCATCGACGATAAATTCATCGGACACGTCATGGCGCAGGTGGTCAATCAGGAAGCCATCGACAAGATGCAGAAGGACATCCGCATCGTCTACACGCCGCTGCACGGCACGGGCAATATCCCGGCCAGAAGAGCGCTGAAGGAGCTGGGCTTTGAAAATGTCTATGTGGTCAAGGAGCAGGAGCTTCCCGACGGAGACTTCCCGACGGTCAGCTATCCCAATCCCGAGGCGCCGGAGGCGTTTGCGCTGGGCCTGAAGCTTGCGAAGGAAGTGAACGCGGATCTGGTGCTGGCCACCGACCCGGACGCGGACAGGCTCGGAGTCTATGTGAAGGACGACAAGTCTGGCGAATACATTCCGCTGACCGGAAACATGTCCGGATCGCTGCTGTGCGACTATGTGCTGAGCCAGAAGCAGGCCGCGGGCAGGATCCCGGCGGACGGCCAGGTGGTAAAATCCATCGTGACGACCAATCTGGTGGACGCCATCGCCGCCAATTACGGCTGCGAGCTCATCGAGGTGCTGACCGGCTTTAAGTTCATCGGACAGCAGATCCTCAAAAACGAGCAGACCGGCAAGGGAACCTACCTCTTCGGTATGGAAGAGTCCTACGGCTGCCTGATCGGAACCTATGCGAGGGACAAGGACGCCATCTCCGCCACGGTGGCGCTGTGCGAGGCGGCGGCCTACTACAAGATGAAGGGCATGACCCTCTGGGACGCCATGGTCGCTCTCTATGAGAAATACGGCTATTACAAGGACGCTGTGAAATCCATCGAGCTCAAGGGAATCGAGGGCCTGGCGAAGATCCAGGAGATCCTCGAGACGCTCCGCAGCAACACGCCGGCTTCCATCGGAAGCTATACCGTCGTATCCGCCAGAGACTACAAGCTGGATACAGTCAGGGATATGGCGACCGGCGAGGTGAAGCCCACCGGACTTCCGGCATCCAACGTGCTCTACTACGACCTGAACGACGGCGCATGGCTGTGTGTCCGCCCGTCCGGAACCGAGCCGAAGGTGAAATTCTACTACGGCGTCAAGGGAACCTCCCTTGCCGACGCGGACGAGAAGAGCGCGGCGCTTGGAAACGAAGTGCTGGATATGATCAACAAGATGCTGTAACAGTTCAGCCAGCCGGGAGCGGCGGGACAAAATCGTGCTCGCACGAATTTTGGTCTGCTGCTTTCGGCTGAGGGAGCGCCAGATCATGAGCAAAGGTAGCCGCGAAGCGGCGGGGAGCGCGTCAGCGCGGCTTTGCGAATGGCGCGGGCTGGACTGTCATTGTAAGAAAAGACCCGGGGCGGCACAACGCCGCCCCGCACGACCCGCTCCGGCCGCACCGCCGGGGCGGGCCTTTGTGTGAGGAGAGAAAGGAGAGGCAGATGTACAGCTATACGGAGCTGCTGGACATTATCGCAACGCTTCGGGGAGAGGGCGGCTGTCCGTGGGACAAAGCCCAGACCCACGAAAGCTTGATCCCCTGTCTGAGAGACGAGTGCGAGGAGGTCGTGCAGGCCATCGGGGAGCAGGACGACGAAAATCTGTGCGAGGAGCTGGGGGACGTGCTGCTGCAGGTGCTCCTGCACGCGCAGATCGCCTCGGAGGAGGGCCGCTTCACGATCGGCGACGTGGTGAACGGTCTGGCCGAGAAGATGATCCGCCGTCATCCGCACGTCTTCGGGGACGAAGAATACGGTTCGCCGGAGCAGAACAAGGCCCGGTGGGAGGAGATCAAGAGGCAGGAAAAGGAAGCGAAAAAGAAGCGTAAAACGGCTCAAAATCAAGCATAACGGCTTGACAAACGATAGGAAAACCGTTATAACTATGATACATGCAACATCATAAAACTATACGAAAATCCGAGGAGGAAATAAAACATGAACAAAGCAGAGCTGATCGCAGCGGTTGCAGAGAGCGCTGAGCTTACGAAAAAAGATGCAGAGAAGGCCGTAAAGGCATTCATCGACGTTGTTACGGAAGAATTAAAGAAAGGTGAGAAGGTTCAGGTCGTAGGCTTTGGCACCTTCGAGGTGGCTGAGAGAGCCGCAAGAGAAGGCAGAAATCCGCATACCGGAGAGCCCATGCCGATCGCAGCCTCCAAGGCTCCGAAGTTCAAGGCAGGCAAGGCTTTAAAGGACGCTCTGAACTAATAGACAGATTATGAGATTGGACAAGTTTCTGAAGGTCTCCCGGCTGATCAAGCGGCGCACCGTCGCCAACGAAGCCTGTGACGCGGGACGCGTGCTGGTGAACGGCAAGACGGCGAAGGCGTCCCTGAACGTGAAGGAAGGGGACGTGATCGAGATCCAGTTCGGCACGAGAACCGTGAAGGCGGAGGTGCTGGACGTACAGGAGACGGTCAGAAAAGACGAAGCAAAAGAGCTTTACAGATATTTATAAGGAATAAAGAAGAGGACCTCCTAATATATTTTAAAAGAATATACAGGAGGTCTTTTTATGGTAAAAATGGGTGCTGTCGAGGAACGCCAGCAGGCGAGAGGGGCGCATAAGCTGTCCATGATGAACCGTAGGACAGGGAGTATCACGGGGGTGTCGGACGTCATCTCCTTTGACATATCGGAGGTCCTTCTGGAGACGGAGATGGGGATGCTGCAGATCAAAGGGGCCGATCTGCATGTGAACCGGCTGTCGCTGGAAAAAGGCGAGATCGATCTGGAGGGACGGATCGACAGCGTCCAGTATTCCGAGGTCTCCGATTTCAAGAAGGGCGGAGAAACGCTTCTGAACCGGCTGTTCCGGTGATCCTATGGGAAGTGCGGGAATTGCCGGAGAGCTGCAGTTTTTTGGACTGGCACTGCTCCGGGGAGCGTTGGTAGTGGCCCTGTACGACCTGATCCGGATCTTCCGTCGGATCGTGCCCCACGGGACGTGGGCGGTAGCCATCCAGGACGTGTGCTACTGGCTGCTCACGGCGTTTTTGATCTTTCAGCTTCTCTACCGGCAAAACGACGGGGCGGTGCGCGGATACGCCCTCTTTGCGGTGGGGGCCGGGATGCTTTTGTACCACCGGATACTGGGAAGCCGGATCGTGGAGCCGGTGTCGGGCGCGCTGAAGAGGATCCTCGGGATCGTCCTGAAGCCCTTTCGGTCCGCGTTCGGAAAAATCGTACAAGTCGTGAGAGTGGCCGCGCGGTTCTATAAAAAGAAATTGAAAAAGAAATGGAAAGAGTTTATAATGATTTTATTCTCATAGGAGGCGGCGTTTTATGCAGGAAAAGACCAGAAGCAGAAGGATACGCGAGAAGAGAAGACATTTGGAGGCATGGGGCATTCTTTTGATCGTCCTGGCCGTATTCGGCGTGACCTCTGTCGGCAGTATCCGCCTGCGGCAGCGCAATCATTCCTATGAAGAGAGGGAGCAGGCGCTCGAGGAGCAGATCGCGAAGGAAGAGGACAGAAGTCAGGAGATCGACGATCTGGAGGCTTACACGAAGACGAAGAAGTACGTGGAGGACGTGGCGAAGGAGAAGCTGGGGCTGGTGTATGAGGATGAGATCATTTTCAAGTCCAGCGACGGAGGCTGAGCGTCCGTCCGGAAGAGAACCGGTTTAGAATCTTACATAAAGCTCCGGCTGTGGGAACGACGCGCAGCCGGAGCTTTTCTGCCTTTTCGTTCATGTCGAAATCTTTTTCTTTCGAGCCGCTTCTAAATGACAAAGCTCGCAAATCTCCGTTTTTATAGTATCTGAACAGGCCGCGCGGCGGTCTTGCCGGCGAGGACGCGGACAGGACCAGAGGATCCGGCGCGGCATCTCAGAGATGGAGGAGGAGAGCAGTCATGGAATGGACAAAGTATGTGTTATCGTGGATGCTGGGCGGGTGTCTTCTGATCCTGTTCGGCAGAAAGGGAGAGGGCAGAAACAAGTGGATCTTCGGCCTCGGCTTCGGAGGGAGCCTGACGGCCATGGAACTGACCGTGGAGTATGTGCTGGGAAAGGCGCTGTGGGTCATGGCGGCCAGTCTGATGAAGGGCGCGGCGGTCTTTTCGGCCATCGTGCTCCTCGGATACGGGATGGAGTGGCTGGGCAGCCGCAGGAGAACGGGGGACGAGCCCGAGCCGGTTCATCCGGTGCGGCAGTGGATGGAAGAATATCAGGAGAGCTTCGCGCAGCTGTCCAGAAGCTTCTGCATGGCGCCGCAGACCGTGACGGGCATGGACCGGGGGGAGATGATCCTGCAGAACCGTCTGGCGGAGAACCGGGTGGCGGCCGCGGGGCAGATCCGGGAGATGGGGCGGATCCTGGAGGGAGCCATGGAGCGAATCTACGGGACGAAGGAGAACGCGGAGCTGGAGGCGGAGATCGGAAAACGGCTCCGGCTCATGGGCGTGCAGTTAAGTCAGGTATTTTTTTACGGCCCCGGAGGCAGGAGACGGCAGATCTACATCACCATGAAGACAAGGCGCAAGATCTGCGTGCCGGTGAAGAAGATCGCCTCCGTGCTGTCGGAGCTGACCGGGTGCGAGATGATGCCGGCCAGAGACAGCCGCTCCTTCGTCAGTCAGGAGCGGATCACGGTGCTGTTCGTGGAGGGGACGGCCTACAACGTGCTCTACGGAGTCAAGAAGGCGACCAAGCAGGGGGAGGCGGTGTCCGGGGACAGCTTTTCGGTGTTCTGGCTTCCGGAGGGGCGATTTTTTGCGGGCGTGTCGGACGGCATGGGATCCGGCGTGCAGGCGTGCTCCCAGAGCGAGACGGTGCTGGATTTGCTGGAGCAGTTTCTGGACGCGGGATTTTCCAAGGAGACGGCGGTGCGCATGATCAATTCCTCCATCGTGCTGCAGCCCGACGCGCGGGTGTTTTCCACCGTGGATCTGGCGGCGGTGGATCTGTACACGGGAGTGTGCGAGTTTCTGAAGATCGGGGCCGCGGCCAGCTTCATCCGCCGGGAGCACGGGGTGGAGTGCATCCGGGGAGCGGGGCTTCCCGCGGGCGTCAGCGGGGAGCTTTTGCTGGAGCCCTAC
Source organism: Eubacteriales bacterium (assembly GCA_030524125.1). GTDB lineage: Bacteria > Bacillota > Clostridia > Lachnospirales > Lachnospiraceae > Hominiventricola. Next base: position 11,994 of record JAUNHB010000056.1, on the reverse strand, counting down.
CGTCTGCGGCTGTACGACGGGAATCTGGTCTTTCTCGTGACGGACGGAGTGATCAGCGCCCTCCCGGAGGGGCGGGAGGAGGCGGTGCTGAAGGATCTGATCTGGCGTCTGCCGCCGGGGACGCCTCAGGAGATGGCCCAGAACCTGATGGAGCAGGTGCAGGCCTACGGCGGCGCGGCGGACGATATGACCATACTGGTGACAGGGCTGTGGCGGCGTTAGGAAGAGGCGGATACGCGCACAAACGGTTTGCAATTCTGCGGGAAATTTTATATAGTAATATCACGTTCCCGCGCCTCAGACACCAGGCGTCTGAGGCTGATCGGAACAGGAACCGGGAGAATACAGATGAAAAACAAGGTATTTGCGTATATGGAAAAATGGGACATGCTCCGGGACGGGGATACGGTGCTGTGCGGCTTTTCGGGCGGCGCGGACTCGACGGCGCTTCTGCTCCTTTTGCAGGAATACGGGGAGGCTCGCGACGTCTGCGTGCACGCCGTCCATGTGAACCACGGCATCCGGGGTGCGGAGGCGGACCGGGACGAGACGTTTTGCAGGGAGTTTTGTCAGGCGCGGCGGATCCCGTTTACGGCGGTGCGGGTGGACGTGCCCGGGGAGGCGCGACGGAACGGCGTGGGCGTCGAGGAGGCCGGGCGGAACGCGCGCCGGAGAGTGCTTGGGGCCATGGCGGAGGAGCTTTCGGCCTCCCGGATCGCGCTGGCCCACCACCAGAGCGATCAGGCGGAGACGATGCTGTTCCGGCTGATGCGGGGCGCGGGGCTTCGCGGCCTGCGGGGCATGGCTCCGGTGAGCGGCCGGTGCATCCGCCCGCTTTTGTGCGCGGACCGGCCGGAGATCGAGGCGTGGCTGTCGGCGCAGGGAGCGGCGTGGGTGGAGGACAGTACCAACCGGGAGACCCGGTACACGAGAAACTGGATCCGGAGCCGGATCCTTCTGCCGATGGAAGAGTTCCGTCCGGGAAGCGCGTCCCGCATGGCCGGGGCGGCGGAGCGGCTGCTGGAGCTGGAGGATTACATGGAGCAGGAGACGCGAAGGGCCCGGGAGAGCTGCGCGCGTCCCGCGAAGGACGGGATCGCCGTCCGGCTGGACCGGTTCTGCGGGCTTCACCCCGCCCTGCAGAAGAACCTGATCCAGAGCTGCCTTTCCGGGTTGCCGGGAGGGCTCCGGGATGTGGAGGCGGTCCATGTGGAGAGGATCTGCGCGCTCCCCCGCGGAAAAAGAGGTTCCCGCATCCGCCTTCCCGGCGGAAACGAGGCGGTCCTTGGGTACGGAGAGCTTCTGCTCCGGCCGGAGCGGGAGGAGAAAAAGGAGGCCGGGCAGGCCGCGCCTGAGCTTCCCGGGGAGTGCGCGTTTCTCGGGGAACGGTTTTTCTTCTCTGTGGAGGAACGGGAGAAAAATGAGGAAATTCCTGTAAATCGCTATACGAAGTGGTTTGATTATGATAAAATCATACAGGGAATCGTTCTGCGCACAAGGCGTCCGGGGGACTATCTGTCCAACGCGCGGGGCGCGCACAAAAAGCTGAAAGACTACCTGATCGACTGCAAGGTCCCGCGGGAGGAGCGGGACCGGCTTATTTTACTGGCCGACGGCAGTCATGTGATCTGGGTGGTCGGCATGAGGATCAGCGAGGAATACAAGGTGACGGAACGGACAAGGCGAGTCCTGAAGGTACAAAAAAGAGGAAGCACGGAGGAATAAGGGATGGAGAAGCATCATGTGGAGGTCATGCTCACGGAGGAGCAGGTAAACGCCAGGATTAGGGAGCTGGGAGAGAAGATCAGCAGGGATTACGCGGGGAAGAGCGTGCATCTGATCTGCATTTTGAAGGGAAGCGTATATTTTACATGCGAGCTGGCAAAGAGGATCACGGTACCGGTGACCATGGATTTCATGCAGTGCTCCAGCTACGGCGCGGACACCAAATCCAGCGGAGTCGTCCGTCTGGCCAAGGACCTGGACGAGTCCATCACGGGCAAGGATGTGATCATCATCGAGGACATCATCGATTCCGGAAGGACGCTCAATCATCTGAAAAAACTGTTGGGCCAGCGCAACCCGGCCAGCCTTAAGATCTGTACGCTGCTGGACAAGCCGGACCGCCGCGTGGTGGACGTGCCGGTGGAGTATGTGGGATTTCAGATCGAGGATAAATTTGTGATCGGGTACGGGCTGGACTACGACCAGCAGTACCGGAATCTGCCATATATCGGCGTGGTAGAATTTGACTGACAGGAGGATAAAAGAATTTGAACAGACAGTGGAAAGGAATAGGCACGTATCTGATGTTTGCCGCCCTTCTCTGCCTTGTGCTCGTCTTCGTGGAGCAGCAGGGAATGGAACGTTCCGCTTACAGCTATACAGAATTTATGGAGGATGTGGAGAACGGGGACGTGACTGCGGCCGAGATCGCGCCGAATCAGGAGACGCCCACGGGAACCGTCTACTACATGGAGTCTGACGGAGTGCGGCGGAGCGCGGCGGTGCTGGATACGGAGCAGGTCCGTCAGGCGCTGGAGGAGGCCGGGGTGGATTACACCATCGACGAGGTGCAAAAGCCGGGCTTTCTCGAGACCAACGGCATGACGCTGATCCTGTGCGGGCTCGTGGTCTTCTACATGGTGATCGCCATGGGAAAGAACAGCGGCGGCGGCAACGCGCGGATGCTGGACTTCGGAAAGAGCCGGGCGCATCTGGCGGCGGACAAGGACGTGCGGACGGGCTTTCAGGACGTGGCCGGTCTCGAGGAGGAGAAAAGCGAGCTGGAAGAGCTGGTGGATTTCCTGCGCAATCCCGGACGGTACACGAAGGTGGGAGCGAGGATCCCAAAGGGCGTGCTTCTTGTGGGCGTACCCGGAACGGGAAAGACGCTGATCGCCAAGGCGGTGGCCGGGGAGGCCGGGGTGCCGTTTTTCAGCATCTCCGGTTCTGATTTTGTGGAAATGTTCGTGGGCGTGGGAGCGTCCCGCGTGCGGGATCTGTTTGCCACGGCCAAGAGAAACGCGCCGTGCATCGTGTTTATCGACGAGATCGACGCGGTGGCCAGACGCAGAGGCACCGGCATGGGCGGCGGCCACGACGAGCGGGAGCAGACGCTCAACCAGCTTCTGGTGGAGATGGACGGCTTCGGCGTCAACGAGGGCATCATCGTCATGGCGGCCACCAACCGGGTGGATATCCTTGACCCGGCGATCCTGCGTCCGGGACGCTTCGACCGGAAGATCGTGGTGGGCCGGCCGGATGTGAAGGGCCGCGAGGAGATCCTCCGGGTGCACGCCAAGAACAAGCCGCTGGGCGACGATGTGGATCTTCTCCAGATCGCGCAGACGACCGCGGGCTTCACGGGCGCGGATCTGGAAAACCTGCTCAACGAGGCGGCCATCATCGCGGCCAAGGAGGGCAGGGCCTACATGATGCAGAAAGACATCCAGAAGGCGTTCATCAAGGTGGGCGTGGGAGCGGAGAAAAAGAGCCGCGTCATCTCCGACAAGGAGAAGCGGATCACGGCCTACCATGAGGCGGGGCACGCGATCCTGTTCCATGTGCTGCCGGACGTGGGGCCGGTCTATACGGTGTCCATCATCCCCACCGGCGTGGGAGCGGCGGGCTACACGATGCCGCTGCCGGAGAGGGACGACATGTTCGATACGCGCGGCAGGATGCTCCAGAACATCACGGTGGATCTGGGCGGCAGAGTGGCGGAGGAGCTGGTCTTCGACGACATTACCACCGGCGCGTCGCAGGATATCAAGCAGGCCACGGCCATCGCGCGGGCCATGGTGACCAAGTACGGCATGTCGCAGAGTCTTGGGCCGATCAACTACGGAGAGGACGGCGACGAGGTATTCATCGGCCGGGATCTGGCGCATACCCGCAGCTACGGCGAGCTGGTGGCCGGAGAGATCGATCAGGAAGTCAAGCGCATCATCGAGGACTGCTACGGGCGGGCAAGGAAGATCATCAACGAATACCGCCCGGTGCTGGACGCCTGCGCGGAACTGCTTCTCGAAAAAGAAAAGATTGGAAGAGAAGAATTTGAGTCATTATTTGTGCAGGATATCTAAAAAAAGAAGTGCATTTTTGTGATGTTTGTGCACACTTATCCGGGGACATGTGCTACTATAATTACTGTAAAACCCCCAATACATTTTATAGTTTTGCTACACCCCATAAGAAACAAGAAATACCTTCTCCTAAAAAAGACAGCACAACCCCCGCTGTCTTTTTTACTTTTGCAAAAATTCCGGAGGAATTTATGCAAAAGTAAAAAAGCGCTCCGCGAGGATCGCGCTGCGGCAAAAAGGAAAAGTCGCTTCGCGACCCGCCGCAGGCGGAGAATCCGGCGGGAGCCGGATTCCATTGGAGTGGGTTAACGATGAACGGGCGGTTGACTGAGAGGACCGGCCCCTCCGCGCTCCGCGAGGATCGCACTGCGGCAAAAAGGAAAAGTCGCTTCGCGACCCGCCGCAGGCGGAGAATCCGGATTTATAGAAAAAGGTTGTTTTGGAAAAGCTTCTGGTATATGATAGTAACAGAAGGTATTTACGGCACGCCACAGAAGGGACAAAATATATGAGTGACAGACTAGCGGCAAAGACACAGCGCATAAACAGATATGCGGTAAGCACAGAGACCATGCTGAATTGGGAAGCGCTGTTCAGCGACGAGAGCAGGTATTATCGAACTCCTTTTGAACCGAAGAAGGGCGATCAGGTTACGGTGAAGCTTCGCACGGCCAGAGGCAATGCGGAGCATGTTTTTTTTATATGCGGAAGCAGCAGGACTCCCATGGAGAAGGCGTACACGCAGGGGAATTTTGATTATTACACGCATACGACGGAGCCGCTGACCGGGACGGTGCGGTATTACTTTGAGATCGACAGCGGGAACCGGAAGTGCTTTTACAACGCGCTGGGAGTGACGACGGAGCTTCAGGAGTCGCACTCGTTCAAGATCATTCCCGGTTTTTCCACGCCGGACTGGGCGAAGGGGGCGGTGATCTACCAGATCTTCACGGACCGCTTCTGCAAAGGACGCTCTGACAACGACGTGGAGGACCGGGAATATATTTATATCGGTCTGCCAGCCAGCCGGGTGACGGACTGGGAGGAGCCGGTGCAGGACATGGACGTGTGCCGTTTTTACGGCGGCGACATCCAGGGGATCTGGGATAAGCTGGACTATCTGCAGGATCTGGGCGTGGAGGTGCTCTACCTGAACCCGATCTTCGTGTCCCCGTCCAACCATAAGTACGACAGCCAGGATTACGACTATGTGGACCCGCATCTGACGGTCATCGCGCAGGACGGCGGGGAATGTCTCGCGGAGGGGGACGACGACAACTCCCATGCGACAAAATACATCCGCCGGGTCGTGAATAAGAAAAATCTCGAGGAGAGCAACGCCTTTTTCGCGCGCTTTGTGGAGGAGGTGCACCGGAGAGGAATGCGGATCATTTTGGACGGCGTGTTCAACCACTGCGGCTCCTTCAACAAATGGCTGGACCGGGAGCGGCTGTACGAGGGTTCCCCGGAATATGAGAAGGGGGCCTACATCTCGGCGGACAGCCCGTACCGAAGCTTTTTTAAGTTTAACAATGAGCACGAGTGGCCCTACAATGAATTTTACGACGGCTGGTGGGATCATGCGACCCTGCCGAAGCTGAACTATGAACATTCCCCCGAACTGAAGGACTACATCATGGAGGTGGCCCGCAAATGGCTGCGCCCGCCGTTCTGCGCGGACGGCTGGCGGCTGGACGTGGCGGCGGATCTGGGATTTTCGGCGGAGTACAATCACCGGTTCTGGAAGGAATTTCGCCGGGCGGTCAAGGAGACCAACCCGGACGCGCTGATCCTGGCGGAGCACTACGGCGACACGAGCGCATGGCTCCGGGGCGACGAGTGGGACACCGTCATGAATTACGACGCGTTCATGGAGCCGCTGACGTGGTTTCTGACCGGGATGGAGAAGCACAGCGACCACCGGCGGGAGGACCTGCACGGCAATGCGGAGGCGTTCCGGGAGGCCATGCTGAGAAATATGGCGCATTTTCCGGGGCCGTCTCTCCAGACGGCCATGAACGAGCTGTCCAACCACGATCATTCCCGCTTTCTGACCCGGACTAACGGTCGGGTGGGGCGGGTCAACACGCTGGGAGCGGACGCGGCGTCGCAGGGCGTCAACAAGGGCGTCATGCGGGAGGCTGTGGTCGTCCAGATGACGTGGGTGGGAGCGCCCACGATCTACTACGGGGACGAGGCCGGGCTGTGCGGGTTCACCGATCCCGACAACCGGAGGACGTATCCGTGGGGCAAGGAGGATCAGGAGCTTTTGTCCTTCCACCGGGAGGCGATCTGCATCCGCCGGGAAAATCCGGTCCTGACCCACGGCTCCACCTGCTTTCTGGCGACAGAGCATCAGCTTTTGAGCTACGGCCGGTTCAGCGACACCGAGCAGATCATCGTGGCGGTCAACAATGGAAAGGACGAGCGGGAGATCAACCTTCCGGTCTGGAAGACGGGAGCGGGCGCGTCCTGTACGATGGAGCGGCTGATGCTGACGCTCGAAAACGGCTTCAGCACCGAGCGAGCGCTCTATCAGGCGAGAAAGGGCGTCCTCTATCTGAAGATGCCGCCGGTCTGTTCCATGATCCTGCGGGTCCTGTAAGGAGTCCGGCGAAAGCAGAGAGTACATCTTTTGCCAAGATGTACTCTTTTCTATGGATTTCAGTCTGCTTTTTGGTGAAAACGGACGATTCTTTTTGGAAATGCACGGCGGGATATGATATAATACCTGTGAAATGCATTTGGCGAATGCGCGAGAACGAGAGGAATCAGGAGGACAGCTTTCATGAGTGATGTGAAACGTACGATTGCGGCCGGAAAGGCCGTGCTGGGAATTGAATTTGGCTCCACGAGGATCAAGGCCGTGCTGGTGGACGAAGAGAACGCGCCGGTGGCTTCGGGTGCGCACGACTGGGAGAACCGTCTGGAGAACGGCGTCTGGACGTACACGCTGGAGGATATCTGGACCGGGCTTCAGGACTGCTACCGCAGGATGACGGAGGACGTCATGGAGCGCTACGGCGTGAAGGTGGAAAAGCTGGCGGGCATCGGCTTCAGCGCCATGATGCACGGATATCTGGCGTTTGACCGGGCGGGAGAGCTTCTGGTGCCGTTCCGCACCTGGAGAAATACGATCACCCAGCAGGCGTCCGAGGCGCTGACGGAGGCGTTTCAGTATCACATCCCCCAGAGGTGGAGCATCGCCCATCTGTATCAGGCGATCCTGAACGGGGAGGAGCATGTGCCGCAGGTGGATTTCTTCACGACGCTGGACGGATATATCCACTGGCAGCTCACCGGAGAGAAGGTGCTCGGCGTCGGAAGCGCGTCCGGCATGTTCCCCATCGACCCGAAGACCAAGAACTACTATACGTCCATGATCGGAAAATTTGACGAGCTGGTGGCTCCCAAGGGCTATCCGTGGAAGGTGGAGGAACTGCTCCCGAAGGTGCTGAAGGCGGGAGACAACGCCGGTACGCTGACGGAGGAGGGCGCGAAGAAGCTGGATCCCACGGGGACGCTTCAGGCAGGCTGTCCGCTCTGCCCGCCGGAGGGAGACGCCGGAACCGGAATGGTCGCCACCAACAGTGTGAAGCAGCGCACCGGAAACGTGTCCGCAGGCACGTCCGTGTTCGCCATGATCGTGCTGGAGAAGGAGCTTCAGAAGGTGCACGAGGAGATCGACATGGTGACCACCCCCAGCGGAGACGCGGTGGCTATGGTCCACTGCAACAACTGCACGTCGGATCTGAACGCTTGGGTCGGCATTTTTAAGGAGTTCGCGGAGAGCTTCGGCGTGGATGTGGACATGAACAGACTGTTCGGCACGCTGTACAACAAGGCGCTGGAGGGAGACAAGGACTGCGGAGGACTTCTGGCTTACAACTATTTCTCCGGAGAGCATATTACGGGCTTTGAAGAGGGACGTCCTCTCTTTGTGCGTACGCCGGACAGCAGGTTCAATCTGGCCAACTTCATGCGCGCGCATCTGTACACCTCGCTGGGAGCGCTGAAGGTGGGACTGGATATCCTCATGAAAGAGGAGCAGGTGGCTGTGGACCGGATCACCGGGCACGGCGGACTGTTCAAGACGAAAGGCGTCGGACAGAAGATCCTGGCCGGAGCCATGGACGCCACCGTATCCGTCATGGAGACGGCGGGAGAAGGCGGCGCATGGGGCATCGCGCTTCTCGCCTCCTACATGGTGCAGAAGGCGGCGGACGAGACGCTGGAGGACTACCTGCAGAACAAGGTGTTCGGCGGAGACGAGGGAGAGAAGATGGATCCCGATCCCGCGGACGTGAAGGGCTTTGACGAATTTATCAGCCGTTACAAGAGCGGATTCGCCATCGAGCGGGCCGCTGTGGATTCTATGAAATAAGTGCGCGGCGGAAGCGGTCTGCGAGGGAAGCGTTGTTTTCCGGGGACAGGCGGCTTCCGCTTTGGTTTCCGGCGGAAGTCCTGCGCGGACATGCGGGGTGCGGAGAAAAGGAGGAGCGATATGGAGAAAAAATGGTGGCACGGCAAGATCGCATGCCAGATCTATCCGAAGAGCTACTGCGATTCCAACGGCGACGGGATCGGGGATCTGAGAGGAATTATTTCAAAGCTGGACTACCTGAAGGCGCTGGGCGTCGACCTGATCTGGCTGTCGCCGGTCTATCGGTCGCCCTTCGTGGATCAGGGCTACGACATCTCGGATTACTACGAGATCGCGCCGGAATTCGGCACGATGGAGGATTTCGACGAGCTGCTGCGCGAAGTGAAGGCGCGGGGGATGCATCTGATCATGGATCTGGTCATCAATCACTGCTCCAGCGAACACCGGTGGTTTCAGGCGGCGCTGGCGGATCCGGAAGGGCCGTACGGATCCTATTTTTATTTCCGGGAGGGAAAGGACGGGCATGCGCCCTCCAACCACCGGTCTTACTTCGGCGGAAGCGCGTGGGAGCCGGTGCCGGGCCGGGAAAATCTGTACTACTATCATATGTTTGCAAAAGAGCAGCCGGATCTCAACTGGTATAATCCGAAGCTTCTCGGGGAACTCTATGATATGATCAACTGGTGGCTGGAGAAGGGCGTGTCGGGATTCCGGATCGACGCGATCATCAACATCCAGAAAAATACGGCGTTTCCCGACTATCCGGCGGACGGGCCGGACGGGCTGTGCGCGCCGGGCGTGGTCGTGGAGAACGCCTCCGGCATCGGGCCCATGCTGGAGGATCTGAAGCGGAACACCTTCCAGAAGTATGACGCCTTCACCGTCGGCGAGGTATTCAACATGAAGGAGGAGGAGCTCCGGGAATTTATCGGGGAGGACGGTCATTTTTCCTCCATGTTTGATTTCTCCCAGCACCTGCTCACGTCGGGAGAGCACGGCTGGTACGAGGAGCGGCCCTTCTGCTTCGGGACGTGGCGGGACGCCGTCTTTGAGGCACAGAGGAAAGCGGAGCCCATCGGATTTTTGTCCAACATCATTGAAAATCACGACGAGCCCAGAGGGGCCAGCACGTTTCTTCCGGACTATGCGCAGAACGACGCGGGCGTCAAGATGCTGGGGACGGTCAGCGTGCTCCTGCGGGGAATCCCGTTTCTCTATCAGGGGCAGGAGATCGGGATGCGCAACTGCCGCATGGAGTCCGTCGGGGAGTACGACGACATCAACACGAAGGATCAGTACGAGCTGGCGCTCCGGATGGGATGCACCGAGCAGGAGGCGCTCGCGTGCTGCAACCGCATGAGCCGGGACAACGCCCGGACGCCCATGCAGTGGAGCGACGCGGAAAACGGAGGCTTTACCGACGGGACGCCGTGGCTGAAGGTCAATCCGGATTACCGGACGATCAACGTGGCGGCGCAGGAGCGGGATCCGGATTCGGTGCTCCATTATTACCGGAGGCTGACGGCGCTCCGCAAGGATCCGAGGTATGCGGATACGTTCACCTACGGGCGGTTCGAGCCTGCCTTCGAGGACGCGGACGGACAGATCATGGCGTATGTGCGCAGGGACGGACGGAACCGGATCCTTGTGGCGGGCAACTGGGGACCGGACAGAGCAGCGCTTTCGCCGGACGGCGCGGTGAAGGAACTGCTCCTGAACAATCAGGCGGAGCTTCGGACGGACGGGGAAGGAAGGATCGTTCTGGAGAGCTGTCAGGCCGTGGTGCTGCTCCTCGCGTAGACGCGACGGGCGGGAGGAAGAAGGAGGAAAAGGATGGAACGATGTAAGGTGGCGGTGCTGTGGCCGTGCGACGGGGCGCAGAGAGCAGAGCTGGAGCGGTCCGGCGGAGAACGGTGCGAGTTTCTGTACGCGGAGGGGCTTACGAGAGAGGAACGGCTTCCGCTCCTCCAACAGGCGGAGGTGATCTTCGGGGAGCCGGGCATCCGGGAGATCGTACAGTGCCCGAAGCTTCGGTGGATCCAGTTGAGCTGGGCGGGGACGGACGCCTACACGATGCGGGAGGGCTTTCCGCAGCGCGTGGCGCTGACCAATGCAAGCGGCTGCTTCCGGACGGTGATCCCTGAATACGTGCTGGCGGTGCTTCTGGAAATGTGCCGGAATCTGAAGGATTACGCGGCGTTTCAGCAGCAGGGGATCTACCGGAGGCTGAGAGAGCAGGTGGTTTTGAGCGGGAAAAGGGCGCTGATCATGGGGGCCGGGGACATCGGCACCGGGACGGCCAGACGGCTCAAGGCATTCGACGTCCATGTGACGGGGATGCGCAGGACCGAGCGGAACTATCCGGACTGCTACGACGCCATGATCACGCGGGACGGGCTTTCGGAGGCTCTCGGGGAGGCCGATATCGTCGTCGGGTGCCTCCCGTTCACAAAGGACACCGTCCGGATGCTGGACGCGGAAATGCTCGGCCGCATGAAGGACGACGCGCTGCTGGTCAATGTGGGCCGGGGAAATCTGATCGACACGGACGCGCTGGTGCGCGAGCTTCAGGCGGGCCGCTTCCGGGGTGTGGCGCTGGACGTGACGGATCCGGAGCCGCTGCCGCCGGGGCATCCGCTCTGGAGCATGGACCGGGTGGTGCTCACGCCTCACGTGGCGGGACAGAGCTTCGGGTTCTGCCGGGACACGGAGGACAAGGTCGTCCGGCTGGCCTGCCGGAATCTGGAGCGGTATCTGGAAGGGAAGGAGCCGGAGAACCTGGTTAATTTTGAAACAGGATATGCGTCCTGAAACTTTTTGGACGGAAGAACGGTCTAACAGGTAAATCTTTTAACAGGAGGAGTATGAAAATGAAGAAAAAAATCGTTTTGGCAGTATTGACGGCCGCGCTGGCGGCTATGGCGGTGCTTGGCTGCTCGTCGAAGGATGCGGGAGCTTCCGACACGGACGCTGCGCAGGAGGAGACGGTCATGGACGGAACGGCTGAGGACAATATGGCGGTGGATCCGGAGGAGTCTGCGGAGGCGGAGACGTCCACGGTGACCGGCACGCTGGACGAGGTCAAGGACTTTATGTTCACAGTGACGGACGACGACGGCACGCCCTACGCGTTCACCTATGAGCAGGGATCCGCGCCTGAAGGTCTGGACGCCGTATCGGTGGGAGACCGCGTCGTCGTGACCTACACCGGAGAGGTGTCGGAGGTGGACGCCTTTAACGGCGAAGTCCTCATGGTCGAGCCCGCGGAATAAAGCGGCGGTGGGATTCAGCCATGCAAAGCTGCCTGCAGATCCATTTGGCGGCTGCCGCGCGAAATGGCAAACAGGAGAAGCGTCTGCTTACATGCGGGCATGACGCAGTCGTTTCTCCTGTTTCCCGCGTGGCGGGATAGTTAGTTGCGATTCACAGCCCTCCGCCCCCATGCGCACTCGTCGCCTCTGCGAGGTTCCAGTCCCGCTCCTTCGGAGCTAAGACTGCTTATGTGGGCGGAGTTCCTGCTTC
>JAUNHB010000055.1 GCA_030524125.1 Eubacteriales bacterium | reverse complement strand
ATATGGATCTGTGGACAGACTCGTCATGCTTGCATGTAAGAGGCTGGCTGCAGATTTATATCGAGCCTGCGAAGCAGGAACTCCGCCCACATAAGCAGTCTTAGCTCCGAAGGAGCGGAACTGGAGCCTCGCAGAGGCGACGAGTGCGCATGAGGGCGGAGGGCTGTGGAGCGTAACATGTAGCCGCAAAGCGGCGGGGAGCGCGTCAGCGCGGCTTTGCGAATGGCGCGGGCTGAACTATTTCGTTTCCAGCAGCTTCTCCACGCTGACCAGCTTCACGCAGAGCACGAACAGCTCTCCGGTCTGCTTAAGCTCATCCAGCGTCGGATAGGAGGGCGCGATGCGGATGTTGCAGTCGCGGGGATCGTTCTTGTACGGGAAGGTGGCTCCGGCTCCGGTCAGGGTGACGCCGGCCTCCTTGCATTTATTTACGATCGCTTTGGCGCAGCCGTCCATGGAATCGAAAGAGATAAAATATCCGCCCAGCGGTTTTGTCCAGGAACCGATGCCCAGTCCGCCCAGCTCTCTCTCCAGCGTATCCAGCACCAGCTCAAACTTCGGGCGCATGATGGCCGCGTGCTTTCTCATATGCTCCTTGATGCCGTCCAGATTTTTAAAGAAACGCACATGGCGGAGCTGGTTGATCTTGTCATGGCTGATGATCTGGATCGTCATGGATTTTTTGACCCATTCCAGATTCGCCTTGGAGGCCGCGATGCAGCTGATGCCCGCGCCCGCGAAGCTGATCTTCGAGGTGGACGCAAACTCCAGCACCATGTCCTCCTTGCCGTTGGCTCTGCACATGGACAGAAGCTCCGGCAGCGTATCCTGTCTGTCGTCGTAGAGGTGATGTACGCAGTAAGCGTTGTCCCAGTAGATCCGGAAATCCTCTGCGGCCGGAGACAGATTCGCCATGCGGCGGCATACCTCCTCGGAGTAGGTAATTCCCAGCGGGTTCGTGTACATCGGCACGCACCAGATTCCCTTGACCGCCGGATCCTTCACATACTCCTCCACCATATCCATGTCCGGGCCTTCCTCGCCCATGGGGATCGTGATCATCTCGATGCCGAAATGCTCGGTGATGGAGAAATGGCGGTCGTAGCCCGGCGCGGGGCACAGAAATTTTACTTTATCGAGGCGGCACCAGGGAGTGCTCCCCATGACGCCGTGAGTCACCGAACGGGAGATGCTGTCGTACATCACGTTCAGGCTGGCGGTTCCGAACACGAGCACATGCTCCGGATCCACGCCCAGCATCTCGCCCAGCAGACGGCGCGCGCCCAGAATCCCTTCCAGACATCCGTAGTTTCTCGTATCCACGCCCTGCTCGTCCGTCATATCGCAGTGTCCGTTGAAGATATCCATCATCGGCATGGTCATATCCAGCTGCTCTCCGGACGGCTTTCCTCTGGACATGTCCAGCTTCAGGCCCTTTCCCTTCGCATCCTCATACTGAGCCGTCAGCTCCTCCTTCAGCGCCAAAAGTTCTTCCTTGCTAAGTTCACAATACGGTGTCATCTGATGTCCTCCTCTTCATTAGTCATGTAGGGAGCTGCGTCCACAGCCCCCTACATGGAATCCTCTTCAAATACCTTACGGATCAGCCGGTCGTATTCCTGCCACGCCGGATAATCCTGAAGCTCTCTCAGCGCCTCGGCGGTCTGCCGATAGAGCCATGCGTGCTTCTCCTTCGCTTTCTGATGAAAACGCTCCCATATCCGGTCTCCGATGCTGCGGACGTCCCGTTCAATGGATCGTAAATTGGAAAGCTTGTCCGCCAGAGCCAGCATCTTCGCATCCCGGTCCGCAGTTTCCCTCAGAAACGTGAGCATTTCCTGCTTTCGCAGCATCCACGTGCTCTCCGGGGACTGCTCCCGGCGTTTATTTTCGGTCTCGCAGCTCACATAGCGCGCGATCCGCTCTCCGAAATATTCCGCCAGCTCCTGAAGGGTCACGTCCGTATCCTCGACCACATCGTGGAGCACCGCAGCTGCGATCAGCTCTTCATCGTCCGTCATCTCCGAAACGATCGCCGCAGCCTCCACCGGATGGGATAAATACGGAATCCTGCTTCCTTTGCGAAGCGCGCCCCGATGCGCGGCGGCCGCAAAGACGACAGCCCTCTCATACAACGGCAGGCAGCTTCCAGAAAGCATGCGATTTAACTCCTCCGACATCTCTGTTGTCATTCTCGTAAACACCCGTTACCCTTCAAACCCCAGTTTTCGTACCGAGTATAGCACAGCTGTTTTCAAATGGCAACTAAAAATTTTTTTGCAACAGTTCAGCCAGTCGGGAGCGGCAGGGCAAAATCGTGCTCGCACGAATTTTGACCTGTTGCTCTCGACTGAGGGAGCGCCGGATTATGAGCAAAGGTAGCCGCGCCAGCGGCGGAGAGCGCGTAAGCGCGGCTTTGCGAATGGCGCGGGCTGAACGTCACATTCAGCCATGCGGGAAATATGGGGAAGAGCTGCGTCATGCTTGCATGTAAGCAGCTCTTTTCCATATTTCCCATACGGCGTTTAGCCGTAATCGAGAAAGCAGGCGCGCAAGCGCCGACAGAGCTGCGGAGCAGCGGGCTTTCGAGATGCATGGCTGAATCGTTGCAACAGTTCAGCCACCTGCGCTATCTTTCAGACAAATGTCCGTAAAACGAGATCAGATACAGTCCGCAGATCCCCACCAGCCCGTAAACGATCCGGGAGATCCAGCTCATATTTCCAAAAATCCACGCCACCAGATCGAAGCTGAAAAATCCGATCAGCCCCCAGTTGACGGCTCCGATAATGACAATCGTAAGTGCAAAACAGTCCAGACCTTTATTCATGACAGTCTACCTCCTTCTGCACCTAGTATAACCACCGGCCCGGACGCTATACATACGCCGTCCGTCACGTCTCCGTCATGGACGTGACTCCGCATTTGATCTCTTTTAAAACAAAATACGTCTTTGTGTTGGACACGCCTCTGATGCTCTTGATGACCCGGTGGAGCTGTTCCAGAGTCTCGGAGGAGTGGGTCTGTATTTTCAGCATGAAATCATAGTCTCCGGTCAGATAATTGCACTCCACGATGCTCGGATTTTCATAGATGGTCTTTGTGAATTCGTCATAATACTTCGGATGCTCCAAAGACACCTCCATCAATGCGGTCACGTCGTTTCCGATCTTGTGCTGATCCGCCACGATCGTGTACTGACGGATCACTCCGTTTCTCTCCAGCTTGCGGATCCTCTCGATCACGGCCGCCACCGACAGATGCACCGTCTGGCTGATCTCCGTGGCCGACTGTCTGGAATTTTCACTGAGGCATTTCAAAATACTGCGGTCCATACTATCCATCACTGACGCTCCTCCAAAAAATGGGCACGGAAAATCATCCTTTTCCATGCCCATTCATGTACATTTTTTGTTTTTTTATACTATACAATAATTTTTTCAGGTCCGCAAGAGTTATTTTAATATTTTTTGTGTTTTTGCATTATTTCTGTAATCTTTTCACAAAACACCTCTTCTTAAAGAAAGAAATACCGTAACAGAGAACCTGCGCGTAATCCTCTTCCAGCTCTTCCGCATATCCGCGTTCCCTGATCTGCGGAATCGCTTTCTCGCAGCTTGCCTGCAGATCCGCTCTCGATCTTGCGTACTTAACTTCAAATACAGCCATCCGGTCTCCCGCATAATCCTGCACCACAATATCGCTGCGGCCTTCCCCATACTCTCTGTTTGATTTTACCGAATATCCGGCTCCCGCAAAAACACCCGCAAAAAATGCATGATAAAAATCTTCTTTGTAATCATGGTAGCTGATCGTCTGGCGGAGCAGCCGATTAAGCTCCTCCGCGACTTTTTCTCCGTCGCCGTTCCATACAGAAGAAAACAGGACGCTTCGATCCCATTTCTGGGAACTTTCCTTAAACCACGTCGCAATCGTGCTCTCAAATATTTCTTTTATTTCTTTGTTGGGAATTTTCAGCCGCATACTTCCTTTCGGAAGATACTCTCTCCCCGTCGGCTCAGCTTCCTGCCCTTTTGTGAGATAGCCGGTCAGATACAGCACACTCCAGAAATTATCCTCAATCGTCTTCCGGTCTCCCGACGAATGTAAATAATCGTACGTCATATCGTCCCTGATCTGCTGCACAATACACTCTCCTGCCAGAAGCTTCTCAAAGCTTTCAGTGATAGAGGTTCCCAATTCATCGATAAATGACCGGATGATCGCATTGTCACTGGAATTTTTCCAATACCCGGACGGCTCTGTGCGGGGATCCAGCATCAGATCCTGCACATAGTTCACCACGTCCCACGGACAATAAACATCGACTTCCCCGAAGCGGTATCCGTCATACCACTCTTTCATCTCTCTCCCATATCCCTGCAGACCCGTATCCGTCAGCAGACGATCCACCTCGCTCTGCGTAAATCCAAAATACTCGTTCAGCCTTGTATCCGAAATCGTATCCGAGACCAAATTGGTCGTGCCCGTAAAGACACTCTCCTTTGCGATCCGCAGACAACCGGTGATCACCGCAAATTTCAGAGCGTCATTGTCCTTGATAACGCGCATGACGCCTTTCATCATATCCAGCATTTCCGCATAGTAACCCTTGTCACTGGCTTTCGCCAGCGGCACATCATACTCGTCCAGAAGAAGGATCACCGGTTTTCCAAAGTGCTCCGACAGCATTTTTGTCAGGATCAGCAGGCTGTTTTCCAGTTCCGGACGTTCCGCTGTCTCCGACGCGATTCTGTCAAACGCCTTCCTGTCATACATATTTACGTTTACGCTGTCCAGCAGATAGAGATGTTCCTTATACAACTGCGCGATCACCGAAGACAGCATGGCATATGCTCCGTCAAAATGCATGCCCTCCACGCTTCTGAACGACACGAACACCGTCGGATATTGGTTCATCCACATCTTGCACAGATTTTCATTTTCCGACACTGCCAGTCCGGAGAACAGATCGGCGCTGTCTTTCCGGATGTCAAAAAATTCTGCCAGCATACTCATTCCCAGAGTTTTTCCAAACCTGCGCGGTCGGGTGATCAGTGTAGCCTGCGTCGCATCCGTCTTTAAGAGCGCTTCGATCAATCCGCTTTTATCAATATAGTAGTAGCCGTTTCTCCGGATATCCGCAAAACCCGAACGTCCCACCGGAATCTTTATTTCTCTCATAAACCGCGTACTCCTCCCCATTCTGCAAACGGATCCTGCCTGCCCTCTTTCTGTTTTTCATCTTACCATCTGAACGAGTGAATTGCAACTGAAAGCACGCCCTTCCTTACCGGATCGGACACGCGCCGGACGCGCACTCGGCGGCGCCAGGGTCGAGCTCCGTCTCCTCGTACTCGTACTTGGACAGAAGCGACGGGTTGAAGGGACGCATGGCGGCTTTGCGGCGCTCGTACTCCTCCGCGGTGATCTCCTCGTAGGGCAGAAGCTCGTAGAAGCTGTCGTCGTAGCTTAAGAAGGACAGGGCCACCACGTCGTCCCAGTGATCCCACACCCACTGCTCCACCTGCTCCCACTCGTGCTCGCGGACGTGGACCGTGATGGAGCAGTTGTGATCCACATAGTGCTCCATGAACATCCGGTAGTTTTCCAGCTGCTGGATGGCGGACACGTCGGCCTTCACCTGCCCCTCCGGGGCCTTCACCGGAAATTCCACCACCTTCGTCACCGGATTGTCCGGGTCCTGCCCCACCTCAGGCAGCACCGGGTATCCCAGCTCCTCGCACACCCTGCAGAGCGGGTCCGTGGCGCTGATGCGCACCCTGCGGATATAGTAGGGCGCGTGGGAATAGTGGACTCCGCTGGACACCGTCGGCAGAAGGGACAGGGTTCCCTCCGGCTTCACCGTCGTCACCAGCAGCGGACTGCCCGTGCCCAGACGCCCGGCCAGCCCGGCGGCGGCCTCGTGGGCGGCGGCTCTTAAGCGGTCCAACAGGCTCTCCTGCTGTTCTCTCGTAAGCCCCACCGCATTGACCATGTCCTGCCAGCCGGTCAGCGAGCAGCCCAGCAGGCGGTCCCGCTCCTGCACCTTGTTCCACCGGTGGATCTCCAGTTCCCGGCAGGTCATGCGGTACCCGGCCCTGGCCGAGAGGCGCTGGGCCTTCATCAGACCCTCCTCGTCCAGCGTCCCGTCCTTTACGAACCCCATGACGTTCAGCGTCGTCAGATTGCACAGTCCGTGACTGTCCAGAAGGATCTCCCCGCACGGATTGCAGCCGTTGAAATTGGGGCGGCGCTTCCTTCCCGCCTCCTCGTTGATCCAGCCCGGTTCTCCCGAATAGCGCATCTGATTGATATGCCAGTGGAGCATCTCCCTGGTCGGTTTTTTTCTGTAATAGATCGAGTTGTTGCTCATCTGCCGGTGCGCGATGGCCCTGTTGAGCTCCCAGCGCCCGTTCACCTGACGATAGAGCTGGCTCTTGGCCTCGATGCACGCCCGATCCTCCGCGTCGATCAGACCGATCTCCGACGTGCGGCGCACGCCTCCGGACACCACATTTTCCCCGATGATATTGGCGATATCCAGAAGGTCGATGGGCTTTAGCTGAATGCAGGCCGCCCCGTCGCGCGCCCCCGCCGCCGCGACGACCCGATGGATCTTGTCCAGCATAGCCATCATGGACTCGTAGCCGCTGGCCGTCCCTCCGAATGTGGCGAGCCGCTCGCCCCGCGGCCGGATGGAATCGTAGACGACCACGATCTCCTTTATTTTCAAATATTCCCGGTTGGTCAGGATGTCAAAATAATGCTCCAGCGCCTGCGCCCATCCCTCCTTGGAATCGCCGACCGACAAAGTGGCCGTATCCTTTGTGAACGCCAGCTCCGTAAATTCCAGCCGCTGGTCCTTCGGACGCCCGTCGTAGGCTTTGTGCAGGATCTTCACGTCGGTACGGATCTTCGGAAGCTTTTCGGCGTCCTCCTTCAGCACCCTGACGCCCACGCCGCTTCCCACCATCAGCAGGTAGAACAGATCATGGTACGCGCGGAAATCGTCGATGACCTCAAAGGCGCAGTTGTAGTTGGCCATCGGGTAGGCGTCCGCCACCGGCGTGCTGCCCACCCAGAGCGTCCGGCCGGACAAAAACTGCTTCAGATGATAAATATTGTCGTACAGCTCCTCTGCCTCGTCTCTGGACGTGGGCGCCAGCGAGCAGTTGTACTCCACGGCCCGGCGCACCGTCTCCCACCAGAACTCCCGGCGGCCCGCCGACGGCAGATAGCGGGAGTAGGTCCTCGTGTAGACGAAAGACCCCAGCTGCTCCATCGGATTTGGCGCGTGCTTGTACGGGCTTAAGAAATCCCGGCTCAAAAGCCCTTCCTTCCAGCTCCCGCTGACCCGCTCCTTCTCCTTCTCGATGCGGTACAGGATATAGGCCTTGGCCGTCTGGTAGCACTGCTGCTCGAACAGCGTCTCCTCCACCTTGTCCTGTATTTTCTCGATGTCGAGGATCTCCTCGTCCATCGCGGACAGCTTGCGGACGACCTCCTCTGTCACCTTCGCCACCGTCTCCTGCCTGGCCTCCCCCGTGGCCGCGGAGGCCAGCGCCACCGCCCGGTAGATAAAATCCGAATCAAACGGCACGACCTTGCCGCTTCTCTTTCTCACATTCATAGACAGTCCTCCGATCCCTGACGGGCATACGCCCTCCCAGTTACTATATATTGTAATATTTTTCGCATTGCGCACTATATATAGTAAAGCATCTCTTTCCTTCCGTCAAGGCGGCGGACTGTTTTTTTGTTGCAACAGTTCAGCCGGCCGGGCGCGCGACCGCGCGGCTCCTCGAATGGCGCGGGCTGAACCGCTGTCAGAGCACCTTGCTGCCGTTGGCCGTCAGCTTGAATTTCATTCCCAATATTTCCGCCGCTCCCCGACACATCATCATCCTGCCTAAAAAAATATCAAAATATTCATACATGGTGCAGATGCTCTCATCGATCTGGAGGTTCAGCGAGATCGTCTTTTTCTCTCTGCTGACCTTCAAAGCCGCCCCGGTCACCGCGTAGTTGACCCGGTCGTGGATGTCAAACGCCGCCTTGTCCTTGTTTCTGACCCGGTTTCTGCGCACGTCGGTCTTGTCCGCGATGATCAGCGCGGCGCTGACCGGATCCGTAGCGCCGCCGGTGGACTCGTCGTGATTCCCGATCGCCGACATGACCGTGACCCGGTCCTTCGTCTCCATATCGGTCCCTTTCAGGATCTCGTTTGCCAGAATGGCTCCGTACTCCGCATGGTGCGTCCGGTTTACCGCGTTTCCAATATCGTGCAGGAATCCCGCGATCCGCGCCAGCTCCATGTCATGCTCCGGGTATCCGAGCTTTTTCAGGATCGAGGCCGCCCGCTCCGCCACGAGCACGCAGTGCGCTTCCGAGTGATCCGTATATCCAAGCACTCCCAGATTTTCATTTCCTTTTTTCAAATAGGCGCGCGCTTCTTCGTTCTTTCTGATTTCCTGATACGTCAACCTTGTATGTCCTCTTTTCTCTCAGTCTGGGACGGCGCAGACACGCCGCCGATCTTTATCTTACGCCTCTGTTCCCCGTCCGGGCTATCGCATCCGCGTAAGGTTCTTGTAAAAAAACCGTAAATTTACCGCCCCAGATTCTCCTCCAGCCGCTCCAGCAGGCCGCACAGAACGTCCAGCTCCTTCTCCTGCAAATCTCCTCTCAGCCGGTCGTCCAGCTCCCGGAAGATCTCCTGCACCCGCTTTGCCCGCTTCTGCCCCTCCTCCGTCAGACAGATCAGAAACGAACGGCGGCAGGACGGATTGGGCTGTCTTGTCAGAAGACCGGCCCGCTCCAGCTTATCGAGATTTCTGGACATGGTCGTCACATCCAGCATGCACAGGTCCGACAGCTCCCTCTGGGACATGGCCCCCCGCTCCCGCAACACCTGAAGCGTGCGCGCCTGTCCCTCTCCCACCGTCAGCCCAAGCTCGGACAGCTTCGGCCTCAATATTTTCTTCCGCGCCAGATCCAGCCGGTGCAGGCGCTCTCTGATCTCACAGTTTTCCATCCTCTTCTCACTCCAATTCAAACTGCCCGGTGTACAGCTGATAATACCGGCCTCTCTGGGCGAGCAGATCCTCATGGTCTCCGCGCTCCATGATCCGGCCCCGTTCCAGCACCATGATCGCCTCGGAATTGCGCACGGTAGACAGCCGGTGAGCGATGACAAACACCGTCCGCCCCTCCATGATGGCGTCCATTCCCTGCTCGATCAGACGCTCGGTCCGCGTATCGATGGAGCTGGTCGCCTCGTCGAGGACCAGCACCGGCGGCCGGGCCACGGCCGCCCGGGCGATGGCCAGAAGCTGTCTCTGCCCCTGCGACAGATTGCTGCCGTCCCCGTACAGCATCGTATCGTAGCCGCCCGGCAGTCTGCGGATAAACGAGTCCGCGTTGGCGATGCGGGCCGCCTCCCGGATCTCCCCGTCCGTGGCGTCCAGCTTCCCGTAGCGGATATTGTCGGCGATGGTCCCGGTAAACAGATGCGTCTCCTGCACGACCATAGCCATAGACCGGCGCAGATCGTCCTTTTTGATCCTCCGGATATCGATGCCGTCGTAGGTGATGGTCCCCGAACGGATTTCATAAAAGCGGTTGATCAGATTGATGATCGTCGTTTTGCCCGCGCCCGTAGATCCCACGAACGCGATCTTCTGTCCGGGCTTCGCATAGAGCGAGATCCCGTCGAGCACCGTCTTTTGCGGCACGTAGCCGAACACTACCCGGTCGAACCGCACGTCGCCCTGCAGCGGGACCAGCCTTCTCTCCCCGCCTTCCTGCACGCTCCACGCGTAGCGCCCCGTCCGGGCGTCTGACTCCTCCAGTCCTCCGTCCGGCCGTTCCTGTACGTTGCACAGCGTCACGTCGCCCTCGTCCGGCTCCGGCTCCTGCTCCATCAGATCAAAGATCCGCTCCGCCCCGGCCAGCGCCGTCATGAGCAGATTGATCTGCTGGGTGAACTGGTTCAGCGGCAGAGCGCTCTGTCTGACGTACACCAGATAGGACGCCAGACTTCCGATGTCCAGAAGCCCCGCCAGCGCAAAAAGGCCTCCCGCGCAGGCGGACACCGCATAATTGAGATAAGACAGACTGACGATGACCGGCACCATCATCCCGGCAAAGGTCAGCGCCCTTGAAGACTCCCGGCGGTAGTTCTCGTTCAGGCCGCAGAAGATCTCAAAGTTTTTCTCCTCCCGGCGAAACACCTTCTCCACCTTCTGCCCCGCCATCATCTCTTCCACAAATCCGTTGATCCGTCCCAGCTCCTCCTGCTGCCTGCGGAAATATTTCCGGCTCCTGCTGCCATTCCACTGAATGAAGCCGAACATGACCGCGAGGAAGAAGACGACGATCATGGACAGGCGGAGGCTCAGCACCATCATCATGACCACGGTGCCGAACAGCATCATAAAGCTGTGGATGATCATGGCGAAGCTGCTGTTCATGGCTTCCTGCACCGTATCCACGTCGTTGGTAAACCGGCTCATCAGCTCCCCGTGAGTGTGCGCGTCAAAATATCTGAGCGGAAGCTTCTGCACATGGGCAAACAGGTCGCTTCTGATCTCCGCGACGACCTTCTGGGAGGACCGGATCATCAGGCGGTTGTAGCCCAGCGTGGCAAGCGCCCCGCACAGATACATCGCTCCCATGGCTCCTACCGCCCGCAGAAGCCCCGCGATGTCCCCCGGAAGGATGAACCGGTTGATGACCGGCTTCAAAAGATACGTCCCCATGATATTGGCTCCGGCGCTGACCAGCACCAGAAGCCCCACCAGAAGGAACATCCACTTGTGCAGGCCCATATAGGCCAGCAGATGCAGCACGGCCTTCTTCGTGTTCTTCGGCCTCTTGTATCCCGCATATTTTGCCATTACAGCTCCGCTCCTTCCTTCTGAGAATCATAGATCTGCCGGTAGATCTCGCTGCGCTCCATGAGCTCTTCGTGGGTTCCCGTATCGCTGACGCGCCCTTCGTCCAGCAGGATGATCCGGTCCGCATGGCGCACCGAGGAGATCCGCTGGGCGATGATGATCTTCGTCATGCCGGGCAGGCTTTCCTCCATCCGCCGGCGGATCCTCGCCTCCGTGGCCGTGTCCACCGCGCTGGTGGAATCGTCGAGGATCAGGATCTTCGGCTTCTTCAGCAGCGCTCTCGCAATGCAGAGACGCTGCTTCTGTCCTCCGGACACGTTGACGCCTCCCTGCCCCATCTCCGTCTCGTAGCCGTCCGGCAGCCGGTCGATAAATTCATCCGCGCAGGCGATCCGGCAGGCCTCCGCCGCCTCCTCTGGCGTCGCGTCCTCCTTTCCCCACCGGAGATTGGACAGGAGCGTTCCCGAAAACAGCGTATTTTTCTGAAGCACCATGGCCACCGCGTCCCGCAGATGCGCAAGCGGATACTCCTCCACCGGGACGCCGTCGATCCTGACCGTCCCCCGGGACGCCTCGTAGAGCCTCGGGATCAGCTGCACCAGCGTCGTCTTGGCCGATCCGGTCTGGCCGATGATCCCCACGGTCCGGCCCGCCGGGATCCGGAACGAGACGTCGCTTAACACATACTCTCTGGCCGTACTGCGGTATTTGAACCAGACGTGGTCAAATTCGATCTCTCCGCGCCCGATCCGGGCGTCTCCCGCCTTCTCGTCCGTGATGTCGATCTCCTCGTCGATCACCTCCAGGATCCGGGCTCCCGAAGCCACCGAGCGGCTCATCATCAGAAAGACGTTGGAGATCATCATCAGCGAATTTAAGATCTGGAGCACATAGCTTAAAAATCCGGTCAGCTGCCCCACCTGCATCGTTCCGACCCGGATCATCTCCCCTCCAAACCAGAGGATCGCCAGAATGGTCCCGTACATGACGAACTGCATGGCGGGCACGTTCAGCGCCGCCAGCCCGAAAGCCGCCTCCGACTCGCCCTTCAGATCCCGGTTCGCCTCCTCAAATTTGGCGATCTCATAGTCCCCGCGCACGCACGCCTTTACGATGCGCACCGCGGTCAGGTTTTCCTGAATGATGCGGTTCAGCGTGTCGATGGCTCCCTGAAGTCTGGCATAGCGGGGCCTGACTTTGACGGTGATCACAAAGAGCAGCGCGCCCAGCACCGGCAGCGCCACAAAAAAGACGACCGCCAGCCGGTGATTGATGGAAAACGCGACGCCCGTGGCCGCCACCAGCATGACCGGACCTCGGCAGAAGGGCCTCATCCCCGTGGACACCGTATTCTGGACGTTCGTCACGTCGCTGGTCAGCCGCGTCACCAGCGACGACACCCGGAAATGATCGATGTTGGAAAAAGAAAAGGACTGGAGTTTCCGGTATTCCGCCTTCCGAAGCTCCGCCCCCAGTCCCTGTCCGGCCAGCGCCGAGAAACGGGCGCTTCCCGCCCCCAGCGCCAGGGCAATGACCGCGCAGACGACCATCTGCGCTCCTTTTGCAAAAATGTAGCCTCTGTCTGCGCCGGCCACGCCCACGTCCACAAGATCGGCCATGATCAGCGGCACCAGAAGCTCGAAAATACTCTCCGCCGTAATGCACAAAACGGCCAGCGCCGCATACTTTTTATATCGGTGCATATAGGAAAATAAACGTCTCAACATAGCTGCTCCTCCGATGATTGTATATACAATTATTGTATGGCCAATATTTACGTTTGTCAATTCTCCCGGGCAGGGCCCATCAAAAAAAGAGCGCGCCCGCGCTCTTTTTTGTCTCTGTCTTCTGTCCGGACAGATTTCCTACCCTCTGTGGAAGAGAGAAAATCCTTTTTTCTCGTACGGCTCCGTCTTCACCGCCAGCACTTTGTAACCGGTGGCGTCGATGGCCTCCCGAAGCTTCCCTTCGTCGATCTCTGTCTCCGAGAGGATCTCCGTCTTTCCCTTGCTGTGGGAGGAAGACACCTTCTTCACCGAAAACGCCTTTCTCACCGCGTCGTTCACATGCGCCTCGCACATGCCGCAGGCCATTCCGTCCACATCCAGCGTGATCTTTACCATATGCTCCTTGCCTCCTTGCATCGTCTGTAACGTTTTTTCGGTAAGTGTAGTCTAACACAGATCCCGGATTTTTTCAATGCGCGGCCGGGCCTTCCAGCGCCTCCGCAAGCCGTCCGAGCGCCTCCGTAAGCACCGCGCGCGGGCAGGCGATGTTGACCCGCTCAAAGCCCTCCCCGTCCGGTCCGAACATGGCCCCGCTGTCCAGCCAGAGGCGGGCCTTCTTCCCGATCAGCTCCTCCCGGCCGGCCTCGTCAAGCCCCAGTTCTCTGAGATCCAGCCAGACCAGATACGTGCCCTCCGGCTCGATCATACGGATACCCGGAAGCCGCGCGGACACATATTCCCGCACAACATCCAGATTTCCCCGCAGGTACTCCTTCAGATCCCGCAGCCAGTCCTCTCCCTCCTCGTAGGCGGCCTGACACGCCGCAAGTCCCATGACGTTGAGCTGGCTGTATCCGGCCTGGTCCACCGCCCTCCGGAAGCGCGCCCGCAGCTCCCCGTTGGGGATGAAGATGTTGGACGCCTGCAGTCCCGCCAGATTGAAGGTCTTGCTGGGAGCCGTGCAGATCACGGAAATATCCTCGTACTCCTTCCCAAGCCCGGCGAACACCTGATGCCGGCGTCCCGGCCACACAAAATCGCTGTGGATCTCGTCGCTGACCACCTTGACGCCGTATTTCAGGCAGAGATCTCCCACCCGGCGAAGCTCCTGCTCCTCCCATACCCGGCCCACCGGATTATGAGGGCTGCACAGTAAAAAGAGCTTCACCCTCTCTTCCCTGATTTTCCGCTCCAGATCCTCGAAATCCATCTCGTAGCGCCCGTCCCGGAGCGCCAGCGGACTGTTGACCAGCGTCCTTCCGTTGTCGCGGATCGTCTCGCTGAACGGATAATAGACCGGCTGCTGGATCAGCACGCCGTCTCCCTCCTGCGTGAACGCCCGGATGGCCGCCGCGATGGCAAATACCACGCCCGGCGTCTTCACGAGCCAGCTTCGCTGCACCGTCCATCCGAAATGCCGTTCATACCATCCGGCCACCGCCCGGAAGTAATCCTCCTTCGTGTCGCTGTACCCGAAGATCCCGTGATCCACGATCCGGTGCAGCCGCTCTACGATCTGCGGCGCGGTCCGAAAGTCCATGTCCGCCACCCAGAGAGGCAGCACGTCCTCTCCTTTTCCGCGCTCCTTTGCAAAGTCGTATTTCAGACAGTTCGTCCCTCTTCTGTCGATGATCTCATCAAACTGATCGTTCATTTTCCCTGCTCCTCCCCGATGGCCTGTCCAAGATCCGCCAGCAGATCCGCCTCGTTCTCGATCCCCACGGACAGCCGCAGCAGACAGTCCGTGATGCCAAGCCGCCTTCTTACATCCTCCGGCACGTCCCCGTGGGTCTGGAGCATCGGATAGGTGACCAGCGATTCCACGCCGCCCAGACTCTCCGCGTAGGAGATCAGCCTCACCCGCTCCAGGATCCGTTTCGCCCGCTCCGGCGTGTCCGTATAAAAAGAGATCATGCTTCCGCTGCCTCTCGCCTGCCCCCGGTTCACCTCGTATCCAGGATGCTCCGGAAGTCCCACGTACAGCACCTTCCCGATCCCCTTCTGCTCCCGCAGCCACCGGGCCAGCGCAAGCGCGTTCTGCTGCTGCCGCTCCATCCGGACCGGAAGCGTCTTGATTCCCCGGATCAGGAGAAAGCTGTCAAAGGGAGACAGGGACGCGCCCAGCGTCTTGTAGAGGAACCGGATCCGCGCGGCGGTCTCCCGGTCCGCCGAGCAGAGAAAACCCGCCAGCGTGTCGTTGTGGCCGCCCAGAAACTTCGTGCCGCTGTGGACCACCAGATCCGCGCCCAGCTCCAGCGGATTTTGAAAATACGGGGACAAAAACGTGTTGTCCGCGATCAGCAGAAGCCCGTACCGGTCCGCCAGTCGTCTCATGGCCCGCAGGTCGGTCACCTTCATGGTCGGATTGCTCGGCGTCTCGATATAGAGCGCCTTCGTGCCGGGATGCCGCCGGACAGCCTCCTCCGCCGCCCGTTCGTCCGACGTGTCCGCATAGGAAAACGTGATCCCGTGCCGTTCCCCCATGGCGGCAAACATCCGGACCGATCCTCCGTACAGATCCTCCGTGCACACGACGTGCGCTCCGGGATCGAGAAGCTCCAGACACACGGCCAGCGCGGCCATGCCCGAAGAGCAGGCTACCGTGTCGTAAGCGCCCTCCAGAGACGTCACGATCTTTTCCAGTTCGCTTCTTGTGGGATTGCTCTCCCTGCTGTAATCGTACCCCGTGGAACGCCCGACGCCCGGATGGGCAAAGGTGGCCGTCTGATAGATCGGTGTCCCCATGGCCCCGTACGCGTGCTCTCTTGTAATGCCCTCTTCTCCGTGAATACATCGGGTCTCAATGCCGTATCCCATATGCTCTCTCCTCCATGCTCTGTGACGGTTCTTTTTACTTTATAATCCCTATATGTTTAATAGGATTATATCCCGTAAAACGGATCCTGTCAATAACTGAGTGGAAAAAGAAGCATATATGCGGGGCGTATCGCGCAAAAAGGCCGCCGCGGGAGCATCTCTCCATGTCCCCGCAGCAGCCCTTATATCTAAATATAATACATATCCTGTCCTTCGGTCTCCCGGTCCAGACAGTCCCGCTCCAGCTCCGCCAGCGTCAGGTTCTTGAGGATCCGGTCCAGTCCGTCGTTGACCCGGTCCACCACATCCTCCTGAATGGTTCTGGAGATGTCCGAGAGACTTCCGTCCCTCGCCTGAAGCTCGGGTTCCAGATGATAGGAGCCCTCCAGCGCGTGCACGATGTCCGCCACAGTAATGTCCGAGGCGGCCCGGTTCAGCAGATACCCACCCTGAGAGCCCTTGACGCTTCTGACGATCCCGGCCCGGCGCAGGCTTGCAAACACCTGCTCCAGATACTGGGGAGAGATCTGATTTCTCTCCGCGATGCTCCCCAGCGAGACATGCGCCCCGCCCCCGTGCAGGGCCAGATCGATCAGAGCGGCCACTCCGTACCTGCTCTTCTTGGAAAATTTCATCCTACTGTACGGCCTTGAAGGCCTCTTCCAGATCCTGAAGGATGTCGTCGATGTTCTCGGTTCCGATGGAGAGACGGATCGTGTTGGGTTTGATGCCCTGATCCAGAAGCTCCTCCTCGGTGCACTGGCTGTGGGTGGTGGTTGCCGGGTGGATCACCAGAGATTTCACATCCGCCACATTGGCCAGCAGGGAGAACAGCTCAAGGTTGTCGATAAAGTCCTTCGCCTTCTGGGCGTCGCCCTTGATCTCAAAGGTGAAGATCGAGCCGCCGCCGTTGGGGAAATATTTCCGGTACAGCTCCTTCTGGGTCTCGTCAGTGGCCACGGACGGATGGTGCACCGCCTCGACCTGCGGATGCGCGTTCAGATACTGTACGACCTTCAGCGCGTTCTCCACATGGCGCTCCACTCTGAGGGACAGCGTCTCCAGTCCCTGCAGGAAGATCCACGAATGGAACGGGGAGATGGTCGCGCCCGTGTCGCGCAGGAGGATGGCGCGGATCTTCGTCACAAACGCCGCCGCTCCCACCGCCTTGGTGAAGCTGATGCCGTGATAGCTGGGGTTCGGCTCCGTCAGGGACGGGAATTTGCCGGACGCCTCCCAGTCAAATTTGCCGCTGTCCACGATCACGCCGCCGATGGTCGTGCCGTGGCCGCCGATGAATTTCGTGGCGGAGTGCACGACGATGTCCGCGCCGTACTCGATGGGCCGCACCAGATACGGGGTCGCGAAGGTGTTGTCGATGACCAGCGGGATCTTGTGGGCATGGGCGATCTTCGCGATCGCTTCGATGTCCACCACGTCGGAGTTTGGATTGCCCAGCGTCTCGATAAACACGGCTTTCGTGTTG
The DNA here is from genome assembly GCA_030524125.1 of Eubacteriales bacterium. GTDB lineage: Bacteria > Bacillota > Clostridia > Lachnospirales > Lachnospiraceae > Hominiventricola. Next base: position 1,626 of record JAUNHB010000055.1, on the reverse strand, counting down.
TCCTGGATGGCGTCCTCCACCTCTTTCTCATTGAAAATGTCCACGAAGGTGGTGGTGATGCCATACTGGGGAAGCGTGTGCAGGAGCAGGTTGAAGGTTCCCCCGTAAATATTTTTGGCCGCCACGATGTGATCGCCGTTCTGGGCCAGATTTTCGATGGTGTAGCTGATGGCCGCCGCGCCGGAAGCCACCGCCAGAGCCGCCGCGCCGCCCTCGAGCGCCGCGATCCTCTTCTCAAACACGTCCTCGGTGGGGTTGGTCAGCCGTCCGTAAATATTTCCGGCGTCCGCCAGACCGAATCTGGCCGCCGCGTGGTCGCTGTTGCGGAACACGTAGGAAGACGTCTGGTAGATCGGCACGGCCCGGGCGTCGGTCACCGGATCGGGCTGCTCCTGTCCCACATGAAGCTGCAACGTCTCGAATTTAAATTTTCTGTCTGCTCTCTTGATCTTCTCTGCCATTGGTTTTCCCTCTCTGTCCTGTTTTATTTTTTTGTCTGCTTTTTTTATTCCTCAAAAAGCGGGGTGGAATAGTATCTGTCGCCGTTGTCCGGAAGGAGCGCTACGATGGTCTTTCCTTTATTCTCCGGACGTTTTGCCAGCTGAATGGCCGCCTGCAGCGCCGCTCCGGAGGAGATGCCCACCAGAAAGCCCTCGTGCTTCGCCAGAAGCTTGCCGCCTGCAAAAGCGTCGTCGTTTTCGATCGTGATGATCTCGTCGTAAATCTTTGTGTTGAGCACCTCCGGCACAAATCCCGCGCCGATTCCCTGGATCTTGTGGGCTCCGCTCCTTCCCTCGGACAGCACCGGGGAGGCCGCGGGCTCCATGGCCACGATCTTCACATCCGGGTTCTGGGATTTCAGGTACTCGCCTACGCCGGTCAGCGTTCCGCCGGTTCCCACGCCCGCCACGAAAATGTCCACCTGCCCGTCCGTATCGTTCCAGATCTCCGGGCCGGTCGTGCTTCTGTGGATCGCCGGGTTCGCCGGATTGACGAACTGTCCCGGGATAAAGCTGCCGGGGATCTCCTTTGCCAGCTCATCCGCCTTGGCGATGGCTCCCTTCATGCCTTTCGCGCCCTCCGTCAGCACCAGCTCCGCGCCGTAGGCCTTCAGGATATTTCTTCTCTCGACGCTCATGGTCTCCGGCATGGTCAGGATCATCCGGTATCCCTTGGCCGCCGCGATGGCCGCCAGTCCGATGCCCGTGTTCCCGGAAGTCGGCTCGATGATGACTGATCCCTCCTTCAGAATGCCCTTCTGCTCCGCGTCCTCGATCATCGCCTTGGCAATACGGTCCTTGACGCTTCCCGCCGGATTAAAATACTCCAGCTTCACCAGCAGCCGCGCCTCCAGCCCCAGCTCCCGCTCCACATTCACCACCTCCACCAGAGGCGTGTTTCCGATCAGACCCAGCGTACCTTTGTAAATATTTGCCATTTTTTCGATCCTCCATATTTCCTATAAACTTACTATGTTTTGTTTGTTATCGGTATTATATTCCTTGTTTTCATATTTGTCAAGTATACAATTTAGTCATACAGTTACGATTCACAGCCGGTATGGATCCGCGGACAGACTCGTCATGCTCGCATGTAAGAGGCTGGCGGCAGATCCATATCGAGCCT
>JAUNHB010000054.1 GCA_030524125.1 Eubacteriales bacterium | reverse complement strand
AACTCCTGCGTGTGCACGGCTCTGCTGAATTACACGTTGAACAGAAACTCTATCACGTCTCCGTCTTTGACGACGTATTCTTTTCCTTCGCTGCCGACCAGTCCTTTGGAGCGGGCGGCGGCGAGGGAGCCGCAGTCCAGCAGATCCTGATAATTCACGACTTCGGCGCGGATGAATCCTCTCTCAAAATCCGAGTGGATCTTCCCAGCGGCCTGGGGGGCCTTTGTGCCGACTTTGATCGTCCACGCGCGGGTCTCTTTTTCTCCTGCGGTCAGGTAGCTGATCAGTCCCAGCAGACGATAGCTGGCCTGGATCAGCTTGTCCAGACCGGACTGCTGGATCCCCAGATCCTCCAGAAACATTTTCTTTTCGTCCTCCTCCAGCTCCGAGATCTCCTGCTCGATCTGGGCGCAGATGACGAACACCTCGCTGCCTTCCGAGGACGCGTACTCTCTGACCTTCTGTACGAACGCGTTGGACGCGCCGTCGTCCGCCAGATCGTCCTCCGACACATTGGCGGCGAAGATCACCGGCTTACAGGTCAGCAGATTGTAGGAATCCATCCACGCCTGCTCCTCCTCGTCCTGCACGTCCGTAAAGGTCTTTGCCGTCTTTCCCTCCTCCAGATGCTCCTTGATGCGCTTCTGGAGCTCCACCTCCTTGGCCAACGTCTTGTCGTTCCGGGCTCCGCGGACGCCCTTTGCGATCCTGCGCTCCAGAATCTCGATATCCGAGAAGATCAGCTCCAGCGTGATCGTCTCGATGTCCCGCAGCGGATCCACGCTGCCGTCCACGTGGATCACGTTGGCGTCCTCAAAGCAGCGCACCACATGGACGATCGCGTCCACCTCGCGGATGTTTGCCAGAAACTGATTTCCCAGACCTTCGCCCTTTGACGCGCCCTTCACCAGCCCTGCGATATCCACGAACTCGATGACCGCCGGCGTGACCTTGACCGAGTGGTACAGATCGGCCAGTTTTCCCAGACGCTCGTCCGGCACCGCCACCACGCCCACATTGGGGTCGATGGTGCAGAACGGATAATTGGCTGACTCCGCGCCCGCCTTGGTCAGCGAGTTGAATAATGTACTTTTTCCCACATTGGGAAGCCCAACAATACCTAATTTCATCTTTCTCTCTATCTCCTTTAAAATTACTTCTTTCACTGACAAAGCAGCCTCACTTCAATGCTTCTTTCTCCTTCAAGAAGGACTGAACGCTTTTTACAATTAACTCTGCCGCTTCGTACTGTTCCTTCGCTTCTTCACAGGATGCTACATAGAAATCATCGTAGTCGCTCGTTTCTCTTTTTCGCTTAAGCCTGCCAAGACGCTTTCCAATCTCCCTGTCAAAAATATCAGTTGCCACATAGTTCTGATTAAAATACGCTACCGCATCCTTATGGCGTTTAAAATCAGTTTCCTCCAATGCCAGGACAGCCTTAACTGCATAAAATGCTGCGTAGTAGCAGCGGTTAATGGCATCTTTATAACGCTTATTATCCATACAGAGTTTTGCCGTATCCAACGTTTCAGAAGCATTGTTGATACGGTAAACGCTCAAATCCACAGATTTTGTTTCTTTATCCATCAACAACAACTCCTTCCTCCCTCACATTTCTGTAGTAGGGCAATACATCCACCCAGTATTCATACTGAGCTTCATTTTTTATAACCGGAGAAATATCCACGCCTGTTCTCAGTTCAATCTCAAACGCAGCATCATAAACCATGTTCTCTTTTGCCTTGATTTCTTTTTCCGGCAAATCAACAAGTATCATGACATCCACATCCGAGTTGTCCTGATAATCGCCTCTTGCATATGAACCATATACGATCACCTTTGATAAATGTGAACCCAAAATTGTCTTCAAATGCTGCACAAACTGATAAACAATATCGCTTACTGTATCCGGCATGATCTTCCTCCTTTCTCCCATTTCTTCTAAAATTACTTAAATGCAGCTTTCCAAAGAGCCTCAATACCTGCTCTATAATGTACCATATTAAGCTTCAAAAGTAAATTGTCAGATTTTCAATGATCGCCTGCATTTCATGTTTTCTTCCGCCTTGCAAATTTCCCCCGTTCCCCTATTGCGGGGCATCCGCGCTTTCATGTAAAATAGACTTCATGCGGCCGGGAGGGCGCAGGAACGCATGTATGATCACGACAGGAAGGAATAAAAAACCATGTGGAAACAAACGACAGAAAAAAAGAAAGAACCCTTCGGGCGGGAGGACGTAAGGACCGGGGGCGGACTTAGGAACCGCCTCCTGCCTCTCCTTCTGGCCGTCCTGACCTTTGCCGTCTTCGGCTTTTTCTATGCCGGGCGGCGGGAGGAGACGCAGGAACCCATCTCCGCCACGGCGTTTAAGCTGGACACGGTCGTGCGGATCACGGTCTATGATTCTCAGGACGAGACGATCCTCCAAGACGCGCTGGCGCTGTGCGACGAGTATGAACGGATCTTCAGCCGGACGCTTCCGGAGAGCGAGCTGTATCGGCTGAACCATCAGGAGCTGCCCTCGGAGGACGGCGCTTACGTGCTGTCCGACGCCTGCGCGGAGCTGATCGCGCAGGGACTTGCGTACTGCAGTCTGACCGACGGCGCGTTCGACATTTCCATTGCGCCCCTGTCGTCCCTGTGGGATTTTACCTCCGGTGAGAAGACGATCCCCGACGACGACACGATCCTCCGTGCGCTGGAGCTTGTGGACTACCGGGACGTCGTTCTGGACGGAAACCGGATCCGCTTTGAGAAAGAAGGCATGGAACTGGAACTGGGAGCCATCGCAAAAGGCTATATCGCGGATCAGATCAAGCGCTTTCTCGTCTCGAAGGGCGTGGAGAGCGCCATCATCGATCTGGGCGGAAACGTACTCTGCGTCGGAAGCCACCCGGACGGAGAGCCTTTCCGGGTAGGCGTCCAGCGCCCTTTCTCCAGCCGGAACGAGATGGTCGCGAGCATGGAGATCACAGACAAGTCGGTGGTGTCCTCCGGCGTGTACGAAAGATATTTTGAGAAGGACGGCACGCTCTACCATCATATTCTGGACCCGGCCACCGGTTATCCCTACGACAACGGGCTTTGGTCCGTCACGATCATCTCCGACCAGTCCGTGGACGGAGACGGACTTAGCACCTCCTGCTTCGCCCTGGGTCTTGAGAAGGGCATGGAGCTGGTCGACCGTCTGCCGGACGTGCAGGCGATCTTCATCACCGAGGACGGCGCGCTGCACTTCAGCGAAGGCTTTGAGCAGCAAATCGCCTTCACCTACACGGAAGAATAACTAAAAAAAGAGATGGCTGCACGGGAAAGGCTCGTGCAGCCGTCTCTTTTTTTGCGTATTTAGTAAATGCTCAGGATCATATACACGAACCCGGCCGCCAGCATCTCCACCGGAAGTCCGCGGAGCGCTCTCCCCGCTCGGGAAAACGCAAGCGTCCGCCTGACGGACAAAAACAGCGCGATGGTGACGACAATCGCCCACAGCACGCCGATGTTCCCGCTCAGGAAATCGGTGACAAAGGGCTGGGACAGGATCGCGGCCGGCACGACCACGTACCGTCCGTCGAGCCCTCTGCAGTCCTTTTTCAGGATGCCGTTGACCAGCGCCAGGACAAGGCCTGCGGCAAGGAATGCAAAGGTAGTTTCCATGAGCGCTTTGGACTGGAACGAGGCTTTCAGAATCGTATTTCCGAACACTGCCCCGCTTCCGGAAAACTCGCGCACGATCGCGAGCAGGATCCAGAAACCCCATGCGAGAGCTCCCTCAAAGAGCAGCTCCCCGTATTCCGCCTGCGCGCCGCCCGACAGGGCGTGGCGCGCGCACAGAAGTCCGACGACAAAGGTCATGATCCAGACTCCGGCGGAAAGCGCGGTTCCCAGCGCTGCGAATCCGACCAGAAAGGCGGAAGCGCAGGCGGATCCGGATGCGATATAGACACAGAGGCGAAGACTCCACCCGGGCAGGGCCGTTTCCAGGAGATTTTTCAGAAGCTCTGCAAAGACGGCCGAGAAGATCACCAGGATCCCGGCTGCAAAGGCTTCCTTCATTCCCGCGGAAAACAGGACGATTCCCAGGGCAAAAGCTTCTGCCGGATATTTTAGCTTCATATCGAATCCTCCGTTTTCTTATTTGACTGTCTGCAGGAAGTTGTAAGCGTCGTTGATCCCCGTCACGGCCGCCGTGGAGGATCTGGTCGCGCCGGACACGGCGTCCACCTGCGTTCCGTTCTGCGGCGCCGCAGGAGTCTCCGTCTCTGCCGGCTCGACGCCCGCCGCCTGCTCCAGACACTGCTGCGCCAGGCTGATAAAGCCGCCCACAGAAACGCTCACTCCGGATACCGCGTCGGTCTTTCCTTCCTCGTTCGTGGTCAGGAAGCTTAAGGACTGATGCTCGATCAGCGCCGCCGCCAGCGCCTCGGACTGCTCCTTCCAGGTGGGGCCGTCCTCCGTCATGGTGTACTCGCCGTTCTCGGACATGACGCTCTTTTGGGAGCCGTCCTCCATCAGCGCATCCCAGCTGACCGCGGTGATCGCTCCATTTTCCACGGTAATGCTCACCTCGTCCATGAAGCCGCTTCCGTCATACTCGCCGGTGGTCGCCGTGTAGGTGCCGTCCGCAAGCTCTGCTCCCTCCAGCGGATCGGCGGAAATGCCCGCCGCCTGCTCCAGACACTGCTGCGCCAGGCTGATAAAGCCGCCCACGGAAACGCTCACCCCGGATACCGCGTCGGTCTTTCCTTCCTCGTTCGTGGTCAGGAAGCTCAAGGACTGGTGCTCGATCAGCGCCGCCGCCAGCGCCTCGGACTGCTCCTTCCAGGTGGGGCCGTCCTCCGTCATGGTGTACTCGCCGTTCTCGGACATGACGCTCTTTTGGGAGCCGTCCTCCATCAGCGCATCCCAGCTGACCGCGGTGATCGCTCCATTTTCCACGGTAATGCTCACCTCGTCCATGAAGCCGCTTCCGTCATACTCGCCGGTGGTCGCCGTGTAGGTGCCGTCCGCAAGCGCTGCTCCCTCCAGAGCGTCGAGCGCCTCCTGCTGCGCGGCGGCTTCGTCGTCGGCGGCCGTTTCGTCAAGGCTCATGCCCGGCAGATAGACAGGCGCTGCGACTCCCTGGAACTGATCCAGAAATTCCGGCTCCGCGATCTTCGCCCCGAGGCTTTCGGTCTCGTTCTGCTGCGTCACCTGCACGCTCGTGATCGTCGCCGCGCTCTGGTCGAACGCCACCTCCATGACGATGTCTCCGGCGTATCCCTTCTCACGGACCGTCACAAGGTAGCCGTCCTCTGTCTTTACTGCTCTTTCAATGTTTTCGGCGCCGCTTACGTCAAGCTCCTCGAGAACGCTCGTCTGAGCGGCGGCCGTTCCGGCCGTCATATCCTGAGACAGGGCGTTCGATCCGGCGATCACTCCAAAGGAGAGCGCGGTGACGATTACCAGTGCGATGACTCCGCTTACATTTTTATTTTTCATGATCATTTCCTCTCTTAAGCTTTCTTCATTCCGTATACATGTTTCTTCTGGAGCATGGACAGCCCGCCCGCCAGACAGTTTGCCGTCAGGATGCCGAAGCAGATCCCCTCCGGGTAAATGCTGAAGATACGGATCCCCGCGGTGATGATCCCGGCGACGACCGCGTAGAGCAGCCGCCCTCTCCTGGAAACAAAGACGTAGTCGGTGAGCATGTAGCAGGCTCCCATGATCAGGCCGCCGCCGAACAGGTTCAGGAGAATGTCTCCGGTGAACAGTCCCGCCGGTCCGAACACAAAGGTCAGGACGAGCACGGTGCCGATGTAGGCCAGCGCCGCCTCGACGTTCACAATGCCCTTCCAGCACATATATCCAAAGCCGATCAGCAGGAGCAGCTTACTCGTCTCTCCCAGCGCTCCGGGCGTCTCTCCCAGAAACATCTGCAGATAGGTGTAGCCCGCTTCAGAGCCCGTCTTGACCGCTCCGAGGACCGTCGCGGAAGAGACGGCGTCGGCGTTCAGCGTCCGGGGCGCCACATACTGCATCACCGTGCCGGGCCAGACCGCCATGGTCAGAAGCCGCCCCATGAGCGCTGGATTGACAAAGTTGTTTCCGATGCCTCCGAACAGCTGCTTCACAAACAGGATGCAGAAGACGCCGGTCACGACGATGATCCACGAGGGAGCGGTCACCGGCATGTTGAAAGCCAGCAGGATGCCGGTCACGACCGCGCTGAAGTCTCTGGCCGTCACCTGGTTTTTGCTGAGCTTCTGCCACAGATATTCCGTCAGCACGCAGACGGCGACGGAGAGGCATGTCAGGTACAGGGCGCGGAACCCGAAATAATAGATCGAACCCAGAAGGGCCGGGACCAGGGAGATCGCCACATGGAGCATGATGCTTTGCGTGGTCTTCTCCGTACGGATGTGCGGTCCGTTGATGGTTTTTGTCTGACTCATGATGTTTTCACCGCCCTTTCACGCATTCTTTGTTTGACCATATCTCTCGCCATCCGGGTTCGGACGGTCAGGTCTCTTTTCGCCGGACAGGTGTAGGAGCAGCAGCCGCAGGCGATGCACTCGCTGGCGTAGAGCTTTTCGCAGGTGTCGTAGTCCTCCTCCAGAAATGCAAATTCGATCTTGTAGGGAACCAGTCCTGCGGGACATACGCTCTCGCATCCGGCGCAGCGGATACAGGGCTGTTCCTCGTAATCCGGCTCCGGGAGCACCATGATCCCGGACGTATTTTTCGTGATGTAGAAAAGCTCCTCTTCCCCGTTCCAGTTGGACGCCACGCAGGGACCGGTCATGGGTCCGCCTGCGATCACCCTGTTTTCCGGGGTCGTGACGCCGCCGCAGAGCTCTGCCAGCTCTCTGGCGGAGGTGCCGATGGGGACCAGATAATTGCCCGGATGCTTCACCGATCCGGTGACGGTGACGATCCTGCGGATCAGCGGGAGCTGTCCCAGCAGCATATCGGCCGCGGCTCTCGCCGTGCCCACGTTGGAGACGATCACTCCCACGTCTGCGGGAAGTCCGCCCATGGGAACCTCTCTTCCGAGGACGGCCTGGATCAGCTGGCGCTCTCCTCCCTGCGGATACTGCGTCGGAAGGACTCTGACCTCCACCTGCTCCTGCGCGTCCATCACGCCGGACCTTCTGGCGGCGTCCAGGATCTCCTCCAGATTCTTCGCCGCGAGAGGCTTGTTGTCCTCGATGCAGATGCTGGCTTTCTTCGCCCCCGAGCCCTTGAGCAGAAGGCGCACGCCGTTGATCAGCGCATATCCCTCCTCCAGCATCAGCCGGTAGTCGCAGGTCAGGTACGGTTCGCACTCGGCTCCGTTGATCAGGAGCGCATCGATGGGTTTGTCCGTTTCATATTTTTTGTGCGTGGGGAAACCGGCTCCGCCCATTCCAGTCAGTCCGCCGTCGCGGATGCCCGCAAGGATCTCCTCCCTGGAAATTCCGCGGATGTCGGCCGCCTCCGTGCGGTACGCTTTCTTTTCTTTTTCACTGTCCGCCTCCCGCCGCACGATGCATGCCGAAATGCTGCGTCCCTGGTGGATCACTTCTCTGACCTCCAGAACGGTTCCGGTCACGCTTGCGTGGAGGGGAGCCGCCATGAATGCATCGGGCCTGCCGATGAGTTCCCCTTCTGTCACATGATCTCCCGGCTGTACCATGATCTGACACTTGCCTCCGAAGGACTGTTCGGAAAGGATCGTGACGATCTCAGGCTCGTAGATCTGTACGGCGGCCTCCATGGACAGCGCCTTGTCAGAGCCGTCCGTAGGATGCACGCCGCCGGGAAATGCAGGTTTTCCTCTTTTTCGCATGTCCTGTTCTCCTTTATCATGTAGTGTTTTCCGGATAAAAACGGATAAGCTTGATCGCTTGTTAAATTGTTGACGCACGTCGTTTATGCTACCATAAAACGCAGTATTCTGCAAGCGTAATCTTTGTCTGCGCGCCCTTCGCCGCGATATCACGGCCAGCTCACGGCAAAGCCGTCCGCTGTCCTCTGCCCTGCAAATGGCTGCCCGTGCAGGCACGGCGGCCTCTTGCAGGGCGTATCACGCAAAAGCATCCTGCGCCGGGAGCTTCTTCTCTCCCGGTACAGGATGCTTTTTTAACGTTGAAAACTCAGTCCGCCCCGATCAGCGGATGACGATCTTGTGCACGTCGCTGAACAGAATGATCACCATCAGTCCCATGAGCAGCACGAAGCCCGCAAAGTGCACCATACTCTCCTTCTCCTGAGAGATCGCTTTGCCCCGGATGGCCTCGATGATCAGGAATACCAGCCGCCCGCCGTCCAGCGCCGGGATCGGAAGCAGATTCATGACTCCCAGATTGACGCTTAAGAGGATTGCCATGTTGAGCATATTCAGCGCCACATAATACCAGCCGTCCGACCGGGACGCCTCGTAGGTCTCCCCGATGGCATCCACGATCCCCACCGGCCCGGACATATCCTGAAGCCCGACTTTGCCGTTTATAAGCATCGAAAGGCTTTCCACCGTCGCCTTCAGCCAGTAGCGCACCTCCGCGGCGCTGTAAGCGGCCACCTCGAGCACATTTCCCTTCTCCCGGACTCCGGTCTTGGAAAAGCCGTAGAGATAAGCGCCGTTCTCACTCAGCGTGGGCGTCAGCACCGTCTCGTACGTCTCTCCGTCCCGCTCGTACGTCACCTCGGCAGTCTCCCCCTGATGGAGACTGCTGAACAGGCTGACCTCCCGGTACAGCCACGTGCGGCTTCCTCCGATGCTGACGATCCGGTCTCCGTCCTCCATCCCGGCCTGCTCCGCCGCCGACCCCGGGAGGATCGTCACCACCGTATTGTCATATCCGGCGCTTCCCACGATGATCAGAGCCAACACGTACGCCAGAAGAAAATTGAAGACCGGCCCGGCCGCCACCACCAAGATCCGCGTCCACACCGATTTTGACGTGAACGAGTCCGACGCCGCGGCGTCTCCCTCCCCGTCCTCGCCCTCCATCATACAGGATCCGCCGAAGGGCAGAAGCTTCAGACAGTACCGCGTATCCCCGATCTCCTTGCTGAGCAGCACGGGGCCCATGCCCACCGAAAACTCGTTGACCCGGATGCCGCCACGTTTCGCCAGAAGGAAATGTCCGAATTCATGGACGATGACGATCACGCTGAAAATAACCAGCGCCAGAATGATGCTTACTATACTCAATCTACCACCTGCTCTCAATCATTTCATAAGTCTGCGCCTCGACGCTCAGGATCTCCTCCACCGACGGATTTAAGACCGTCCGGTGGGCCTCCATGCAGCTCTCGATGATCTGCGGAATGTCAAGGAATCCGATCTTCCGGTCAAGGAATTTCGCCACGGCGCGCTCGTTGGCCGCGTTGTACACCGTCGGCATCGTTCCTCCCGCGGCGGCCGCCTCGAAGGCCAGCCGAAGCCCCGGAAAATTTTCCATATCCGGCTTTTCAAAGGTAATCTCCCTGAGCGCCCAGAAATCCAGCCTCTCGCCGGGCAGATACCGCCGGTCCGGATAGTAGAGCGCGTACTGGATCGGAAGCTTCATGTCCGGCGTGCCAAGCTGCGCCATGACCGCGCCGTCCTCAAATTCCACCATGGAGTGGATGATGCTCTTCGGCTGGACGACAATCTGGATGTTTTCCGGCTCCACGCCGAACAGCCATCTGGCCTCCATCATCTCCAGCCCCTTGTTCACAAGGGTGGCCGAGTCGATCGTGATCTTCCTTCCCATGGACCAGTTGGGATGCTTCAGCGCGTCCTCCACCTGCACGTCCCGGAGCTCCTCCTTCTTCCGTCCCCGGAACGGTCCGCCCGACGCCGTCAGCAGGATCTTGTGGAGCCGCTCCCGCCTCTCTCCGTTCAGACATTGAAAGACCGCGCTGTGCTCGCTGTCCACCGGGAGGATCCTCACGCCCCGCTCCTTCGCCAGCGGCATGATCAGATGTCCCGCCGTCACCAGCGTCTCCTTGTTGGCCAGAGCGATATCCTTGCCCGCCTCCATGGCCGCGATGGTGGGCCGGATGCCGATCATCCCCACGATAGCCGTCACGAGAATCTCCGCTTCCGGCTCTGTGGCCACATCCAGAAGGCCGTCCATCCCTGAGACGATCTTCACGTTCAGATCCGCCGTCCGGACTCTCAGCTCCCTGGCCTTCTCCTCCGACCAGACCGCCGCCAGAAACGGACGAAACTCCCTGATCTGCCGCTCCAGAAGCTCTATGTTGTTCCCGGCCGCCAGCGCCGTGATCTGCAGATCCCCGTTTTCTCTCGCCACCTCGAGCGTCTGGGTGCCGATGGAGCCCGTGGAGCCTAAAATCGCTATTTTTTTCATCTGTTCTTCTCTCCCTTCCCTAGCCCAGCAAAAGAGCCAGCGCATAAATCATGGGGGCGGTCACGATCACGCTGTCAAAGCGATCCATGATCCCGCCGTGCCCGGGGATCAGCTTCCCGTAATCCTTGATGCCGTGCTGGCGCTTCACCGCCGAAGCCGCCAGATCCCCGACCTGGGAAGCCGCCGCGCCCACCGCGCAGATCGCGGCGTAGGCGATCACATGCTCTCCCGTCAGCGCCCCGTAGGCCGCTCCCAGAAGCGCCGCTCCCGCAATGCCTCCCACCGCGCCCTCCACGGATTTCTTCGGGCTGAGCACCGGGGCCATCTTGTGCTTCCCGATCAGCACTCCCGTGCAGTAAGCGCAGGTGTCGCAGCCCCACGCGCTCAGGAAGATCAGCCACACGAGCTCAAAGCCCTCCTCCAGCATCCGGGTCTGGTAGATAAATCCCAGCATGACCGGCACGTAGAAGATCCCGAAAAAGGCCGCCATGATCTTCACCGTGTCGTATTTGGGAAACGTAAACACATAGACCGCCATGATCAGCAGGAAGGCTGCGGCCAGCACAAGCCACAGCGATTCCTTTCCCGAAGGCAGCCCGCCGCACACGGCGAAGGACATCCACGCCCAGGCGGCCGCGCTCAGCATCCCCGCGTACCAGAGGATCTCCTTCGGCCCGATCCCGAACACCCGGTAAAATTCGTGCAGTCCCGCAAATCCGGCCAGCGTCACCACGATCCAGAGGGGCCAGCTTCCAAAGGCGCAGGCCGCCCCGATCACCGCCAGCAGGAGGATCCCGCTGAAAAGCCTGATCAAAAATGATTTCATTCTTCCTTCACTCCTCCGTACCGACGGTCGCGCCCGTTATATTTCTCAATCGCTCTCTCCAGCTCCGCCTTGTCAAAGTCCGGCCACGGCACGTCGGTAAAATAAAATTCCGTGTAGGCAAGCTGCCACATGAGATAATTGGAGAGACGCTGCTCCCCGCTGGTCCGGATCAGAAGATCCGGATCCGGGATCCCGGCCGTGTCCAGATGCGCGCTGATCACGTCCTCCGTGATCTCCTCCGGGCGGATCCCCTCCTGCACGATCTTCATCACGGCCCGCCGGATCTCGTCCCGGCTTCCGTAATTGATGGCGATCGTAAAATTGAGCCCGTCCTGATCCTTCGACTGCTCCTCCAGATCGGCGATGCTCTTCTGGATGTCGTCCGCCAGCCCGGTCTTGTCCCCGATGATCCTCACCCGCATATGATTTTTCTTCGCCGTCTTCACGCAGGTCTTCATATAGTTGCGCAGAAGCGTCATGAGCGCGTCCACCTCGTCTTTGCTGCGCTTCCAGTTTTCCGTGGAAAACGCGTAGACGGTCAGATATCTGATACCCATATGATATGCAGTTTCGCAGATTTTCTCCACATTTTTTGCGCCCTGCACATGTCCGTAATTTCGCGGCATTCCCTTCGCGCGGGCCCAGCGCCCGTTTCCGTCCAAAATGATCGCCACATGCTGCGGAATCGTCATCCCTCTTCTCCTCCATCTCCCCTGATCGTACTTTTTTACGGACGCTCCGTCCGAAAGCGTCTCTGTCGCATATTTTAGGCTGCTGCCGGAGAGGGAGTCCATCTCCATGACTCTCCCCCGCCCGACAGCAGCCTCCCTCACCGCATGCCTATACGGTCATGATCTCTTTTGTCTTCTCCTCGACGGCCTTGTCGATGTCGGCGATATACTTGTCCGTCATCTTCTGGATCTTCGTCTCCAGATCCTTCTGGTCGTCCTCAGTCAGCTCGTTGCTCTTGTTCTGCTTCTTGAACGTCTCGTTCGCGTCCCGACGGATGTTGCGGATGGCCACCTTCGCGTCGTCACCCTTCTTTTTTACATCCTTTGCCAGAGATTTTCTGCGCTCCTCGGTCAGCTCCGGAAATACGAGCCGGATCACGGAGCCGTCGTTGGTGGGATTGATGCCCAGATCCGACGTCATGATCGCTTTTTCAATGTCGCGGATCAGCTTCTTCTCCCACGGCTGGATCTGGATGATCCTGGCCTCCGGCACGGAGATATTGCCCACCTGCTGAAGCGGCGTCGGCGTCCCGTAGTAATCCACCTTGATCTTGTCCAGCACGTGAGGATTGGCTCTTCCCGCGCGGATCGACGCGAAATCTCTCAGAAGCGCGTCGTAGGACTTTGTCATTTTGCTCTCGTATGGCTGTAATCTCTCTTCCATCTGGTAAATCCTCCCTTATACCGTTACTTTCGTTCCCGAAAATTTTCCGTTCAGCGTGTTGACGATGCTGTTCTCCTCGCCGAGGCCGAACACCATCATCGGCATTTTATTTTCCATACACATGATGGACGCCGTCAGGTCCATCACGCCCAGCTTCCCGTCGATCACCCGCTGGATGGGGATCTCGTCGTATTTCTTCGCGTCCGGATTCAGCTTCGGGTCGCTGTCGTACACGCCGTCCACCGCCTTCGCCAGCAGGATCACGTCCGCCTCGATCTCCACCGCCCGCAGCGTCGTGGTCGTGTCCGTGGAAAAATACGGATGCCCGGTCCCGCCCGCAAAGAACGTCACCACGCCGCGCTCCAGGCAGTCCAGCGCCGCGTCCTTCGTAAACATCTCCGCCATGGGCCCCATGGGAAACGGCGTGAACACCTTCGTCTTCAGCCCCACGCTCCGGAACATTTCCGATACATAAATGCAGTTCATCACCGTAGCCAGCATGCCGATCTGGTCCGACTTCGCCCGGTCGATGTTCTCGCTTGTCCGGCCCCGCCAGAAATTGCCTCCGCCGATGACCACGCCGACCTGGATCCCGTCTTCGCACACCTGCTTCACCTGTCCGGCCACCTGCAGGCAGGTCGCCTCGTCAAAGCCGGTATGCTTCTCCCCGGCCAGCGCCTCTCCGCTCAATTTCAAAAGTACACGTCTCATATCGCACCTCAGGTTTGTCCTTGGGAATACGCTCGCATTCCCCTCGTTATCGCTCATTCTACCATAGATCCGGGAGATTTTCAACCGATACCTCGTCCCGGAAACACAGGACGCACCGGAATATCCGCCGGTGCGTCCCTCTTTTTATTTCTTCTTTTTCTTTCCGCTCTTTTTCCCTGTCATCCAGAGCCAGCCGCCCAGGAGCACGGCGGCCAGCACGACCGCGGCCGCGGCGGCTGCCAGAAGGAGCCCCGCGCCGGATGCGTCCCCGCTCCTGATCCCATCCGCCTCGTCCCCGGAAGCGCTCTCCTCGTCCCCGGCGTCTCCGGATCCGCCGTCCGTCTCTGTCCCGCCAGCAGTCTCCGTCTGACTGTCCGGTACGTTCCGATCGGAATCGCCGGTAGAAGTGTCTGCGGAGTCTGCGCTCCCCGTTCCGGCGCCGTTTCCTTCCGCACGGACGGCGGAGCTGCCGGTGGAGGAAGCTGCGCTGTCGGCGGCGCTGTCCGCGCTGCCGCTTCCGGAGCTTCCGCTTCCCGAACCGCCGCTCCCGCCGTCCGGATTTTTCTTTCCTTCCGCCGTGATCTCCGTACCAACTACAGACTCAAGCGCAAAATCCTCCATAGAGGAAGCGCCGTTTACAAGCCGTAGGCTGTCCGCCTTCGGCGTCACCTTCACGGTCACTGTTTCCGCACCTGCGGCCTCGGCCTTTACCTCTCCAAGCGTCAGTGTTTCCGCCGTGCGCAGGTTCTCGCTTCCCGCCACATAGACCGTCAGGGTTCCGTTCTGATACCGGTATTCCTTTACCTTACTGGTAATGCCTTCATCAAACGCAAAGGAAATCTTCGCGTTTCCCGCGTTTTCTATCTCAAAGCTAAGCTGCAGGGAGCGAATTTCCTCTTCCGCGTCCTCCGGCCACGCAAGCACAGCCTGCGCGCCATCCTCCGCGCTCCAGCTTACCTCCCCCTGGGGCGCTGCCTGTACAGGCAGCGCCAGCAGGAGGCAGCCAAGGAGCGCGGCTCCCATGCTCTGCCATATCCTTTTTCTCATGCTGTTTCTCCTCATTTTATTTTGTTCCCAGAGACAGCTCCGGAAGCTTCTCCGGCATCTGCACAGGCAGCGTATCGCTCACCAGTCTCTGTCCCTCGTTGGTCAGGGCGTTGTCCACACGGTACAGCTCCGCACGCACGGTCTTCGGAAGCGTCTCTGTATTCAGCACAGAAGGCTCGATCCAGTAGATCCAGGTTCCATCGGATACCTCTCCGAGCATGGCGTTCTCCGGAACCTCCGCCAGAATGATCTGACTTGCGTTCACCGCGCCGTCCGCGTCCACACCGCCTACGATTTCGCCATTTTCATCATAAAGCACGACTACGTTGTAGGCCGGATTTCCCTTATAGCTTCCCGTAAATATGAGAGAGCCTGCCGGGATCTTTTC
Source organism: Eubacteriales bacterium (assembly GCA_030524125.1). Lineage (GTDB taxonomy): Bacteria > Bacillota > Clostridia > Lachnospirales > Lachnospiraceae > Hominiventricola. Next base: position 4,103 of record JAUNHB010000054.1, on the reverse strand, counting down.
CTCCTCGCTCTGTCCGTAGACATAGTCCTCCTTCAGAAGGCCGATACCGGTCTGTCCGTCTGTCACGGACAGGAACTCTACATTGTCTCCTGTGGGCCCGTAAAGGTCGAGCTCTCCGATAGAAAGCGCGCTTCCCTGCTGTCCTACGGCCGTCAGTTTCACATAGGCCGCGTCGTAGGTAGTCACCCACAGGTCTGTTCCATTTTCAAAGTAGACGGTTTCGCTTCCGTTTTTCAGATCAAATTTTCCTTCCTTCACTTTCGTATAGGCGCTTCCGTCCTCGCTGACCTCGATGCGGTATGCTCCGATGGCATTTCCCGCGCCTTCCAGCGTATAGCGAAGGGCTGAAAGCTCCGTACTCTTGTGAAGCTTCAGGATAAGATAGGGCTCCGCGTTCTCCGTTTTTCCAGTAAATACCGTATTCTTGTCGCCGTCCACTGTCTTGTAAGAGGCAGATACCGCCTCCGGCTCGCAAGGATCGCCCTCGCTGCTTTCCGGCGTCGTGTCCGCGTCGGATACAAGGTTCGTTTCCACCGTCCAGAGCTCCTTCTCCTGCAGACCGTCGCTCTCCACCTTCACCGCGTCTGTGCGGTACACGGCGGAACGGTTCATGTATTTGTCGATGGCCGTGATCTCATAGCTCACCACGCGGTTGGCCATGGATACCCGGTCTGTAAAGCTGTTCTCCTGCGTAAAGCCGACAGTTTCTCGCTTTTCGACGCCCTGCTCCGTGGAAACGCGGACGATCTCATAGCCCTGAAGGACGTCCTTATTCGCGCCTTTGAAGGTGAAGGTAAGCTTCACTTCACTGCCATCTGCGGACACAGCCGCCTCCGCGGCCTCCTGTCCCTCCAGGGAACCCTGTACGCCGTTCGTCATCTCATAAACGCGGGCCGTATCGTCCACATAGTAAATGGCTCTCGTCTCTTTCTCAAACTGGCCCATGTAGCTTGCAGTTGCCGCGTCAGGCGTCATGCCCCAGCGGGTGAAGAAATCCGTCAGATCCTTCTCTGCCGCCGCGCTGGCGAGACGCATCAGGTTCTGGTCCCGCTCGGAGCCAAGGGTTAAGGCCACTCCGCCCGGCGCGGGCGCAGCCGAGGTATCTCTCGCATAGCTGTCCACTCTCGCGAAGAACAGATTTTCAAGGATTTCCTGATAGGTGTCATAGGTCTTGTAGTTATAATCCCGGTCGTAAGCCAGATGAAGCTGCCAGTACAGGCCAAGCTGCGTGAATACATTGTCCGCGTAGCCGGACGCGCCCGAGGTCACCTTGTCAAACACATTCTGGTACTGGAAGCGCACGGAATCATTCGTATCCTTCGCCTGGGCCAGCACGGAGAAGTAATTGTTCGTCACCTCCGCGTGGGCGTAGGCCGACTGGTTGATCTCGTGTCCCACCTCATGGGCGATACCCCAGCCGAAATACCGGCCGCTCTCGTACTTTCCATTTTCATTTGATACCACAGGTGTGCCGCTCATCATGCCCGGCGTCTCGGGCCACTCGATACCGATATGGCTTCCCGCCGCGTACATGAAGGCTCCCGAGAACATCCGCATATAACGGATATTCTGATAGCAGTAGGGCAGATGGTTCTTCGCCTTCACGGTCTCTTCCGTTCCCTCCGCGAAGGAATTGGTCAGACCCTTGTGCTGGTAGAACAGGATCATCATATCCTCCATGGCCTCTATGGTCTTCGTCAGCCGCTCTGCCTGATCGCCGCTTCCCAGTCCGGCCAGCACCTGGCTTGCGGGCAGGGAAAGCATCATCTGATTCATCACGATGTCCGTGGCGTTTAGGATGCAGTTTTTCGCGTCATAAGTCTTATTCGCGCTCTCATGCTCCGCCGCGTATTCATTATGAGATTCTTCCAGCTTCGCCACATAAGCGTTCAGCTCCTGCACGTAGGTCTCGATGCGCTCCGCGCGCGCCTCGCCCTCCAGTCCGTATACATTGAGAATCGGAATCTTCGCGCCGCCGCTTACGCGGACTGCGTAGCTGTCGTTTGCATTGTTGCCGGTGTACTGGATATAGAGCGCTCCGCCCTGCTCCACGTCTTTGTTCGTGAGCTGCGGCACGGTGATCTCGTTTCTTCCTACCCGCAATGCCAGCGTTTTCGAAACTTCTGTGTTTTCCGCGTGATACTGGGTAACTACGAGCTGCACTCTGGCGGCTGCTCCCGCCTTCTGTCCCGCATTTCCCACGTAAACCACGATCTGCTCGCCCGCAGACGCCGCCACGCCGAGGGGCTGCCATGCGTTCAGGCCGCCCACCGCGATCTGCTTATCCTTTTCCAGCGTGATGCTGGAATTGATCTGCACGGCTTCTCCGAGATTTCCTGTGGCAAAGAGCGTCCTTGCCGCGTCAAGCTCCTTCTGAAGCGCCTCCCGATCCGGGTGGTACTCGCCGCTTACCGGATCTGCAGTGTCAAGCCGCGCCTGAAGCTCGTCAAGCAGCTCTTCGGTCACCGTATCCTTCAGCGTAATATAAAGGTTGTCAGCGTAAAGACTCAGGATATCCTGCTCCAGACTGTCGTACTCGTAGAAGCAGATCTCCGATACGGTCACTCTTCCCGGAGAAGCGCCATAACGTCCGATACCCAGCATGATTTTAGAGGTCTCCACCGGGCCGGAAAACTTGATCTGATAGTATCTGCGGTTTCCGCTGGTTCTCTGCTGGATCGTCGTTCCCGGAGCTGCCTTCCAGTTTCCATCCCCATCCTGATAACGCACATGAACGTAACTGTAGGAGCCAACGTCCAGGGGCTCCGCTAAGGTCAGCATACCGATGCTGTATACCTCATCAAATTCCGTCGTAATCCCCCAGCTTCCCTGATGATAGGCTCCGCCGTAATCCCAGTCATTTGCCTGGAAATAGGAGTTGTAGTCGTTGTCGAAAAGGCCAAGGGCGCTGTTTCCTGTCATGCCCGCATCGAGAGCGCTGTCCACCATGGCAGCCGACGCTCCGCTTGCGAAGGACGCCGCCTTGATGTGCGCGCTTAACACACCCTCTCCGTTGGAGGTATTGATCAGCTTATAGCCCGGCAGCTTCACCGGCACAAGGCCCGCGATGGTGCTGTCCGACACAGTGGGGGACGCCGGTCCCTCTCCAAGATCATTGGAGCCCGTCATGTATACCGTATATTTCGTACTGTCCTTCAGGCCCCCAAGCTGATAGGTCGAAGCCGTGATGCCCTCGATCTTCTCGAAGCTCTCCGCTCCCTCTTCCTTATAATAAAGGTTGTAGCTGTCCGCGTCCTCATTGGCGCTCCAGCTCACCGTGACAGTCCGGTAGCCTCCTGTGATCTTCACATTGTCCGGGGCATCCGGCACGCCCTCCGCCTTCGGAGTCACCGAAAGCTCCTCTGTATAGCCGCTCTTCCACTCTCCGTTCAGCGACTGCACCTTTACGGTGTAAACGGTGTTGTTCACCAGATCCTTACCGCCAAACTGCCGGATGACAAGGCTTGTGCCCGTCGTCTTCTTGTATTCCGTCTTGCCGTCCTGCGTCACGGCCACCTCGTAGGCGGTCACATTGGTCTGCTTCGTCCAGCTTACGGTAATGGCTTTGTTGCTGCCCGCAGCCGTAAAGTCTGCAGGAATATTCATCTCCGGCTCCGGAATCCGCCCGGCCATATCGCCCACAAATTCCACTCTGGAGATCTCCGCGAGGTTCGTGCTGCCAGCCGTAGCCGTGATCTTGAAGGTCACCTTCTTGACCGCCACCTGTCCCCCAAGGCTGATATGTAGAGAGCCGTCCGCGCTCCATGAGGCCGACGCTTTTGCTCTAGAGAAAATCGCCGTCTGCTCTCCGAACAGAATCTCTATGGGAGTCTCCTTCCCTTCCTCATAAACGAGCACCGTTCCTGCCTTCACGGCGTTTGCGCTGTCCGCAGGGGTCTCGAGGATCACCTCTTCCATCTCCACGCCGCCGTCCGGAAATTCATAGCTCACCTCTACCGGAGACGCCTTGCTGATGGCTGCTCCGTTTTCCGGAGCGATGCTCAGAGTCTCGCCCAGCAGCACATTCTCGAGGCTTCCGCTCTGAACAGCTGTGCCATTTTCCGTGGAACCGGAAGCCGCGTCCGGCGACACGAAGGTCTCCG
>JAUNHB010000053.1 GCA_030524125.1 Eubacteriales bacterium | reverse complement strand
CAAAAACCATAAGTCTTTCTTTGTTTTTACGGGGATTGTTTTTTCACAGCCCCTATAATGTTGTGCAGGAGCAATTTCGGAAAAATTGCAGAATACAAAAGGAGGTCTATGGGTATGGATGGTTTTGTGAGCTTGATGACAAAGGTCAACGATCTGGTATGGAGTACCCCGCTGGTCGCGCTCTGTCTGATCGCGGGCGTGTATTTCACGATACGGATCCGGGGAGGACAATTCCGGCTGTTCGGAGATATGATCCGCCTGATCCGGGGGCAGGGACATCAGCAGGAGGGAATCTCCCCGTTCCAGTCCTTTGCGGCGACGGTGGGCTCCCGCGTGGGAATGGGAAATATCGCGGGCGTGGCGACGGCGATCTTCTTCGGCGGCCCGGGCGCGGTGTTCTGGATGTGGATCATCGCCCTGATCGGCGCGGCTTCGTCCTTCGCGGAGTGCACGCTGGCGCAGGCGTACAAGAATAAGGAGGACGGCGAGTTTATCGGCGGACCTCAGATGTTTATCACCAAGGGGCTGAAATTCAAGCCTCTGGCGGTGGCTTTCGCTCTGGCGGCGGTCCTCGGCCCCGGCACGCTGATGCCGGGACTTCAGGTACAGTCCATCGCCAGCACGTTCCGCAGCGCGTTCAACGTAAACGAGATGATCGTCGGCGTCGTGAGCGTGATTCTGATCGCGTTCGTCGTCTGGGGCGGCATCAAGAGGATCGGTCGCGTGGCGGAGCTTCTGGCGCCCGTCATTTGCGTGATTTACGTGGCGATGGCGGTGATCGTCATTGTCCTGAACATCACGCAGCTTCCGGCGGTGCTTTGGAGCATCGTGAGCTCGGCCTTCGGAGCGAACCAGCTCTTTGCGGGAATCATGGGATCCACCATCGCATGGGGCGTCAAGAGAGGCGTCTACTCCAACGAAGCGGGACAGGGCTCCGGCGCGATCGTGTCGGCGGCCGCAGACTGCAACCATCCGGTGGAGCAGGGGTTGATTCAGGCGCTGTCTGTGTATATCGACACGATCGTCGTCTGCACGGCCTCCGCGGCGATCATCCTGATGACCGGCCTGTACAGCGTGCAGGGAGCGGACGGCACGATGCTGGTGAACAACACCGACGCGGTCTACGGCATCCTCTGGGCGCAGAATTCCATCAACTCCGTATTCGGAGCGTGGGGAGGAAAGCTTCTCGCGATCATGGTGGTGCTGTTCGTGTTCACCAGTCTGATGGGCTACTACTATCAGGCGGAGAGCAACATGCGCTTCCTGTTTAACGGAAGAAAGATCGGAACGTGGCTGATGAGAGGCATCTTCCTGCTGGCGGTATTCTCCGGCGTCGTCGTGGACGGAGAGGTCGTGTGGAGCATGGCCGACATCGGCGTGGGCCTCATGGCATGGTTCAATATCATCGCGATCCTGCTTCTGTCCAACAAGGCGGTCGCCCTTCTGAAGGACTATGAGGAGCAGAAGAAGGCGGGAGTCGCGCCCATGTTCGATCCGGAGAAATTCGGCATCGAGGACGCCACCGGCGCATGGGACAGAACAAAGGCGATCCTGAGAGAGAGAGAAGGAAAATAGACAGACGTCACCGTCTGTGCGTCTGGGAGAGACGGGTGAGGGAGACAGCAGAGCACGCAGAGACGATTTCGTACAGACCGGTCCGGAGAAGATCCGACCGGTCTGTTTTTTGTCTCATAGGGCACGCCCTATGAGACAAAATGCTCCGCAAGGATCGCGCTGCGGCGGAATGGAATGATGTCGCTGGCGCGACCCGCCGCAGGCGGAGAATCCTGCACGGCAGGATTCTTTTTACAGTTCAGCCAGTCGGGAGCGCGTCAGCGCGGCTTTGCGAATGGCGCGGGCTGAACTTTAAGAAAACTGAACTTTTCTTAAGGTTTTCCAAATTCCCGCACAAAGCGCTTTGATTGTGATATGGTAAAAATGAACTTAAACAGGCCGCGTCCGGACGGTCAAAATTTTGATTGACAAACCACATCCGATGCATTACTATATTAAGTAAATAATACAATAATATACTAATACAATAAGACTGTGAGGGAAACCATGAGCCGCGCGCCGGACATAAGGGCCGGATGCGCGGATGCATACGGGGCGGAAAAGAGAGGAGTGTTCTGATATTTGGAGACGCTGGTAAAGGTGCGGGATATGTGCAAGATCTACAATCCCGGAGAGAACGAGGTGAGGGCTCTGGACCATGTGAGTCTGGACATCAGCCGGGGAGAGTTCGTGGGGATCATCGGACACTCCGGCTCGGGCAAGTCCACGCTCATGAATATGCTGGGATGTCTCGACGTGCCCACGTCGGGCGCCTACTATCTGAACGGGAAGGACGTGTCCAACCTGACGGACGACGAGCTGTCGGATATCCGCAATCTGGAGATCGGATTTATCTTTCAGGGATTTAACCTGATCCCCAATCTGACGGCGCGGGAGAATGTGGAGCTGCCGCTGATCTACCGGGGCGTGGGCAGGAAGGAGCGGGAGGCGCTGGCGGAGGAAGCGCTGCAGATGGTCGGACTCGCCCACCGGATGGAGCACAAGCCGAACGAAATGTCCGGCGGGCAGCAGCAGAGGGTGGCCATCGCCAGAGCGATCGCGGCGAAGCCGCCGGTCATACTGGCCGACGAGCCCACGGGAAATCTGGATTCCCGCTCCACACAGGAGATCATGAACGTGCTGAAGGAGCTGCACGAGGGCGGAAGGACCGTGATCCTCATCACCCACGACGATGAGATCGCGGCGCAGGTAAGACGGGTGATCCGCATCAAGGACGGAAAGATCGAGGCGGATTTTATGAATCAGAGGGAGGATCAGCAGATATGAGACGCAGATGGAAGAAGGATCGGACGGACGATCAGGAACTGATGCAGGCGGCGGCGACGGAGGATGGAGATCTGGAGCTCATCCCGGTGGAGACGCTGCCGGGCAGGCGCAGGAAGGAGAAGAAGGATCTGACGGCGGCCCAGAAGAAAAAGAGAAGGAAGCGCATCCTCGCGGGGGCGGCAGCCGCGCTGTTCGTTCTCTTTCTCATCAGCAGGATGTTCGCGCCGGCGGCGCTTCCGGCGGTCATCGTGCGCGAGGCGCAGACCGGGACCGTCGAGCAGAATGTGGACGCCAGCGGAGCCGTGAAGGCTGAGCAGACGAAGGTTTATTTTTCCCCGCTGACCGCGAAGGTGGCCGAGTGCCGGGTGCAGGAGGGCGACGCGGTGGCCGCGGGCGACGTGCTGGTGGTCTACGACGAGGCGGATCTCCAGACGCGCAGAAAGGAAGCCAGCCTCCAGAACGACGAGGCGTACTACAATTATCAGAACGCCGTCTCGAAGAGCAACGAGGACGCGGCCGAGTACAGCCGCTCCAGCCACGACGTGGAGATCCTCGAGCAGCAGGTGGAGACGTGGAAGGGCGAGGTGCGGGCGCTCAAGCAGTATCTGACCGATATGGGCTGTTTTCTCAGGGAGGCGCAGAACGACGGACATGTAAATCTGGCCGAGGAATATCAGGCGAAGATCGATCAGGCGAACAACGATCTGGCCGTGAAGCAGGAGGAGCTGGCGGATTTTGAGAGCGATCTGGCCGAGCAGAAGAGCATCAAAAGCTCCACGGAGAGCTCCATGCTCACCGCCAGCGGACGAAAGCAGGCGGAGGCCACGAAGGAGCTGGCGGCGCTGAAGGCGCAGGAGGTCACCGCGGCGGCGGACGACGTCTCCGGCGGTCTGACGGCGGAGTTCGGAGGCATCGTCACCAGCGTCAAGGCGGTGGACGGGGGCACGATCGAGAGCGGCGGGGAGCTTCTGACCGTGGAGAGCACCGAGGACGTGTGCGTGTCGGTCTCCCTGAACAAAAGCGATCTTGAGAAGGTGAAGGAAGGCCAGACCGCGGCGGTCACCGTGGTCGGCAAGGAGTACGAAGGGACCGTGACGCGCATCAGCCGCTCCGCCACGAAAAACGACAAGGGCGCGGCCGTGATCTCCTCGGAAATCCATATTGACAATCCCGACGAAGACCTTTATCTTGGAGTGGAGGCCAAGGTGGTCATCCACGGAGAGCGGGCCGAGAATGTGGTGACGGTTCCCATCGAGTCGGTCAATATCGGCAAGGACGGAAGCTTTGTGTACGTGGTGAACGAGCAGGGAGCCGTGGAGAAGCGCATGGTGGAGACCGGCATCTCCTCCGCGGAGCTGACCGAGATCCGGCAGGGTCTGGAGCCCGGAGAGAAGGTCGTCTTAAGCGTCGGAAGCGGACTTACGGAGGGCGCTCTGGTGACGCCCGTGGAGGGATAGCCTGATGGGACAGCTTTTGGAATATATCAAGATGGCCCTGAGCAATATCCGGATGAACCGGGGAAGGTCGTTCCTGACGATGCTGGGCATCATCATCGGCGTGTCGTCGGTCATCCTGATCATGTCCATCGGAAACGGGGCCAAGGCGGAGATGGAGGGCGAGCTGACCTCCATCGCCGGGGGACAGATCTATATTTATGCAAACTCTAATCTGGAGGGGGAGATCCCCCAGATCACGGAGGCGGACCGGGATGCGCTCAGAGGCATGGAGGGCGTCAGGGGAGTCAGCGCGCTGGCGGGAAGCATGCTCAATACGGTGAAGACCGGAAAGGGCAGCTTCGAGGCGATCGTGGACTATGCGGATCCGGACTATGAATACGCGACCAACCCCACCATGCTCTACGGACAGTGGTACACATGGGACGACTACAACACCGGGCGGGACGTGGCGGTCATCGGGGAGAGCGACGCTATCCGCATGTTCGGGACCGCCGACGTGGTGGGCATGACCATGGAGATGGACGACGGCAGCTCCATCCGGGACGTGCGGATCGTGGGTGTGAAAAAGGCGCTGGACAGCACGTTTGTGACCACCGGCTACGGGGACTATCTGGACATCTCCGTACCGTCCACGTCGGACGCCTACTGGGCCGAGTACAACGACTTCGATTCGGTGTACGTGTTTTCGGAGAACAGCGACTCCACCGTCGGGCTGGCGCAGGAGGCCATGGCCCTTCTGGAGGCCCGCCACGGCATGACCGGGCAGGACGCCTTTCTCATGCAGGACTTTGAGAGCCAGATGGCCTCGATCATGCAGGTGCTGGATATGATCACGATCTTTATCATGCTGGTGGCGGCCATCTCCCTCCTTGTGGGAGGCATCGGCGTGATGAACATCATGCTGGTGTCGGTCACCGAGCGGACGAGGGAGATCGGCATCCGCAAGGCGCTGGGCGCAAGGACCCGTTCGATCCTCGTACAGTTTCTGGCGGAGTCGGCCATCATCACGGGCATCGGCGGGATCATCGGCATCATGATCGGCGTGGCGGGAGCCTACGGGATCTGCTCGCTGCCGGTCGTGGGCTTCCCGCCGTCGGTCAGCGCGTCCGCGGTGGCGGGAGCCACGCTGTTCTCCTGCAGCGTCGGCATCTTCTTCGGCATCTATCCGGCAAGGAAGGCGGCGCATCTAAGTCCCATCGAGGCGCTGCGGAGAAACTAAGACGGCTGTGCAGCGGCGGAAAGAGGAGAGGGAATGGAAAAGGAGACACACATGCCGGCCGGCGGGTCCTGTCAGGGGGACGCCGGGCGGTTCCTTCATGAAATATTGGTGATGGGGGAGCTGATGCAGTCCTGCGGCGCGGAGGTGTTCCGGGTGGAGGATACGCTGAACCGCATGGGGCGGGCTTTCGGCGTGGAGCGCATGAATGTGTTCGTCATCACGTCGAGCATCGTGATCACGATGGAGCTGCCGGACGGGCGGGAGCTGACGCAGACGAGACGGATCCGGGAAGCGGGTGGCAACGACTTCACGAAGCTGGAGCGGCTCAATGTGCTGAGCCGGGAATACTGCGCGTCGCCCTTTGACGCGGAGGAGCTGGGAAGGCGTCTTCAGGACATCCGGCGCGAAAGCATCCCGCGCAGGAAACGGTTCGCCGGGAGCGTGCTGGCGGCCTCCAGCTTCGCCGTGTTTTTCGGCGGCAGCCTTTGGGACGGCCTGACGGCGGGCGCGTTCGCCGTGCTGATCTGCCTGATGCAGGAATATGTGGCGAAGCTCTGCCTGAACACGATGGTGTTCAATGTGGTGACGGCGTTTCTGTCCGGGATGGGCATCTGCGCCGTCAGCCATCTGATCCCGGAGCTCCATATGGACATGATCATCATCGGCGACATCATGCTGCTGATCCCGGGCATCGCCATCACGAACGCGGTGCGGGACGTGCTGACCGGCGACACGATCTCGGGGATCATGCGGTTTATCGAAGCGATGCTGTGGGCCGGCTGTCTGGCCTTTGGCTTTGTGAGCGCCATCTGGCTCTCGGGAAGGATCTGGTGAGGACGATGGAAGGGATTTTGACGACGGACAATCTTTTGCAGCTTCTGATGGCGTTTCTCGGTTCGGCCGGCTTTGCGGTCATGTTCCATCTGAGACGCCGGTTTTTGCTGATCGCCTCGCTGGGCGGGCTTTTGAGCTGGCTTGTGTATCTGCTGTGCGTCCCGGTCTTGAGCGGCGGCTTTTTCCCGGCGCTTGCGGCCAGCGCTTTCGGAGCGTTCTACGCGGAGATCCTGGCGCGGATCAAAAAAGCGCCCTCCACGCTGTTCTTTCTCGTGTCCATGATCCCGCTGATCCCGGGAAGGACGCTGTATTACAGCATGAGCAGCGCGGTGGACGCAGATCTGGCGATGTCCAGTCTCTACGGTCTCCAGACCTTCCAGTGCGCGCTGGGGATCGGCGCTGGCATGAGCGTGGCGTGGGCCATCTGCGACCTGTCGCGGAAGGTGCAGCTGTTCCGATCCGGAGGCCGGGATCTCCAAAACGACAGGAGCTGACCGGAACGGGACTGCATCCGAATCTCCTTGTCAATATATTTTGATAATCAAAATATATTGACAAGGAGATTTTATTGTTATATACTTTGAAAGTCAAAATAATAGGCGCGGGACGAAAAGGAATAAAACGCGTCCGGAAGAGATCAGGAAAAGACAAGTAAGAGGTAGAGGCATATGTGGAAGGACAGCATCAGTGTTCTGGACAAGAGAAGGAAGCGGATCCTGCAGGCCGGAGGGCCGGACCGGATCGAGAAGCAGCATAAAAGCGGAAAGCTGACGGCCAGAGAGCGGATCGACATGCTCTTTGACCCGGGCACCTTCGTGGAGGTGGACAATTTCATCGAGTCGAGGATCGACGATTTCGGGCTCGACAAAAAAAGAGTGCCGGGAGACGGCGTCGTCACCGGCTACGGCGAGATCGGAGGGCGCACCGTGTTCGTCTCGTCCGAGGATTTCACGGTCATCGGAGGATCGCTGGGCGAGTATCATTCCATGAAGATCGCAAGGATTCAGGACATGGCGTACGACATGAAGGCCCCGATCATCATGATCAACGACAGCGGCGGGGCAAGGATCGAGGAGGGCATCGACTCCCTGAGCGGCTACGCCAACATTTTCCTCAGAAATACGAAGGCGTCCGGCGTGATCCCGCAGATCGCGGTGATCGTGGGACCCTGCTCCGGCGGCGCGTGCTATTCGCCGGCCATCTGCGACTATATTTTCATGGTGGAGGACATCGGCAAAATGTTCATCACCGGACCGCAGGTGGTGAAGACCGTAGTCAACGAGGAGTGCACGGTGGAGCAGCTGGGCGGCGCGAAGGTCCACGCCTCCAAAAGCGGCGTGACCCACTTTACATACAAGGACGAGCAGAGCTGCTTCGACGGCGTGAGGAAGCTTTTGTCCTATCTGCCCGGCAGCTATCTGGAGAAGCCGCCGGTACGGAAGGAGAAGGACGACACGTCGGCGAAGAAGTCGCTCCTCTACTCGCTGAACAATCTGGTGCGCAGGAACCGTCAGGATCCGTCGGACCGGTGCGCGGAGCTTGTGGAGATCGTGCCGGACAACTCCAGAAAGGCGTACGACGTGCTGGAGGTGGTGAACCGCGTCTGCGATCAGGACAGCTTCCTTGAGGTGCAAAAGGAGTTCGCCAGAAACGTGGTGGTGGGCTTTGGACGCATCGGCGGACAGAGCGTGGGCATCGTGGCCAACCAGCCCATGGTGCTGGCTGGAAGCCTCGACTACGACGCGTCCGACAAGGCGGCCCGCTTTATCCGCACCTGCGACTGCTACAATGTGCCGCTGGTGGTGCTGGTGGACGTGCCGGCGTTCATGCCGGGCACCGCGCAGGAGCACAAGGGGATCATCCGCCACGGGGCCAAGATGCTCTATGCGTTTTCCGAGGCGACCGTGCCGAAGATCTCCGTGATCATGCGGAAGGCGTACGGCGGGGCTTACATCGCTATGAACAGCAAGAACATGGGAGCGGACATCGTCTACGCGTGGCCGGGAGCCGAGATCGCGGTCATGGGAGCCGAGGGCGCGGTCAACATCGCGTTCAAGCGGGCCATCAGCGAGGCGGAGAACAAGGAGGAGACGAGAGCGCAGCTTGTGCAGGAGTACAAGGAGAAGTTCATGAATCCCTATGTGGCCGCATCGAGAGGGTTTGTCACGGAGGTCATCCGTCCCGACGAGACGAGGAAGCGTCTGGCGGCGGCGCTTAAGATGCTGAAAAACAAGCAGGTGGCCCCGGTCCCGAAGAAGCACGGCAACATTCCTCTGTAAAAATAGACATTTTTATGGTATGAAAACCGGCCTGAACCGAAAAAAATCAGTGTTCCGTAACAAAGATTTTTGAAAAAATAAACAAATTGTAAAAAAGTATAAAAAATTCGGAAACTAAATTGTGCAATAGTGATAATTGGAAGGATTGGGCAGATGTGTTATACTATGGCATATGATAGTGGAAAGGAGGATGGCAGATGTTAAAAGATTTGACAAGTGAGAATCTGATTCGTCTGAACATTCAGGCAAGCGACTGGGAAGACGCAGTACGCAAAGCCGCCCAGCCGTTGATGGACGCCGGAAAAGTAAAGCAGTCCTACATCGACGATATTATCGTAGGCGCCAAAGAGTCAGGTCCTTATTTTGTCCTTGCACAGCATGTGGCCCTGCCCCATGCGAGACCGGAAGCGGGCGCGCTGGAGAGCGCGATCGGCATCGCGACGCTTGAGACTCCCGTGGAGTTCGGCAGCGAGGCCAACGACCCGGTGAAGTATCTGTTCTGCTTAAGTGCAAGAAACAATACGGAACATCTTGACGCTCTGGCGGACCTGGCCGAGAGGCTGGAGGACGCGGAGTTCTTCAAAATGTTAGATCAGGCCACGGACCCCAAAGAGGTCCTTGACTACCTGAACAAGTAAAAATGGAATAGGAGGAAGTGGAATGTACAAAGCATTAGTTTGCTGCCGCGCAGGAATGGGATCCAGCATGCTGCTGAAGATCAAGGCGGATCAGGTGATCAACGAGAACAATTTCCCGATCAAGACCGAGCACGGCAATCTGGATTCGATCGTTGGATTTACCGGAGATCTGGTCATCACCATGGACGATCTGGCGGGCGAGCTGAAGGACAAGGTTCCGTACGCGCTCGGCATCCGCAACATCGTGGACAAGGCCGAGATGAAGGCGAAGATGGAAGAGTTCCTTGCCAGCAAGCAGTAATTTTTTTCAGGTTATGAATGGAGACGGCGGCAGCGGAGACGCGGGCTGTCCGTCAAATATGAACAAGGGGAGAAATTTTAAAAAATGTTAGACGCAATTTTAGCACAATCACGTAATACGTCCCTGATCATGGGACTTGTTGCTCTGATCGGTCTGCTTCTTCAGAAGAAGAGCGCAACCGACGTTATCAGCGGAACTGTCAAGACGGTTATCGGATTCATGGTGTTCAACATCGGATCCAACGCAATGTCTTCTGTCGTAGGCGTATTTACCACGCTGTTCAACACGGCGTTCGGCATCCAGGGCGTTACCACGCAGGTAGAGCTGGCTACGGCTCTCGCTCTTGACACCTACGGAACCGAGGTGGCTCTCGTATTCGTGATCGGATTCGTGATGAACCTTGTATTTGCGAAATTCACACCGTTTAAGGCGATCTTCCTTACCGGACAGCATTTCCTGTATTTCGCATGCGTGATCGCTCTGATCTTCATCGCCAACGGCATGCCGCTGGTGCTGACCGTTGTACTGGGCGGTATCATCCTTGGTATCTGCGGAGCGGCTCTGCCGACTCTGTGCCAGCGCTTCATGAACGAGCTGACCGGCGCGGACAACCTGTCCATGGGTCACTTCAACTGCCTCGGATATGCGTTCTCCGGATATGTAGGACTGCTGTTCGAGAAAGCGGGCGGCGGAAAGAAAGAGAGCAGCGATTCCAGCAACGTGAACATGCCGAAGTTCTTCGAGCTGTTCAGAGACTTCGTGTTCTCCGTAGCTCTGTTCATGGTCGTTCTGTTCTACATCGCAGTGTTTGCGTGCGTTGCGAACGGACATCTGGACGTTGTGCTTGAGAACTCCGGAAACGACATCTGGTTCATCTATCCGTTCCTGCAGGGTCTGCAGTTCGCGGCTGGTATGAGCGTCCTGATCTATGGTGTTCGTCAGTTCATCGCAGAGATCACCGCAGCGTTCGTTGCGATCTCTGAGAAGTACATCCCGAACTCCAAGCCCGCGGTTGACTGCCCGGCGATCTTCCCGTTCGCACCGACTGCAGTTCTGATCGGTTTCGTTGGATCGTTTGTCGGCGGTCTGGCGGCGATGGCTCTGATGGTTGCGTTCCACAGCAGCACCATCATGATCCCGGCGGCCGGAATCTGCTTCTTCTCCGGCGGTACCTGCGGCGTATTCGGAAATGTGCACGGCGGCTGGAAGGGAGCTCTTGTTGGATCCTTCATCGTAGGTATGGCTCTTACGGGCCTGCCGCTGATCCTGTATCCGGCATTTGCGGCTCTTGGAATCGCAGAGGCGTCCTTCCCGAATGTTGACTACAACATCATCGGCGCAGTGATGAATGCGATCCTTGGCATCTTTCACTAATTAAAAATTAGGGCGGGGATCCATTCCTCGCCCTTTTTGACGCGATACGCCCTGCAAGCGGCTGCCGTGCTCGCACGGGCAGCCATTTGCAGGGCAACGGACAGCGAACAGCTTTGCTGTGAGCTGGCTGCGGTATCGCGGCGGACAGGGGAAGAAAATCTTCCCCTGTCTGATTACAAGAGGTGAGTATGACAGATTTAAAAGAGCTTTGGCGCAGCCGGAGGCTGAAAGGCGTGCTGGTGACGTCGTTCGCCCATCCGGCCACGGTGCTGATCGCGCAGCAGGCGGGGATGGATTTTGTGTTTTACGACTGTGAGCACGGCGTCCTGCCCTATGAGCGGCTCAGAGACCTGATGCTGCTCGGAAACGGAAGGAATTTCCCGGCGATCGTGCGGGCCGCCCAGCTGGGACGCTCGGATGTGTCCGGCATATTGGACTGCGGAGCCGCGGGCGTGATGGTCCCCATGATCGAGACGAAGGAGCAGGCGGAGCTTCTGGCGGGATGGAGCAAATACCCGCCGGTCGGCGTCCGGAGCTATTCCGGAGGGCCGCACACGGATTACGGGCCGAGAGGCGATCACGAACGCCGGATGGCAGAGAGCAACCGCCGCGTCATGACGATCGCTCAGATCGAGACCGTGAAGGGCGTAGAAAATGCGGACGATATTCTCGGAGTCGAGGGGATCGACGCGGCTATCGTGGGGCCCTGCGATCTGGGCATCTCCATGGGAAACCCGGACAACGTCATGGACGAGCGGGAGCTTGCGCTGATCCGAAGGGTGGCGGACGCCTGCAGGAGACATGACAAAGCCTTCGGCATCATCGGAGGCATGGAGCTTATGCGTTATTTTCGCGAGGATGTCAACATCCTCGTATCGGCCATCGATACCCATATTCTGCGGGACGGCATGAAAAGGGCTGTTCAGGGATATGAGGAAATGGGATGAGAGGAAAGGAACTTATTATATGGCAACAGAGAGAGAACAGGTGAAGGAATTTCTGGACATTGCGTCCGGACAGGTACAGAAGTGGATGGACGGCGTGGACGTCGAGGCGCTGACCGCCGCCAAGAAGATGATCCTGGAGGCGGAGGCTGCGAAGAACCGCGTCCATGTGACCGGCATTGGCAAGCCCGGCCATGTGGCGGGCTACGCGGCGTCTCTTTTCTCCAGCACCGGCACCCCGGCCTATGAGCTGCACGGCACAGAGGCGGTGCACGGAAGCTCGGGACAGGTCCTGCCCGGCGACGTGGTGATCGCCATCTCCAACAGCGGAGAGACGGCGGAGCTGAAGGCGACGGTGGAGACGCTGAAGAAAAACGGCGCGAAGCTCATCGCGCTGACCGGAAAGGCGGAATCGTGGCTGGCGAAGACCTGCGACGTGGCGCTGATCGCAGGCGTCGAGCAGGAGGGCGATTCCATGAACAAGCCGCCCCGCGCGTCGATCCTCGTGGAGATCATGATGCTGCAGTGCTTGAGCGTCCTGCTCCAGAACGAGAAAAAGCTGACGCCGGAGGTCTATGTGAAGTGGCATCCGGGAGGATCTCTTGGAAAGAGCATCCGGGAAGGAGAGAAATAATCATGATGAAGATGGAAGGCATTATCACTCCGATCGTCACCCCCTTTCACCGTGACGCGGAGCAGAGCATCAACTATGAGGCGACGGAGAAGCTGATCAACTATCTGATCGGCCACGGCGTCAAGGGAATCTTCATCCTCGGAAGCAACGGCGAGTTCCACGTGATCGACGAGGATGAGAAGATCGAGATGACGAAGAGAGTCGTGGAGATCGTGGACAAGAGAGTTCCGGTCTACGTGGGAACCGGCTGCTGCTCCACGAGAGCGACGATCCGTCTGTCCCGGAAGGTGCAGGAGGCGGGAGCGGACGCCCTGTCTGTGATCACCCCCTACTTCCTGAAGCCTACCAACGAAAATCTGTACGCCCACTACAAGGCGGTAGCGGAGAGCGTGGATATTCCGATCCTGCTCTACAACATCCCGAAGGCGACGGGCTGCCCGCTGGATCCGGAGCTGGTGGACCGGCTGGCGGACATTGAGAATATCCAGGGAATCAAGGATTCCAGCGGAGAGGAGGACAGACTGCAGGCTTACGCAAAGATCAGCAAGAGCAAGGAGCTGCAGCTTCTGGTCGGAAGCGATTCCAAGATCTCCTATGCGTACGGGCTGGGCGCGACGGGCGCCGTGGCCGGGACGAGCAACGTTATCGTGGACACGCTGGTGGGACTTGACAAGGCGCTGCGGGACGGCGACAAGGAGACGGCTGCGAAGCTTCAGAAGGATATCGACGTGCTGCGCGGCGTTCTGAAGCTGGGCACGGTGCCAAGCGTCATGAAGCGCGCGGCGGAGCTGGCCGGGATCGCCGAGATCGGACCCGCCAGAATGCCGGTGCAGGAGCTTGGCGAAGAGGCCGACGCACAGATCAGGGAAATGCTGAAATATTACGGCCTGTAAGGCTGTGGGGAAAGTGAGAAAAATATCACCATGAGCGAATATATCATCGAGGAGGACCGGCTCAAGCTGCTTCTCTATACGCTGGGAAATCTGGCGCTGACGCTGCTTCTGATGCTGGTGTGCATTTATTTTGCAAATACGCGCTTCTATCTGGGCGTATTTCTGGGAGTCACCGGAATCTGGTATTCGGTCAAATATATGTTCCGATACGGGAAAAAGCTGGTGAGGCACACGCCGGTCTGCGAGTTTCACAAACATGAGCTCGTGATCCATTCCCTTCCCCGGGGCAGCGTCACGATGCAGTACCGGAAGATCAAAGAAGTCCGGCTGCTTCGCGACTGGAAATCTGTAAAATTATTTTTCTCCTCCGACGAGGTCACCCATCCGTCCGGCTGGAATTATGTGGGGGTCATCTGGCCTTTCCGCAGATCCGGGTTGGACGCGCTGGAGGCGGACGTGAGCAGGGTGCTCGCGGGTCACCGCCTGACCGTCCAGAAGACGGAGAAAGGAAAGAGATAGAGGTGCTTGCTATGCAGAAAGTGGAAGTAACAAAGAGAATCGCAGACACGGGAGCTATGGCGATCGTCCGTGTGGAGACCATCGAGAGAGGCTATGAGATCGCGCAGGGCTGCCTGGACGGCGGGATCGACTGCCTGGAGATCAGCTACACGCTTCCCAACGCAGGAGAGGTGATCGCGGCGCTCCGCAAGAAATTCGGGGACAAGCTGGTAGTCGGAGCGGGAACCGTTCTGGATCCGGAGACTGCAAGACACGCGATTTTGGCGGGCGCGCAGTTCGTGATCGCGCCGAACCTGAGCAAGGAGGTCGCCGTCGTGTGCAACCGCTATCAGGTGCCCTACGCGCCGGGCTGCACCAGCGTCACCGAGGCCGTCGTGGGACTGGAGTGCGGAGCCGCCTTCATCAAGGCGTTCCCGATCTCTGATTTCTACGGCTCGAAGCTGGTGTCCGTGTTCAAGACGCCGATCCCGTTCATGCCGATCCTTGCGTCCGGCGGGATCACCCTTGACAATCTGAGCGATTATGTGAAGAAGGGCGTGGACTGCTGCGGCTTCGGAGGCCTTCTCACCAAGGGAAGCTCCGCCGACATCGCGGCCAACGCAAAGAAGATCAAGACGATCATCGACGAGACCCGCGCGGCGATGTAAGCTCCGTGCGCACAAGAAGATCCCCGCTCCGGGCCGGAAGACGGCCCGGAGACGGGGTTTTTCAGGTTTGAACAGGAAAGAGGGGATACGGATGAAACGACCGACGATCCACGAGGACGCGGCGGTGGCCAGAGACGCGGCGGTGGTCGGGGACGTGACGCTGAAGAAGGACAGCAGCGTCTGGTATCATGCGGTTTTGCGTGGGGATCTGCAGCCGATCGTGATCGGAGAGGGATCCAATATCCAGGACAACGCCGTCCTACATGTGGATGCGGAGCGTCCGCTCACCGTTGGGCGGATGGTGACGGTGGGACACGGGGCGATCCTGCACGGCTGTACGGTGGAGGATGAGGTTCTGATCGGTATGGGGGCGATCGTGCTGAACGGAGCCGTGATCGGGAAGCGCAGCATGATCGCGGCCGGAGCGCTTGTCCCGCAAAATATGATCGTGCCGGAAGGCTCTCTGGTGATGGGGAGTCCGGCAAGGATCCGCAGGGATCTGACGGAGGAGGAGAAGCTGTCTGTCTTGCAAAACGCGCAGAACTACATTCGGGAGAGCAAAGAGATGGAGACGACGAAGGAAAAGCCCCGCCTGCGCTCGGTGGGAAAGTCGGTCAACATGCTTTCCAACCGGATCAGGCGGAGACTCCACGCCTACACGGCGGGCGGAGAGCTGAGCGGGGCGGAAGGAAAAGCGCTCCATTTCCTTCTGGCGCAGGACCGGGATGTGTACCAGAAGGATCTGGAGGAGGAGTACGGACTCAGGCCGCCCACCGTGACGGAGCTTTTGAAAAAAATGGAGCAGAAGGGTTTTCTCTGCCGGCAGCCGTCGGAGAACGACGCGCGATGCAAGAAAATCATTGTCAGCGGGAAGGCGCTGGCATACAAGGAGCATGTGTGCAAGGATCTGAAGGAGCTGGAAAAGGAAGTGACGGAAGGAATAGACGAAAAGGATCTGGACGTCTTTTTCCGGGTGATGGAGCAGATGCTTGAAAATTTATCGTGAATTCTGTGAGGGAGGGCGTTTCCCGGACGGTATCGAAAGTCCGGGAAGCGCCCTCCCTCATGGAAAAGAAAAAGTGCTATGCAGACGCCGGGACGTTTTCATAGCACTTTTTATATTTCGTTCTGCGGTGTTTCCGGGTTGTCCGCGCCGTCGGAGCCCATGGCATTGCGAAGGCTTTGCATAGATTCCAGATAGCGGATCAGGATCGCGAGATTTTCCTGCCGCATATGGGAGACATTCTCCACGATGATCTCCAGAGGAAGCGCCCGCGGGGAGATTCCGAAGAGCACGTAATCGGCGGACAGCTGATACTGCGTGCACAGCCGGGTCAACGTATCGAGGGAGATTCCCTTTTTTCCGGTCTCGATCTCTGAAATGAAATTGGTTGACACATCCAGACTTTCGGCAAGCTGTGCCTGAGTCATATGCCTGCCGACGCGAAACTCACGGATGCGTCTGCCTACTTCCAGCCTGTCGTTCGTCAATGGCGTTCCTCCTAAAAGCTTCCTTTCAAAACGCGCCCAAACTGCGCTATTCCTTATTTTACTTGATTCCCATGACTCTTAAAACAATCTATTAGTTTATAATATTCGCTGAAAGCGATAAAAATACTTGAAACGGATGAAAAACAGTGATAGAATAGGAAAACGTGAAAAGAACGGACGAAAAGAGATGAGGCGTATGAGAAAACTGGGCGTGATCGGAGGTCTGGGGCCGATGGCATCGGCGCGTTTTCTGGGTCTGCTCACGCAGATGAGCGAGGCGAAGCGGGATCAGGAGCATATGGAAGTCCTGCTTTACAGTAAGCCGCAGATCCCGGACCGGACCGCCTACATTCTCGGGGAGAGCCGCGAGGACCCGCTTCCCGCGCTTGTCGGGGCGGGAAGGATACTGGCGGACTGGGGTGCGGAGCGGATCGTTATTCCGTGCGTCACTTCCGGCTATTTCCGGGAGGCGCTGGAGAGCCGGATCGGGACGCCGGTCGTGGATCTGGCGCGGGAGATCGCGCTGCAGGCCAGAAGCGAAGGCGTAGGAAGGCTTGGCATCCTGGCCACCAGCGGCACGATCAGAAGCGGGCTTTTGCAAAAAGAGCTCTCCGGACAGGGCGTGGAAGCGCTGACGCCGGAGGGAGAGGAGCAGGAGCGCGTGATGCGCGTGATCTACGGCCAGCTCAAGGCCGGAGAGGAGGCGGATCCGGAGCTCCTTGCCCCTGCCGCCCGCACGCTCCGGGAAAAGGGCGCGCAGGCGGTCCTCCTTGGCTGCACGGAGCTGTCGCTGATCGGCAGGGCCAGCCTTCCGGGAGCGGACGAAGGGCTTCCATTTCTGGACGCCATGGAGGTGCTGGCCAGAAAGGCGGTGGCCGAATGCGGCCGGCTGAAAGCGGAGTACCGGACGCTGCTTTAGAGGAGGAGATGCAGGCATGCAAAATCATATTTTAGATTATCTCAATACCATTGTGGAGACGAAGGCCGACAAGGTGGCCTATTCCGACGGGACGGAGTCGCTGACCTTCGGACAGGTGTACCGGCAGAGCCGCGGGATCGGGACCGCCCTTTTTGACCGGGGACTTAGGAAACGGCCGATCCTCGTGTTTATGAGCAAGTCGCCGCAGGAGATCGCAGCATTTTTCGGCGTTGTGGCCGGAGGCTGCTTTTACGTGCCGGTGGATGAGGAGATGCCCGGCGGACGGATCCAGCTGATCATGGACAATGTGCGCGCCCCGCTCATGATCTGCGACCGGACGACCATCGGAAAAGCGAAGGAATTTTCCCTGAAAGGGACGGAGCCGGTGCTGTACGACGAGCTGGCGAAGAGAGAGCCGGACGACGAGGCGCTCCGGCGTATTTACCGGAGCGCGCTGGACACCGATCCGGTCTATCTTGTGTTCACGTCCGGTTCCACCGGGATTCCCAAAGGGGTGGCGGCCTGCCACCGGTCGGTCATCGACTATATCGAGCAGCTCTCGGAGGTCATGGGCTTTGATGAAAACACCGTGTTTGGAAATCAGACGCCGCTCTATGTGGACGCCTGTCTGAAGGAGATCTATCCGACGGTCAAATTCGGGGCCACGACCTACCTGATCCCGAGGAAATGCTTTTCCCTTCCGGCCATGCTGGTGGAATATCTGAACCGGTGGAAGATCAACACCATCTGCTGGGTCGTCTCCGCCCTGACCATGGTCAGCGCGTTCGGAACCTTCGAGTCGGTGAAGCCGAAATATTTACACACGATAGCGTTCGGAAGCGAGGTGTTTCCGATCCGGCAGTTCCGCCGGTGGAGGGAGGCGCTTCCAGAGGCGGATTTCGTCAACCTGTACGGGCCCACGGAGGCCACGGGGATGTGCTGCTATTACCGGGTGGACCGGGAATTTGAGGAGGGCGAGACGATCCCTGTGGGAAAGCCGTTTCCGAACCGGGAGATCCTGCTCCTGACCGGGGACGGTCGGGAAGCCGCAGACGGGGAGGAGGGAGAGATCTGCGTGCGAGGCTCCTCGCTGGCCCTCGGATATTACAACGATCCGGAGCGGACCGCTGCGGCGTTCGTGCAGAACCCGCTGAACACGGCCTATCCGGAGCGGATCTACCGGACCGGGGACATCGGAAAGCGAAACGAAAGAGGAGAGCTTCTGTTTGTCTCCCGGAAGGACAGTCAGATCAAGCATATGGGCCACCGCATCGAGCTTGGCGAGATCGAGGTGAACGCGGCCATGGTGCCGGACGTGCACATGGCCGCCTGCATCTACGATCCGGACCGCGCGAAGATCCTGCTGTTTTACACAGGAGAGCTCTCCGAGGCCGAGCTGACCGGAAGGCTGAAGGAAAGGCTGCCCCGCTACATGCTGCCGAACCGGACCGTGAGGCTTGCGCAGATGCCCCTGACGCCAAACGGCAAGACGGACCGGATGGCGCTGCGCGGCATGGGCGCACAGAAAAACAAAAGAAAGGACTGATACGATGGACGAATTATTGGAAATTTTGGAAGAGCTGCATCCGGATGTGGATTTTGAGACGGAGGAGCATCTGATCGAGAACATGATCCTGGATTCCTTCGATATCGTCACGCTGATCGCGGAGATCGGAGAGGTGTTCGGCGTGACGGTCACGGCCCAGTACATTACGCCGCAGAATTTTAATTCCGCAAAGGCGCTCTGGGCGCTGATCGAGAAACTGGAGGAGGAAGAGTGACGGCGTTCGCGCTGAGTCCGTGAGAGATCGTTCATGCTGTTTACATCCTATGAATTTCTGGAATTTTTAGCTGTCTTACTGCTGCTTTACTATCTGATCCCGGCCAGACATCAGAAAACGCTTCTGCTGGCGGGAAGCTATTTTTTTTATTATATGACCGG
The DNA here is from genome assembly GCA_030524125.1 of Eubacteriales bacterium. GTDB lineage: Bacteria > Bacillota > Clostridia > Lachnospirales > Lachnospiraceae > Hominiventricola. Next base: position 54 of record JAUNHB010000053.1, on the reverse strand, counting down.
GCCGGAAAACCTGATCTATATCATGGTCACGACGGTGACGACGTGGTACGCGGC
>JAUNHB010000052.1 GCA_030524125.1 Eubacteriales bacterium | reverse complement strand
TGTCTTCATCCAGTCTTCTCCTTGTATTTTATCTTAAATAACTGTAAGTTGCAAGTGCAATTTCAAAAGAGCCGCCCGCAATCACGTCTATTCATTTTTTCCATGGAAATCCGGGCGAAGCGCCCGCTTGATCGATAATTAGATTATGCCACACTTTTCGCGGAAAGTCACTGCATGTCACAGTTTGTTTACAATTTTTGGTAATTATTCAGCCATGCGGCGGACAAAATACGGCTCCGCGAAGAGGCCGGAAGGCCTCCTTCGCGGAGCCGTGGGATCACCAGTACTCCGGGTAATCATTGTTGCGCTTAAAGCGCCGCGCTTTTTCCCACCAGGTATTTTTACCGGTGTGGTCGGTGCTGCCTCCGATCTCTCCGAGCATCTCCTCCCAGAGACGGTCGGCTACGGGCTGCGCTTCCACATACGCCGTCACCGTGTACGTCTTTGTCGTCCCGTCCTCGGCCGTCACCGTGTACGTGACCGGGGAGGTCAGATCCACAGCCTCGCCGCTGGCCGGGCTGACGGACGAGGCGTCCTTCAGCGTGATGACCGGCTTGAGGCCGTTTCGCTCTGTGCCGTACGGCAGAGTGATCGTGATGCTGCCCGTCGTGTTGTTGATCACGCCGCTCACACCGCCGATGAGATACGCGCCGATGGCAGGTCCGTCGTCGCCGCCGGAGGACGCGTCCTCAAAGAGGCAGGAGATGGAAAGCTCGTACGCCGGCATCTGAAATGTCTTCGTCGTCTCGTCGATATTTACCACCGCGTAGGGCGCGCTGGACTGGGAATATTTCAGAGAGCCGGATTTCATCCGTTTGCCGGAATCCGGCGTCACGGTCACGGTGACCGTCTCTCCCTCCTTCGCCTCCGTCTTGTCCGCCGAGATCGTGCCTCCCGCCGTCTTCATCACGCTGATCCCGTAGCGCACCGCGTCCGGGTCATACTCTGCGATCGTCATTTTCAGCACGTCGGAAATCTTCACATCCGTGGCGCTGTCGTCATTTTTCACGACGATATAAATATCCTTCGCGCCTGCGGTCAGATTGCTCAGCGAGATCGTGACCGCCTTGTTGGCGGACGGGATCCGGACGCCGACGCTGTCGGTGGAAATCTCCGGCTCTCCCGCATCCTTTTCCGTCACCGCATAATAATACATGCCTGTGCTGCTGGAAGTAAACTGCACGGTCGCCTCCGCGTCGCCTGTCCGCTCCGCTCTGCCTGCCCGCAGGACCGGCCGGTCGTCGTAGCGGATCGACACTGTATATTCGCCGGTATGCGTACCGTCCTCCGCCGTGATGACGAACGTGCCGCTCCCTCCGCTGCTGATGGGATTGGAGATCCCTTCCGCCCATGTGTCGTCAGGGCTGTCTCCGTCTCCATATCCGCCCGTCAGCGCCGCCGTCGCCTTTTCGGAGTAGGTCAGGCGGAGACGATAACCGCCGCTTGCCAGCGTCTTCGCCTCCTCCGCCGTCATCTCCGAGGCGCTCAGCCGCACGGTGAACGCGGTTCCCTCCCGGTCCGCCTGCTTGACGAGCGTGCCGTCGGACTTCAGAAGCTCGACCCTCGTCAGGCTGCACTCGCTGCTCTTATAATCCGGATCGGCTTTGAATACGGCCCGCACCGTCAGCGCCGCCGTCGCCGGCATCACAAAAGTCGTCTCCGCCGCGTCCGCATCCGCAAACGCCACGGAAGCGTTCTCCGTCTCCCAGCGGTCGAACAGGTACCCGGTCTTCGGCTCCGCCGTCAGGGAGATCGTCTGCCCGTCGTAGAGAACGGTTTCTCCCGACTGGACCGGGCTTCCTTCCACGCTGGCCGAGACGCTTCCCATGCGCTCCTCAGACGCCTGAAGCGTCAGGATGCCCGCCGTCTTCGCCCGGAAGGAAGCGATAAAGGTCATCGGACCGCTGTCCTCCGTCGGCGTGACCTTCGGACAAATGTATGACTTGCCGCTGCTGGCGTCCCCTTTGTACGCCCATTCAACTCCGGCCATCGGCTTCTCTGTGTCATAAAGCTTCCCATCCGCATCCTTCCATCCGAGGAAGTCATAGCCGAGGAAATTGGGGTTGTGCAAATACAGTTCATATGTCTGTCCGTTTTTGAACTTGTCCGTAAGCTGCGCCTCGTCCAGATCGATGTGACCGACGTTCAGCACTTGAATCGTGACGGTTCCTCCATTGGGAGTGTCGGTCCCTATGGTCAGCTCGGTCCCCGTCCGCTTGTAAAAGGCCTTCAGCCGGACCTCGCTCCCGGGCATCGAAAAGGTGATCTCCCCGCTGGTCTTCTGTTCTTCGGTCAGCTCGATCCCCTCGGCCTCCCAGTGAGAAAACGCAAAGCCGTAAAGACTTCTGTGGTTTGACTTTACGTCCGCCCTCGCGGTGATCTCATCTCCTTCTGCCGCGCGGGACGTCGGGACGCCCTCCTCATCGTACAGGAAGACCACCCCGGACGTCTCCATCTGAACGTCCTCATCCAGCGCCGTCTCCGTCCGGATCTCATAGAGAGATTCCTCCGCATCCACATACTCAAACCGATCGATAGATACGGTGTCCTTCGGCATGGAAAACGAAAAACTGTCTCCCTGTATGTCCACTTCCATGTGCGTCTTATCACTCAGCGTCAGAATCGCCTTGGACAGCTTTTTTCCCGAGGGAGGGTTGATCGCCACCTCCACCTTTTGCCCGAAGGAAAGGGACATCCGCCTGCTGTAATCCATCGGTTGTCCGTCGACCTGAAAGCTTTGAATCGCGTCACGATATTGGTTTTCTATCGTCACCGTCAGCTCCCACGGCATGCTTACCTCGATCGAATAGGTCTGCGTCTCCCCCTTGCTGTTTTGAACGGTGAAGGAAAACGGCTCGTCTCTCTGCACAAAGGGGGTGTCTGAGAGAAGCATCCTTTCTGACCTTCCATCCGCAAGCTTAACCTCCTGATCTCCGACTCCGGATGCGCCGTACCCATAAGGAAGCTGGATCGCGTCCGCTTCCATCCAGTTTTCATTATAGGTATCAAGGCTGCAGATAAAGGAGTCCCCGTCTCTGGTATAAGAAAATAAACCGAGCCCGTTTCTTGAATATCCACTGGTATCTTTCTTATAAATAATAAATTCCGGAACGCTCTCGTTCTCAAAGCGTCCAAGAAAATCCTCGCACTGGATCTCCACCGGGATGTTTACCAGATAATCCTTCCCCTTGTACGTGAGGATATACCAAAGCCCGGTATGTCCTCCCTTAAGCGTAGGAGCAACACAAAAAGTGCTTGGGTCTCCAAGCCATGCCCACTCGTCGTAGGTCAGGGCAGCGCCCTCTCCGCCCGATACCGATACATAGATTTCAGCTGTAGCTTTATATTCTTCGGAATTATAATCCCAGAAATCGATTAACGGTTCGTTCACATAATACATACTTTTGAAACCGTAAGTATTTTGTCCTTCCTTCAGCTTTCCCGTAATCAAGCCTGCCGTGATCACCTTCCCCTCTTCCGCGTATGCGCTGATCGTGTCAATGTCACGCTCGGTCAGAACAAGCTCGTCTTTGAAGTCCTCCTCTCCCAGCGTCCGTGTCTCAAAATCTGTGAACTGGATTTCAAATTTACGGCTCCCTGATTCGATCGTATATTCAGAAAGCGTTTTCTCAAAGGTCAGCTGCGGGAACTCGCTCTCCTCGGCGGCCGCGGGAAACCTGATTCCCGCAGCCAGAAGCAGGGCCGCCGCGCACAGCAGCGCCTTTTTCTTCCATTTCATATCTTTCGTTCTCCTCCTAATCCCGGACCACCTGATGATCCGTTATCGTATTGTGATCCTCCATATCCTCCCAGAGCTTCTGGGAGACGCTCTGCTCCAGCGTCACGATCACCGTGTAGTAAGAGGTGTCCGTGCCGTTGGTCACGGTGTAGACCCGGGGGCTTGTCAGATCCACCACCTCGCCCGACACCGGGCTGACCGTACAGCCGGTCCCGACGGTCACCTCCGGAGCCGCCTGCCGAAGATCGGTCCCCTCCGGGAGCGTCAGCAGGATCGTCCCCGCCGCGTCGTCGATGACGGCTTCCGTCCCGAAGAGCCGGAAGCTGCGGATACTTGCCGCCGACACCGTCGGAGTCTCCGGGGTATCCGGCTCCTTTCCGCCTCCCGACGGACGGTTCCCGTCCGCGTCGAACAGGTCCACCGCATAGACGCGGCTGGCCAGCCCGTCCCCGGACACCGTGTAGTTCACGGTGGACGAAAAGTTCTGCGGCACGCCCGAGAGGGGGCTGCACACATTGGTCCCTTCGCCGAGGACGATGTCGGGAGCCAGCGACGTGACGTCCGCATCGGACGGCACTCCCGTGACCCGAATCGTATTGGCCGCGTCGTCCACGACGCCCCGGTACGCGGTCCCGTCGATGGTGACGGTAAAGCTCTCGATGGACGCCGTCGCCTGCGCCTCCGCCCTGATCCGGTAGACGCCGGTATGTTCTCCGTCCTGCGCGATCACCCGGATCGTGTTCCAGCCGCTCAGATTCAGCTTCGTCTTGCCGTCCAGCACGCCCGCCGGGTCCGTGACGGCCCCGTAGGAGACTGTCCCGCTCAGATAGAGATTCTCCGTGTCCACGCCCGCCGACACCTTCAGCAGAATGTCCGTGACGCCGTCCGACTCCGTCACCGTGCGCCCTGTGATCTCCAGATCCCGCAGGATCTTCGCATCCTGAAGCTTCAGGCTGTCAGGATCGAGACGAGCTCCCGAGGCGGTCAGACCGTCCGCAAGCGTCACCGTCACATAGTAGGTCTTTGTCGTCACACCGTCCTCCGCGCGCACAGTGAAGGGCTGCGGTACGTTCTCCGCGAACGTGACCGGGAGGCTCGGCGCATCCAGCGAGGCATAGTCCGACAGCGTGAGCTCCGGCGTCAGATCAGAAAGCGGCGTTCCCTCCGGAAGCGTCACAAGGATCGTGCCCGCCTCATCGTCGATGACGCCCGTCTTTCCTTCCAGCTCAAAGCTTTCGATCCGCGCCTCCGCGCTCAGCGGCCTCGAGAAGTCCTGCTGATGATAGTACAGGGAGTAGGGATGTCCCGCGCCGCCTCCCTCCAGGAAGCCCAGATACCACTGGACCGTATAGCACCCCTGATAGGTCGCCATGGCGTTTTTCGGCACGTCCATCGTGTGGGCGAAATATTCTCCGTCCGCATACGCGAGGAACGCCGTCAGGGCGCTGTTTCCTTTTCCATCGGAAAACCGCGGATCCGTATGGCAGTCCACGCCCGCCGCGCTCAGCGCGCAGAGCGCCTGCGCCGCGCTCTCGCTGCTCTGGTAGCCGAAGCCGCCGAAGGTGAAGTCCGGCTGCATGGCGTCCACCGTGGGCGCTTTGCTCTCGCCGAGGAACAGGCCGATCCCCTCCTCCAGCTTCGCCTTCACCCGCTCCCCGTAGACCGGATCGTCCTGATAGGGCGCGATGGCCTGCATCAGCATGCCCACCATGTCCACGCCGAAGCCGTCCGTCCCGTACTGGTGGGTCAGGATCGTCTCCAGCAGTCTCTCCCTCGTCCAGACCGCATTCTCCGGGATCGTATAGTTGCCCATGTCGAGGGCGATCAGCGCGAAGATCGGGCCGTTGATCGTGTAGCCTCCGGAATAGTTGTAGAGGCATGCCGTCAGATCGGTGACCACGTCTCCCTTTGCGTCCACAAAGGGCGCGTCCTCCGTCGTATACTGATCCAGCTTCGAGGCGTCGATCCCCAGCGCCGTCAGCATCATGATCGTCCGGTCAAAGTCCGTCATGGCCACGCCGGAGCTGGTATCCAGCTTTTTGATCCGCGCGTGGAGGCCCAGTCCCTCCGGCAGCGCGTCCGGCGACGGCTCTCTTGTGATCCCCTGATAAAATCCGAGGTTCATCCACTCCCAGTCGTCGGAGGCGGACGTCTCGTAGCGCCTGATGATGTTGCCGAGCAGCTTCTCCATGGAGGCTTTGTAGATGTTCTCCCCCGTGGATACCAGCTCCACGCTCACCCGGTACGTGTTGGTGATCCCGCTCTGGGACGTGACCGTGTAGGCCACCGGGCCGCCGCTGAAGTCCGCCGCCTCCCCGGAGGCCGGATAGACGCCGGCAAAGTCCGACACCCGGACCGTGGGCGCAAGCTTCGTCAGATCCGTTCCCTCCGGAACCTGAAGCGTCACCAGCCCCTTATCCTGATCGATCTTCGCCTGGATGCTTCCGTAGGAGAAGGACAAAAGCTCGTTCTCATGGGACGCAGGCGTCTCGGTCAGGGTCACTGTGTAGGTCCTGACGTCCCCGCTCTGCGCCTGCACCGTGTAGGTGAGAGGCATTCCGAACTCCAGCCGCTCCGGCGCAGCCGCCAGATACGCGTCCTCGGAGACGGCGACGTCCGCGGAGAGGCCCTGAAGCTCCGTCCCGTAGGGAAGCGTCACCGTGATCCGGTCCCCGTCGATGATCCCCGTCTGTCCCGCCAGCGCGTAGGACAGGATCTCGCACTCCCTCGAAGGCCCGGTCTCCACGGTGAGCTCGTACTCTCTCGCGTAAGTGTCCAACTCCAGCTCCACCTTCACCGGGCGGCTAAGATCCGCTGGCGTGCCCTCCGGACAGCCGCCCACCGTCGCCCGCGCCGCCGTATGGGTCAGGACGGGCGTCAGGGAGGTCAGATCCGTCCCTTCCGGAAGCGTCAGCAGGATCGTCCCGGCCTCCTCGTCGATGCGGGCGCGGTACGTCCGCTCCCCGACCGTCACGGTCAGCGACTGTACCTGGAGCACCGGGTCTCCCCGCCGGATCTCCACCATCCACGTCTTGCCCAGATCCGTGTCAAAAGCGTAGCCTCCCGTGCCGTTATAAAGCGTGTTGGTCCTGGCCGTGTACGGCGTCAGCCGGTACAGGAGCTGGCCGCTCTCCAGCGATCCGGCGAACCAGTTGGCCGTCACCGCGTCGGACCGCTCCACCACCGCGTCGGCCGGATCCGGGAGGCTGGCTCCCTCCGGGACGGTCAGCGTCACGTGAGCCGCCCCGTCTATGATTCCCGTGTAATCGCCCAGACGAAAGCCGGTCAGCTCCGGCTCGGCGATCCGGTTGTTTTCGATCTCATCACAAAAAGCGTCGAGGCAGTCCAGATACGCCAGCGTCTGGTCCGCCTTCAGCAGAATCTCGCTCTTCCACGAGGACAGATTCAGCTGCATAAGCACCCGGAGCGTCTCTTCCGTATAGAGGACCTCGTCCTTCCCGTAGGCGGGCACCTCGCTCCCTTTCACCATTCCCCAAAATCCATAATTTCGCAGATAGTACAGAAGGGGCTGGTATGCCGTCTGGTACGCGCCCACCGCCGCCTCCCGCCGGTCGATCTGCTCCTCCAGCGCCTCCAGAAGCCCGATCATCCGGTCCCGCACCTCCAGCCACCGGGGCGCCGTGTCCAGAAACGCCTGCTCCTCCTCCGGCGTCCACTCCGACGACGCCGGGCGCGCCATCAGCCAGCCGATGCCGCTGTCCCCCTCTGTGGTCGTGATCCAGAAGGGGACCGGGGAGGAGAAGTCCGCCTCGTCCTCCCCGGACAGCGGCGTGTAGGTGCTGGCGACCGTGTAGAACCCGCTCGTCGCGGTTGTCGTAAAACTTTCCAGAGGCATGACCGGAGACTCCCCCGGCTCCAGCTGAAATACGTAGACGACGTCGTTTGTCGTCCCCAGAATTGCCTCATGTCCCCGATACTCTGCTCCTTTCGCCGTGACGCCTTCCCACAGGGCAAGCGCGTTCAGCGCCTGCCCCATGAAGATGACGGCGGCCAGCAGGAAGGGCAGAGCCCTCTTCCCGATCCGTCTCATTCCCTTTGCCGCTCCTTTTCTGCTCTGTCTGTCACCACGGATGCGTTCCGTAGTCCACCGTGAAGAACCATGCGATCTGGCTGGTCGTGGACAGGACGTAGCTCGCCGCGCCCACCGGCGCCGTGTACCAGTTCTCCGGATTCGTATGTGCCTGATACGGATTATCCGTATACATCCAGCCGCTCAGGGATCCCACGTCGAACTCGCCCAGCCCGTTGATCTCGGCGATGTAGGTCACGCCGCTTCCCACCGTGGTCTCCTCCGGATAGGAATAGTAGCCGTTGGCGATGGAGTATTCCATGATCGCCTGCATGACGTCCATGTTCGTGGAACCTGCGGGAAACTTCTTGCTGACGCTGCCGTCCTTATAGTAGGCGTCCACGCCCGCCTCGATCTCCCGCGCCTGCGCAAGCGCAAGCTCATCCGGGATCTTTCCTGCCGCTTTGCTGTTCCGCATCTCGCGGAAGTCGACCCAGAAGTTGCTCTTCGTCGCCACAAAGCCTTCCACGAACGTGGCGTTCACCGTGTAGGTGTAGGCTCCCAGCGTGATAGGCGCGGTGCCGGTGGTCAGATCCAGCGTCGTATCAATGGGCTCTCCGCCGTCGATGGAGTAGGAAAGCGCCGTCTCAGAGGGAACCTCCACCTGCCCCACTTCGCGGGCCGTGATGTAGTTGGTGACGGAGATCCAGTCGATGCCGTTCTCCTTATAGTAGATGTTGCCGGGGCAGGGGTTGTTCTGCACATGCCTGCCTACCTGCGCCTCCGCGCCGTTGATCTGCGCGCTCGTGACAAACCCTGCGGGGGTCCCTGTGCCTGCCTCGATGCCTGCGGCCACAATATAGTCTGTATTTCTGATAGAGATCACCGGCGCGTTGTTCCGCAGATCCGCCGTGAAAGTATAGGTTGTTCCGCTCTTAGAGACGGATACCTCGTCGGACGTCACCTCAAATCTCGACGTCAGCGACACGCTGACCGACTGGAGCTCGGACGCCTCCGTGCTCCCCGGATAGATATAGCGCAGATAGATCTGGCTTCCGTTGTCGTCCTGATAGAAGGCCGCGTTCTGGCCTCCGATCGTGGCGGCTGTCACCCCCGCCGGAGCGGCCACCTCCGTCTGCGACGTCGGCTTTGCTGCCGCCGCGTGCACGGTGATCCCTGTGAGATTCAGCGTGAATACCATTGCGACGGCGAGCAGCGCGCTCATCCATCTGCCGAATGCTTTTTTCGTTCCTGTCATCCTCATGACTCCTTTCTTCTGGAAGATCATTTCCATTTTTTCATTTCAGGTTTTCTTTGTGTCCGGATTCCCTGTCCAACGGCACCACCTCCCCTCCCTGTTCCCCCGGTCAGGTGAGCTCCAGCCGGAACCGGTATTCCTGCCAATGCTCCCCGTCGGAGACGACCACGGCCGCGTTCTCGACGGTCAGGTTCACGACCCAGCGGCCGCCCAGATCCGTCAGGATACAGTTGCTCTCGTCGGAGATCCGCGCCCCGTCCTCCAGCTCCAGATAGAGCGTCGTCCGCTCAAACGGGAAATCCGCGGGCAGGGCGGCCGCGATCACATAGACGGCGTCCTCCCCTTCGCCCTGTGTCTCCAGCTCGGCCGGCGTATCCCCGATGACCGCGGAGCGGACCAGCCGGACGCCGTCCTCTGACGCCGTCCCGGACGGCTGCTCGCCTGCGTCTCTTCCGGCGATCTGATAGAAGCCCAGACAGATGCACAGGACCAGCAGTCCCTGTATGATCCGCAGCAGGATCCGCCCCTCGGGGGAGCCTGCCTGCCTGTCCTTTTTCTTTCCGTTCATGTCCGTTTCCTCCTACTCGCTGCGGATCGCCTCGTTGGGGCTGATGTTCATGGCCTTTCTCGCCGGGATCCACGCCGCCGCCAGCGCCACCGCGCCGGAGAAGAGGATCCCGCCCAGCACGAGCCACCACGGGAAGACGCAGCGAATGTCCATGTCCGCGAACAGCACCGGGATCAGCCGTCCCATGAGCCCGCTCAGGAGCAGTCCGGCCGCGCCTCCGGCCAGTCCCACCAGAAAAGCTTCCGTCAGGAACATTTTCGCGATGTCGGAAAATTCCGTTCCGAGCACCTTCAGGATGCCCACCTCGCGGGTCCGCTCGTTGATGGACATCATCATCGTGTTCGCCACGCAGATGGCGGACACCAGCATGGCCACCAGTCCGATGGCTCCCAGCATCCCCTGGATCTGCCGGGACTGCTTTTTGACGGTCTCCAGCATGTCGTTTAAGGAGTAGGTGTCGAAGCCCGCGGACTTTATGATGTCCGAGATCCGCTGGACGTCCCCCACCTCCTCCGCCTTGACCCACACCAGATCGTACGTGTCCGCCGCTGCCGGGTCAAAGCTTCCGCCCCGCGCGCTGGAGGAGGCGGTGGAGCTGCTGCCCACCGCGGCCCGCTCGGTGTCCCGGTTTCCCGTGCCGCCGCGGCTCTGGGACGAGGACGCGCCGCTGTTACTTGCGGAACCGCTGTTTCCTGTCCCGCTGCCGGACGCCGTACTGCCGTTTCCGCTTCCCGCGCCGTCCCCGGCGCTGCCGGAACCTGCGCTGTCTCCCGTACTGCCGCTTCCTGAGCTTCCGCTGTTTCCAGCAGTACCACTTCCGGTGGAAGCGCCGGCGCTCTGGGACGAGGCGGCCGCCTGCTGCGCCTTCTCCCGGATCTCATTCCACTCCTGAAGCCTCTCGATGTCCAGAAAGGCCGAGGTGGAAAAGGTATAATTCAGGCTGGAACAGATCCCCGTGATCGTCAGCGGATAGAAGGTCCCGGCCGCTCCGGCCCGCCCCTCGCTGTCCGCCGTCTGGGTCCCGTTCAGCGTGTTGTAGTCAAAGGTCAGCTTGATGGGCGTGGTCAGCGGATCCACCAGAGGGCTGCCCTCCGCGTCCACCGCCTCCTCCCAGTCGTTGCCCGGATCCGCGAAGGAGGCCGCCAAATCGTCCGTCACCATCAGCTCCGGATGGAGCCGTATGCCCTCCCCCGGCGCTTCTCCCTCCGTCGGCGTCAGAAGAAAGCTTTCCGCCGTGTCCAGATCGATGCCGTACATCCGCACCATCGAGATGTATGCGCCGCTCTTCAGGTAGCCGGTGCTCTGCTCCACGGGCGTGACGGCTTCCACGCCGTCCAGCCCCTTGAAGCTGCTCACCGCCTTGTCGTTGAGCAGCGCGCTTTTCTGGCTGTCGCCCATCTTCTCCGCCGGAGTCACGTCGATCTTGGTCAGGCTTCCCATGGACTCCACCGTCTCGGCGTAGGCTTCCCCGTAGCCGATGCCGATGGAGATCAGCACCACGATGCACATGACGCCGATGGTCATGGACAGCGCCGTCAGCACGGTGCGGGTCTTCCGTCTCCACAGATTGACGCAGCCGGTCCGGAGCAGGTCAGCGATCTGCATCCCCTGATTCTTCTGAAGTCTCTTCTTCACTGCTTTCCCCTTCCACGTCATTTTCCGCATTCTCCTGCGTCTTCTCCGCCTGCGTCCGGCCCCTGCGGTATCTCAGGAAATACCACGCCGTCGCCAGCAGCAGAAGTACGGCCAGCGCCAGCAGAAGCCACAGGCTCCATGAAGAGGAGGTCTCCTCCTGCTCCTGCACGCTGTCGCCCGAGGCGGCCAGCGCGCCGTCGTCAGCCCCGGCCGCCGTCATGGAGAGCGCCACATTCTGGGTGTACAGCTCTCCGTCCGCATCCTCGTACTGCACGACCAGCGTCCCCGCAAATTCTCCCGACTTGTTGGGGATCACCTGAAAATCTGCGTTCAGCGTTCCCGCCGCCAGAATGTCTCCCCCAAAGTAGGCGTCCTGCATGGAGACTCCGTCCATGGCCACGACGCTCACGTTGTAGGCCCGGGACCGTCCCAGATTGACCATGTTCAGCGAGACCGCCACCGGCTCGCCCTGCACGGCGCTTCCGTACACCACCGGAGTGTCGAGCTGCAGGTTCATGGGCTGCTTGACGGGGATCTGGATGCTGGAGCTTGCGCTTCCCGCCACCGCGCCTTCGTTCTCATGGGTCTCGTAGGTCAGGGCGATGGTGGCCGCGCTGGGTCCCACCGCCGCGCTGGCCCTTGCCGTAATGTGGTATTCGACTTCCGCCGTGGAGCCTGCGCTGATGCTCTGCACGTAGGCTGCGTCCGAGTAGCCTCCGGTCAGGATCAGGCTGTTGGCGTCGGAGAGCTTCAGCGTGGACACCGCCTTATAGACCGCGTTCTTCTCCGCGTTGTTCTTCAGCGTGACCTTCAGCACCGCGTCGTTTCCGGCCTCCAGCGTGGTGACCGGGACGTCGTTCACATAGAGGCCGTAGCCGGACACCATCAGCGAGGCGGCCGTGTTGGCCGTGTAGCCGTTTTTCACATAGATATAGCCGGTGAAGGTGCACTCTCCGTAGACGCCGTTCTCCTCATAGGTGGCGCGGAAGGTGACGACCTTGTTGCCGGTGGTGGCGTAGGGCGAGATCGTGAAGATCCAGTCGATCTGCTGCCGGTCCCCTTTCTCCATACGGCCCATCTCGCGGCCGTAGTTGATGTCCTGCGCCACGAACGGGAACGTCTCCAGATCTCCGGTCACCACCGGTGAGACGGTCACATTTTCCAGCGTCCCTCCCTTATTGACGATGGGCATACTCATGACCACCGTCTCTCCGGGGCTGCCGGTGGGGGAGGCGATCGCCGTGTTCTCCCGGCCCGCCACGTTCAGAGGGCCGATGCCGCTGGTCACGCCGGACATATCGCCGTTGTCCGTGACGGTCATAAAGACGTTCAGCTTGAACTCCACGTCCTCCGTGATGTCCGTGCCGTTGACGCTGTCCTCCCGCCACACGGTGGCATTCACCGTGAAGTTGACCGGATAGACGCCTTCCTTTGCGAACTCGGATACCGAAAATTCATACCAGACCTCCGCGGTGCTGTTGTAGGTCATGTCGTCCAGATGACGCACATAGCTGGCTCCCACCACGTCGAAGGGCCATGTGTCCTTCGTGGAATCTGTCGGGATGTCCGGCGTGATCGTGATGTTGCGCAGCACATATTTCTCGCTGGGGAGCCATTCCCGGTTGACCGCCAGCGTCAGCACGACCTCCACGGTGCGCCCCGGCACCGCTCTGGGCGACTGGGCCCCCGCGTCCATCAAAAGCAGCGCGTTGGCGTTGCTGGGCGTGACCTTGACGTCCGTGTTGGGCTTTTCCGCCGAAGTGTCCCCCGCCGTGTCGTCCGAATCGTTCCCGGAGCTCTGGTCGGTCTCCTTCGGCTGCGCGCCCGTCCCCTGCTCCGTCAGGCTGCCGGTCTCCTCCGGAGCCTTCTCCCCGTCCGTCTCCGCGTCCGTCCCCTGCTCCGTTCCCTGCACGTCCGGCGTCTGCGCCGCACGGGCGGAGAGGCCGCTGCTCCCGACGCAGACACACAGCGCCGCAAGGAGCGCCAGAAGCCGTCTTCTCACTGGTTCTTTCATTCTCGTTCTTCCTCCCGCAAGTAAATTTTGTCTATTTTCCCGTCCCTGAGACGGATCTCCCTGTCTGTGTACAGGCGCATGTCCTCGTCGTGGCTCACCAGCAGGAAGGTCGTCCCCCACTGCCGGAAGATCCTCCTGAGCAGTTCCATGATCTCCTGCCCGGTCCGCGTGTCCAGATTTCCCGTAGGCTCGTCCGCGAACACGAGATCCGGCCGGGTGATGATCGCCCTGGCGATCCCGATCCGCTGCTGCTGTCCGCCGGACAGCTCCGTGGGGCGGTGCCCGGCGTGGCTCTTAAGCCCCACCAGCTCCAGCACCTCCATGGCCCGCTGCCTGCGCTCTTTCAGCGGCACGCCGCGGATCTCCAGCGGCAGGGCCACATTTTCCCACGCGCAGAACTGTGGCAGCAGGTTGTAGGACTGGAAGACGAAGCCGATGTGCTCCCGCCGGAACCGGCTCCTCTGCCGCTCGTCCATCCGCTCCATGTGCTCCCCCAGCAGCAGCACCTCCCCGTCCGTGGGGCCCTCCAGCCCCGCCAGAAGGCTTAGGAGCGTGGATTTCCCGGAGCCGCTCCTGCCGCTGATGCAGAGGAACTCGCCCACCGGCACCGTGAGGTCGATGCCGTCCACGGCGCGTATGACGCCCTCTCCCACCTGATAGCGCTTCTGCACATTTACCGTCTCTATCATATTCATTCTCTCATCTCCTCTCCCCCGGAGGGCGGCATCACATAGCGCCTGTCCTCCCCCGTGAGGCCGAATTTCCGGCGGACGCGCAGAAGCTTGCGCACCCACGTCTCCCCCGCCATCCACAGCACCAGCGCCGTGCACACGCCGTGGCTCAGATCGAAGAAGAAGCTGGATGCGTAGGCGGCCAGAAACGCCTTCCAGCTGAAGGGCCGGATCCAGCCGACCACATAGTAAAGGTTCATGATCCAGCCGTACAGAAATCCGCTCAGAAGCCCGTACACGCACAGGGCGACAGGCCGTCTTCGCCGTCCCCTGCGGTCGGGCGTCCGGTCGCCCACCGGCCCGAACAGTCCGGCCCGGTACAGGATCCCCGCCAGAAATCCCACCAGCCCCCAGCAGAACATCTGCCACGGCGTCCACGGCCCCTGCCCGAACAGAAAATTGCTCAGGATGGCCGCCAGCGCTCCGGTCAGATAGCCGCCCTCCGGCCCGAAGGCGAGCGCCGTGATGATGACGATCGCGCTGACCGGCTTAAAATTCGGCAGCGGGATCAGCGCGAACGCCGCCCGGCCCGCCACGCACAGCGCCGCCATCAGAGCGATGGGCGTCAGCTCCCGCGCCTGGGGCCTGCGCCGGTCAAAGACCAGATAGAACGGCAGGGCCGACGCCAGCAGGAACACGAAGGACAGCATCAGATCCGAGTTCTGGATCAGCGTATCCCGGAAGGTCCACTCGGAGCGCACGTGGAGCGGCGGCCTGTGGTTCATGAACCACGCGTACGCGATCAGAAGGGCCGGAAGCGCCAGCGTGATCACAAGGGCCGCGTGTCTCGTGCCGCGGCTTACGAAGATCTCCTTCAGCCTGCGGCGTCCTGCCCTCACCTCTCCATGCATCGGCCGATCACCTCCTCGCACGTCACGGCGCCCTCCAGCAGATCCCCGGCGATCAGCCCCGCCGCCGTCGTGTAGAAGCGGTTGCCCGAGAAAAAGGCGTGGGGCTCGTCCTCCGACACGATCCGCCCATCGAACAGGAGGGCGCACCGTCTTGCGTGGGCCGCGGCAAATTCCAGATCATGGGTCACGAGCAGAAGGGAGATCCCGTCCTCTGTGAGCCGCTCCAGCACGCGGGCCAGCTCCTGCTTGAGATAGGCGTCCAGCCCCTTCGTGGGCTCGTCCAGCAGGAGGACGTCCGCATTTTGCAGGAGCAGCCTTGCGATGGCGGCCCGCTGAAGCTCCCCGCCGCTTAAGTCGAACGGATGGGAGTCCAGCTTGTCCGTAAGCTCCAGCCGCCCGGCGATCCCGGCCACCCGTTCGGACGGATCGGCGTCCCCGTCTCCCGTCCGCGCGCCGTCCAGCAGATCCTCCCGCAGCGTGTCGTAGACGAACAGCGCCTGCGGACTCTGGGGAAGCATGGCGACCCGAAGTCCCTTCTTATGCCGCACCTTTCCCCGAAGCGGCTTCTCCACTCCGCACAGAAGCTTCAAAAGCGTGCTCTTCCCGGCTCCGTTTCCGCCCAGCAGGGCCGCCGTCTCCCCCTGCCGGAGGGAAAAGCTGAGTCCCCGCAGCACGTCCGCCCCTTTTTCCGAATAGCGGAACCAGAGCTCCCGGCCCTCCAGCACGGTCTCCCGCTTTTTGTCCCGCGCTTCGGAAAATGCCGTCCTGCGCCGCGGCTCCGTGGACGCGCCGTCCGCGCCCGCGCGCTCCCCCAGAAGCCCGCGAAGCTCCCTGCGGGCGTCCCGGATGCTGAGCGGGAGTTTTCTGTCCGCCGGATACCCCCCTTTTCGCTGCAGTTCCCCGAAGATCCGGACGGCTCCCGGAAGTCCCAGATAGATCCTCGACGCCTCCGGGTCCTTCTGGAGCGCGAAGGCCAGCTCCTCCGGCGTGCCCTGCGAGAGCACCCGCCCTTTCTTCAGGAGCAGCGCCCGGTCGGCCGTCTGGAACACGTCCTCCAGCCGGTGCTCGCACAGCAGCACGGCCACCCCCAGCTCCCGGTTGATCCGCGCCACCGCCTGCAGGAGATTTCTGGCGGCCAGCGGATCCAGCATACTGGTGGGCTCGTCCAGAATGAGAAGCTCCGGGGACATGGCCATGACGGACGCCAGATTGAGCATCTGCTTCTGCCCGCCGGAGAGCTCGCACGTCTTCTTCCGGAACCAGTCCTCCATGCCGAAGAAGCTGGCCATCTCGCTGACCCTTCTTCTGACGGCGGAGGTGGGCAGCGCCATGTTCTCCAGCCCGAAGGCCAGCTCGTGCCACACATAGTCCGTCACGATCTGGTTCTCGGGGTTCTGCTGCACATACCCGATCCGCATGGCCGTCGTCTCGCCGGGCAGCCGCTCCAGCGGGGTCTCCCGGTAGAACACGGTCCCCTCCCTGGCTCCCGCGGGCCAGAGCTCCGGCTTCGCCTGCCGCAAAAGGGTCGTCTTGCCGCAGCCCGACTCTCCGCAGACTACGATATATTCGCCCTCCTCCATGGAGAAGGACACCTTGTCCAGAGCCCGCCTTCCGGCCTCCGGATAGGCAAAGCTCACCTGATCAAACCGTAAGAGCGCCATCTCCACGCCTCCCTTCCTTCCAGGATCGCCGGCAGGAACGCCAGCAGAGCGAACAGGACATACAGGACGATCCCGCTGTCCCCCGTGATCACCGCGTCCATCCGCGGATAAAATTCCATGTAGCCGTGCCCGAAGCTTCTGGCGATCACACAGGCTCCCGCCAGCGCCAGAAGCCCCGCCAGAAAGCAGGCGTCCCTCGTCTCAAAGTGAAACAGGTGGAACGTGGTCCGCCGCCGGAGGCCGTACCCTCTGGCCTTCATGGAATCCGCCTGCTCCACCGCGTTCTCCATGCTCCAGCCCACCAGCGTGGAGGTGTGTCTGACGGCCGTTCCCAGCTTTCCTCCCAGCGTCTTCTTCTCCGGGCGCAGCATCTCCTGACACTGCCGGATCTGCGACAGCTGCCGGTCCAGCTTCGGCACCAGCTGAAGCGCCATCGTGACCAGAAGCGCGCTGGACGGGGCCGCCTTTCCGAAGAGGTAGAGGAACTTGTCGCTGGTCATCACCTCCGAATAGCAGGCGAACCACAGGATCAGCGCCGCCAGCGACAGTCCCGCCGTGACGCCGTAGCAGATGGCCTCCAGCGTGATCCACTGGTCGAACAGCATGCCAAGGAGCGTCACGCCCCGGTGATTGATCAGCGGATTTCCCACCGCCACCAGAAGGAAGAGCGGGAGCACGAACCGCAGATGCCGGGCCGCTCCCCGCGCCCCCTTCAGCCGGAGCAGGAAGGAGAACGCGCCGAGTATGGACAAAAGCAGCATGACCGGGTGGAAGCAGGTCAGCGTCAGGCCGATCGTCGCTATAAAATAGAGCAGGATGCACAAGGGGTGCAGGTGTTCAAAGTATCTCATTCATGCGTATCCTTCCATTCCTGTCCGTAGCCGTACGGATCTCCGTTCTCCAGATCGCAGCCCAGGTCGCAGGTGTAGTTCCATTCGATCACATCCCCCGCGGACACCTTGTACTGTCCGCAGCCGTAATTCGGGTACCAGTCGTTCACGCAGTACATCCATCCGCTCCAGCGCCCGCCGTCGAATTCATAGAGGTTGTTGATCCCCTCGATGTACTCGCCTCCGTTGGCCCCGGAATATTCCATCTGGAGCTTGTAGGTGTCCCGGATCCGGCAGAGCAGGTCGAAGACGGTCTCGCCCTCCTCGAACTCCATCGTGATCACCGGAAGGATGCATCCGCTGGCCGGGACGATGCCCGTCCATTTGGCCTCCTGCGCCATGCCGTTGGCCACCGCCGTGTCGCACCGGATCGTGAACGTGACCGTATTCTTCTTCTCCGTCTTTCCGGGAACCGTCTGGGAAGGATCGTCCTCATTTCCCGTATTCTGATCCGGCAGAGGAATGTCCACGCTGCCGTCCTTATTGTCCTCTGTCGGAATGACCGCTGCGCCGCCTTCGCTCTCCGGCTGTCTTGTCCCGTCCGTCCCGGCGTCCGCATTTTCTTTTTCCTCCGTCTGCTCCTCCGCTCCGTAGAGGGCTCTCACCGAAGCGTCCTCCGACAGGACGGGCGTGTCCTCCCTGCCGCCCGGCGCGCTCTCCTTTTTGTCGGAGCTTAATTTATTTCTGAGCCACGCCATGAGGCTGCCGTCCTCAGAGCTTACCTCCTCCTCGGTGACCTCGCCGTCCTGACCCACGTAGTCGATGTCCAGCGACTGGGAGCCGCCTCCCGTGACGGCCTGACATCCCGCCGCGGATGTGAGGATCCCCGCGAGCAGAAGCCACAGACAGACTCTTTTCATCATCCGGTTCCAGTTCATGTTTTCTCTCTCCTTTCATTTTCCTGCATAAAAAGAATCCTGCCACGCAGGATTCTCCGCCTGCGGCGGGTCGCTTAAGCGACATGATTCCGATCCGCAGCAGTGCGATCCCGCGGAGCGTCTTTTTGATGCAACAGGAAATTCGGAGGAATTTCCTGTTGCATCAAAAAAGGCAACGGAAAAACGCCCCGTCATCGGGACTTCCGTTACCTGAGTAGTGTCCTCTATGCGCAAACCCGGGATCTCTGAGAATCCCTTTCTACCCCCCCCCGGACAAAAACCGCTGCCTGCCGACTGTACGGCAGCGCATCCACCTGTGCGGGAATCCCACCCGCCTGCAGCATCTCATTCGCGACCCTCGTTCGTCTCTGTCCGTTCGTTTATCGCTCTTCCGTCTCCCGCCTCCCTTCTGAAATTTCTGTCTGTTGCCCTGCAAAGGCTGTCCGTGCAGGCACGGCAGCCGTTTGCACGGCGTATCGCACAAAAAAAGCCATGCCGGAAACCGGGCATGGCGAACAGAAGGATCCTGCACCTCTTGAGTCCGAAGAGTTCATGTACACCAAGCATATGGACGTATCTGGCTATGGCCCGGAGGCCTCACAGTAGCGTTCCTGCGCGGGAATCTCACCCGACTTCCTATACGGCCTCTTCTTCGGCCGCATAAAATCCATATGTTTCAATCCGAGATTTATTATACGTTCGTTTTCTGTTTTTGTCAATCGCCATAAATTTTGCAACAATTCAGCCCGCGCCATTCGCAAAACCGCGCTGACGCGCTCCCCCGGCGCTCCCGGCTGGCCGAACTCGGGAGTTTGACAGTTTTCCGACTACCATATAATACAGAATCCTTTGTTTACGCC
>JAUNHB010000051.1 GCA_030524125.1 Eubacteriales bacterium | reverse complement strand
CGGGCGCGGAAGGGCCGACCGGACCGACTGGGCCCGCTGGTGCGGCGGGCGCGGAAGGACTGACCGGACCGACTGGACCCACTGGCCCTACTGGCCCCACCGGCGCGACTCCGTGATCCGGCAGGACTCTCACATCCGGCGGGGAGGGATACTTCTCCTTCCCCGCCTGCTGGGGCCCCGGGCAGCGCCCGCCCCTCCAGATCAATCCGTCAGAAAGAAGGAAACCGCCTTGCAGCATTTGAAAGTATATGTCTATGCCATCTGTAAAAACGAAGAAGCTTTTGCCGCCCGCTGGTACGAGTCCATGAAGGAGGCCGACGGAGTCTGTGTGCTGGACACCGGATCCTCCGATCAGACCGTCTCTGTCCTGCGCGGGCTTGGCGCTTCTGTGGAAAGCGCCGTCATCGATCCGTGGCGCTTCGACGACGCCCGGAACCGTTCGCTTGCCCTCGTCCCGGAGGACGCGGACATCTGCGTCTGCACTGATCTGGACGAAGTGTTCCGGGCAGGCTGGCGGGAACATATGGAGCGCGCCTGGACGGACGGCGTCTCCCTCCTCCATTACCGCTACACCTGGAATTTTCTTGAAAACGGCCAGGAGGGCGTCGTCTTCTGGATCGGAAAAGCCCACGCACGCCACGGCTACCGCTGGGTCAACCCGGTCCACGAGGTGCTGGAGCACACCAAAGACACGCCTTCTCCCTACCGGGTGGCCGAAGGCGTCCAGCTGGATCATCTGCCCGATCACAGCAAATCCCGCTCCTCCTACCTTCCTCTGCTGGAGCTGGCCGTCGAGGAAAATCCCGACAACGACCGGAATATGCACTACCTTGGCCGGGAATACATGTTCTACGGCATGTGGGAAAAATGCCGCGAGACGCTGCTTCGGCACCTTTCGCTCCCTTCCGCCGTGTGGAAACCGGAACGCTGCGCCTCCATGCGCTACATCGCCATCGCCTGCGAACAGCTCCAACAGGACGCCGAGGCCGAGAGGTGGCATTTTCTGTCCATCGCGGAGGCTCCGGAGCTTAGGGAGCCGTGGCTTGAGACGGCCCGGTTCTTCCTGAAGAAAAAAGACTGGCTCGGCGCCGCATGGTTTGCCGAGCGCACTCTGGCCATTACCGAGCGCACCTACTATTACATGAACAGCCAGAAGGCGTGGCTGGAAGAGCCTTACGACGTCGCGTCTCTGGGCTATTATTATCTTTCAAAGGAGACGGATCCGAAGGCCCGTGCGCTGGAGCTGGTGAAAAAAGCTCTGGAATTTGCCCCCGGAGACTCCCGCCTCCTCGCCAATCTCCGGTTTATGGAATAACAGGCTGCGATTCGCTCCTCTCCTTAGAAACCGCTGATATTATTGATAATTTTTCTCATGTTTTGCGCTTACAGACATTGTTTTTTTCTGGTAGAATACCGTCTGGGATATTTCCCGAACACAGAATTTTATTTGATTAAACGCAGCGGGATTGCACACGGCAGTGGAGATCTGGGCGAGTTTGCCTTTTTCTCCGCTGCTTTTTATGTGCCGGGGCCTCGCAAAAAACGCCGCTCCCGGACGCTGCCATGAAAGGAGAACAACAATTATGCCGCAAAACAAACGAGAAAGTCTGATCTACACCGTTATGATGTGTTTTATGATGGTGCTCTGGATGAGTATGTACAACGTGACGCTCCACATGGGAGCCCTGTCCTTCGAGACCCTTCAGGAAGGGTGGCTTGGCTTTCCCTTCGCCTATATTTACGCGATGCTGTTCGACTGGTTCCTCGTATCGCATCTGGCGAAGGGCTTCGCGTTCCGCTTCCTTGTCCGGCCGGAAAGCCCGGTCCTTCACAAAGTGCTCGCCGTCTCCTGCTGTATGGTCATCCCCATGGTGATCGTCATGTCCCTGTACGGCAGCCTCGAGGCCTGCGTGAAATCCGGCGTCTGGTCCCTCCTGCTCCCCACCTGGATCTCCAACATTCCGAAGAACATGGCGATGGCCCTCCCGTTCCAGCTCCTCGTAGCCGGTCCGGTCGTCCGCCGGATCTTCCGGAGCGCGTTCCCGGAGGGGAAGGTACTGGCGTGAAGACCTTAAAACGGCGCAGGAGCATCTCATAAGAGACTGCCCTGCGCCGCATACCGTTTAAACTTTTACACGAAACTTATTTGAAATCTGCTACATTCTCGCTGTTTACCGTAGAAACTCCCGTATCAACCACTTCGCCGCCGAGATCTTCACCATTCTCCATCGCAACGATCGCATCAATAGCATCTGCTCCCATTACATCCGGATTCTGAGCCATGAACGCCAGCAGCGATCCATCCTCTACACGAGCGATGTTCGTATCGGATTTATCCCAGCCTACACAGTATACAGTCGTTCCGTTGGAAGCTGCATCCTTCACTGCAGAGGCAGCTCCGTTGGTGGCTCCATCGTTGGTTCCATATAAAGCCACAACGCCGTTGGCAATCAGCGTGTTCGCCAACTCCTGAGCCTTCGTCTGGTCTCCGTCAGAATACTGACGCTCGCCCAGCGTGAAATCAGTTCCCTCAAATACGGAAGCGAATCCATCGTAACGGTTCTGGCAGGAATCTACACCAGCCTGTGCGTCCACGATACCAATCGTCCCTTCGGTCAGACCGGCCTCAGTCAGCACGTTCAGCATATACTCGCCCGCCTGCACGCCGCCCGCATAGTTGTCGGTCGCAAAGGTAGCGGATCCCTCAAGGCTTGCCGGAGAGTCTACGTAAATCAGTTTGATACCCGCATCAAGAGCTTCCTGAAGTGCATTGTTGCAGGATGTCGCATCGTTGCAGGCGATGATGATATAGTTGACGCCATCGGCAATGGCAGCCTCGATCTTCTGAATCTGCTGCGCATTGTCCTTGGTCTCGGGAGCCAGCCACGTCATCTCAATGCTGTTTCCGGCTGCGTTATACTCTGCTACTTTTGCCTCGGCAGCCTCCTGAAGGCGTACCCAGTGCACGTCCATCTGATCCATGGTGATCAGCGCTACCTTAGTAGAAATACCATCCCCTGTCGCTTCCGAGCTGTCGGCCACAGCATCGTCCGTCGTTGTTTCTGCATCTGCGGATGTATCCGCAGCGCTGTCGCTGCTTCCGCAAGCGGCCAGGCTAAGCGCCATGACAAGCGACAATGCCATTGCCAATACTTTCTTTTTCATGTGTTGTTCCTCCTTAAAATAAATAGATTATATTGTTTCAGGGCGTTTCACCCGAAAAACCTCAAGTTATTTCTTCTTGCCTCCCAGCATCCCGTTGCGGCGCATAATGTCCAGAAGCACGCAGGCCACCACGATAACGCCGATGATGATATTTCTCATGGCCACTGGCACGTTAGCCAATGTCAGGCCATTCTGAAGGATTGCCCAGACGGATGCTCCGGCGATAACTCCAACCATCAGTCCGCTTCCTCCGAGAGTAGAGATACCTCCGATAACGGCCGCCGCAACTCCATACATCTCATAACTCAGCCCCGCCTGCATGGATCCCATACCTGACGCAGCCATCACGATCAGTCCTGCTATACAGGAGCAAAACGCAGAGCTTAAATAAGCGATCGTTGTGGTCTGAAATACATCCACGCCGGACAAACGAGCCGCATCCACATTGGAACCAATGGCATAAATATGACGTCCGGTTCTGGTGTAACTCATCATGTAGTTGAACACAAACCAGATAAGCAGAGCAACAATTACGCCATAGTAGATGACACCGATCTTCCCGTAATAAAAGATGTCGCGGATTGCCGTCGCCATCGGATCACTTCCGATATCGCCGGTATTGTAGTTACCGTTAACGATCTCGGCAAGGCCGCGGCATATGGTCATGGTTCCCAGCGTTCCGATAAAGGGCGGAAGTTTGAATTTACCGACCAGAACACCATTGACCACACCGACCGCCAAGCAGGCGATCACATCCACCATCAGCGCCACGATCGGATTCACACCATTGCAGATCAGTGTCGCGGAGATCATGGCCGACATACCCAGTACAGATCCAATGGAAAGGTCGATGTTTCCGGTGATGCATACGATACCCTGTCCGATGCCGACCAGAAGGTACGGGCATATGGATCGTGTCAGAGACATCAGATTATTGCGCGATGCAAAATTCGGATTCATAATCGTAAAGATAATGATCAGAAGAATCACGCCGGCGAAGGCGGTCAACACAGACGCCATACCCGGAACTGCCATGAGCTTCTGAAACGAGTTCTGTTTTTTCATAGTACTCTCCTTGTTCTAACATTTTGAAAGGTTCCGGTCAGACTGCGTTATCACCGAAACGGGTGGCATGGGTCATGATCTCTTCCTCACTCACTTCTCTCGGATCCACTTCCCCTGTAATTCTTCCGTTGCACATAACGATGATGCGGTCCGAGATTCCCATGACCTCCGGCATTTCGGAGGATACAATGATCACGCCGATGCCTCGCTTTTTCAGCGCGTTGATGATCTGATAAATCTCCACCTTGGCCGCCACGTCGATCCCTCTCGTTGGTTCGTCGAAGATGACCACATGGGAGTCTCTGGCCAGCCACTTGGCCACGACGATCTTCTGCTGATTTCCGCCAGAAAGGCTTCCCGCCTCGATCTCCGGTCCGGCCATCTTTATGGTCAGGGAGTTCTTTCCCTTTTCAATCATCTCATCCTCAGTCTTTTTATTGATCTTTCCTGCAGCATTGCAGATGATATCCAGATTGGGAAGAGCAATATTGTCCCGGATCGACAGCTTCGTACAAAGCCCTTCTTTTTTTCGATCCTCCGGCGCCAGCACGATTCCCTCTCGGATAGCATCCGCCGGACTCTTGATGCTCAGTTTTTTTCCGTTCAGGATAATTTCTCCTGATTCCACCGGGTCGGCTCCAAAGATGGCCCGCATGGTCTCGGTGCGTCCCGCTCCCACCAGACCGGAGAAGCCCAGAACCTCTCCTTCATAGAGGTCAAAGCTTACGTCCCGGACCATCCGGCCCGCATTTAAGTTTTTCACCTCCATAATCTTCTTTCCTCTGGGAACCGTATCTCTCGGAAACTGGTTGGTGATCTCGCGCCCCACCATGTTCGCGATAATCTGCTCCATGGTAAAATCCGTGAATTTTCCTTCGGTGATATATTTTCCGTCACGCATAATGGTCACGCAGTCCACAATGTGATGCAGCTCCTGCAGACGATGACTGATATACACAATGGCGGTTCCCATCGCCTTCAGCTCCCTGACAATCCGAAACATCTCCGTAATCTCCGCGTTGGACAGAGAGGAAGACGGTTCGTCCATGACCAACACCTTGGCGTTGATCAGAAGCGCCTTGGCGATCTCCACCATCTGCTGGCGTCCCACAGGAAGGTCTCCCACGGTGGCGTCCGGGTCCAAATCGGTGATGCCCAGTTTCGCGAGCTGTTCCCGCGCCTGCCGGTTCATCTCCTTCGTATCCAGTTTCCCATTTTTCACAAGCTCACGGCCAAGAAACATATTGTTTGCGACCGTCAGATGCTGGCACATATTCAGCTCCTGATGGATGATGGCGATTCCCAACTCCTGAGCATGCTTTGTATTCAGATTTCCCTCAATTTTCTTTCCGAACACCTCGATGTCTCCGGAGTCTCTCGTATACACGCCCGAAAGAATTTTCATCAGAGTGGATTTTCCCGCTCCGTTCTCCCCCAGCAGCGCCATGACCTCGCCTGCTTTCAAATGGAGCTGCACATCATCCAACGCTTTTACACCCGGAAATGTCTTTGTAATGTGCTCCATAGAAACAGCATATTCACTCATTGGTTAACTCCTTTCTTCTTTCTATTTTCAACGGAAGACCGGAAGATCCCACCTGCCTTTTTGGCTGACCGGGATCTCTCCGGCTTCTCCGCAAGCGAATCCGGTCAGTCTTTTGCCGGCGGATATTCCGTGCACAGCAGACGGTATGGCGGCTCATCCTCCTCGATAGTCGGAAAACGCCCCAGCGGTTCGTAGAAGCGATTGTCCATATTGTCGTCATTGCACATGGAAACCTCTCCCACCAGCACCTTCGTGGAATCCTCCGGAATGATGAATTCATGATAGTAGTAGGGATACAGTGTCAGACTCTCTCCCGGGCGGAGAACCACATCGGATCCGGCCGGAACTTTATAACAGCGTCCATCCTTAAAGATCTCCACGTCTGTATCCAAAAGCTCTCCTTCGTTCTCTCTGTTGGCGTTCCACAGATGAAATACCACGTCGCCTCCTCCGCGGTTGATGATGTCCTCCATCTTGCTCCAATGGAAATGATTGGGGGAAATCTGGCCCGGATAGATCATCATGATCTTCTCTGCATAAGTCTTCGGGTACTTCGGGTCATGTACGTTGCCGTTTCGGATCGTGATAAGAGAAAGCCCTTTTTTCTCAAAATTCCCCTCTCCGTAATCGGTGATGTCCCATCCAAGGGCATTGTCGCGGATTTCGTCGTACTCGTGGCCTTTCTCTGCCCATTCTTCCGGCGTAAAGCTCAAAAACGGCGGCAGCTCGAAGCAGTGCTCCTTCAGCATTGCCTCAAAATCCTTGATGATCGCATTGATCTGTGAACGTTTCATAATCTTCCTCTCCTTTTTTATATTCTCTATTTTCCTGACAGCAGGCGGGCGTTCTCTTCCCGCGCGGCTTCCAGCTCCCGCGCCCCCTCCAAAATGGTGAAGCTCAGGATATTTGTCTCCTTCGCAAAGGGTTCCAGCATGTGAAGATCCCCGTGCTCCTCATGGTACGCCCTTCCGTACACCGAGGAATTGGACGGCTCCAAGCCCAGTACATAATCCCCGGACGCCGTGGATTTCCATTCCATGAATCGGGGTAAATTTTTTGCCGTATATTGAATCTGGATTCCCAACTCCAGCCGGTCATTCAGAACGCTGACCGTCACCTTTCCATGCTCGTCCGCCATCGGTTCATGGATAAATACATACTCCGGCTCATTGTCTTTCGGCGCATCCATCCGGTTCCACCGGCCCTCCTTCCCGCGGGAGGCCTCGTCTCTTGGCGTCACGCTTCTCGTGGGAACCAAAAGCTCGCAGCCCTCATCCAACAACGGATAGCCAATATTGATGTGATACAGGATCATCATTGGCTCCGGCCGGAAGGATTGATTCTCGATCTCGTCCACAACAGTGACAGTGCGTTCTCCATAGAGCGTCTCTATGGTTCGGCGTAGCACCAGATTCTCCCCGAAAAGCTCCGCCTCGCGCATCTCACCCGACGTCCGCAGCACATAGCGGTCGGCCTCCCAAAACGCATCCGCACAGATATGCTCCGCCGGTGTGGTACGGATTCTTCCATGCATAGGATAGTCTTTCCCGCAGCTTCGGTGCGGAGCGCATATGTTTTCAAGGCCCGCCGTGAAAAACAGGCCTCCCATAATGCTTCTGAGCGCCTCGTCTCCGTTTGTGTCATAATGGTTCCTGCCCTGAAGCCCTGGCTTGGACAGGAAGCTTACATTGACGCCTTTGTATGACATCTCTCCTACGTCCATACATTTATCTGCCAGCACCCGGTAGGAAAGCGGCCCGTTTTTAACCTCGAAAGCCCGAAGCCCGCCGCTTCTTCCCTCTTCATACCGGATGGGGCGCACGTAAGCCAGCTGCTGTATGCTGCCGACTTTTCTCAGCAGTCCTTCTCTCTTCTCTCCGTCCATACGTCTCTACTCCAGATTCGCGTGATACTGCCACAGGCTCTTCATGTCCAGCGTTTTCCGCTCAATGATCATTTTAGCGAGGATATCTCCCACCAGCAGCAGCGACTGCTCGAACAGGGAGGTCATGGGCTGGCAGGAGTCGATCTCGTCCTCCAGATAGTTCTTCGTCCTTACCGGAATACGAACCATAAAATCGCAGATGTCCTTCATCTCGCTGTTGGGATTTGAGCCGATGTGCACGATCCTGCAGGCGGGAACCACCCGGCGCGCCTTCTTCGCAATGTTCAGCGGAAAGAGCGATCCGCCCGATCCGGAACCAACGATCAGAAGATCATTCTCCGTAAAACAAGGTTCCGTGATCTCTCCCACATAGTGGGCGCGGATCCCCAGATGGGCCAGCCGCTTACACACGGACTGCAGGGACAGAAGCACTCTGCCCACTCCGATAAAAAATACCTGATCGGCCTTCAGGATCTCCTCGGTCAGCCGCTCCAGCGACGCCGTGTCAATGCTGTCCAGCGTCCGGTCCAGTTCGTCCAGCACCGCCGTGCATGTCTTTTTATATTCCGCTCCGAAATTGCCGCTCATTTTGCTCCTCCTCTGATCACCTGCCCTCTCAGGCAGTTCATTTCCCGCAGGCTTTCCTCCATACGGTCCCGCTTGATGCAGGTGCTTCCCAGCACGAACTGATCCGCGATCCCCGCCCCGTAGGTCTTTACATTTTCGGGCGAGATCCGGCCGTCCAGCGAGATTTTCGTATTCAGCCCCCGCTCGTCGATCATACGGCGAAGCTCACGGATCTTGCGGTCTGCATAGACGGTCTGCTTCTCTCCTTTCACAAACGCATATCCGGGATTGATCAGCATCAAAAGCACCGTATCGCACTTCTCCAGCACATACTCCAACGCAGAGAGCGGCGTTGCAGGCTTTAATGCGACCCCCGCCCGGACTCCGCGCTCGCGGATCCGGTTCAGCATTCCATCAATGTGCGGCTGAGTTTCCACATGAAATATGATCTGTTGCACCCCGATATCCAGAAGCTCATTTACAAAATAATCCTGCTCCGTCACCATGACGTGACAGTCGAACGCCAGCTCTGTCCGATCCCGAAGCTGCCGAACCGTGTCGAGTCCCAACGGCATACTCGGACTGAAATGTCCGTCGAGGATATCCACATGCAGCATTTCCATACCGCTTTTCTCCAGAAGTCTCACCTGACTTTCCAGATTGCACATATCCAGAGTGATCAAAGACGGCGTGTACATACAAGGTTGTTCCCAAATACTTCTTTCCGTCATCTCAGAGACGCTCCTTTCACTGCAAATATTGTTCGATCTGCTCCCGTGTAGGCAGGGACGGGATCGCGCCCTTGCTCTGCACGCAGAGCCAACCTGCGATGTTTCCATATTCCATAGCCCTGCGAACAATCTCCTCTGTCAGATCGGAAGCCTTCTTCACTCCCTGAAGCCGGAGGCTCGACAGCAGTCCTCCCCAGAATGCGTCTCCCGCCCCCGTGGCATCCACGCAGACTGCCTTGCGCCCCGGCACATGGAACACCCTGCCGTCAAAGAAGCATCTCGCCCCCTCGCTCCCAAGCGTCTCCACCAGAAGCGTCAGATTATATTTTTTCATCAGGTTTTCCAGACCATCCTCGCCTCCCATCATGGGAGCCTCCTCCTCCGAGATCTTTAAAATATCCACATCGGGAAGGCATTCCATGACGCTGGCCGCACAGGCGTCCTGATCATCTTCCCACATGAGATTACGGTAGTTTACGTCAAAGCTCACCAGCTTCCCTTTCTCTCTGCCAAGCCGCAGCGCTTTTTTCGTGGCCGCATCCACAGGAGAAGCCGACAGAGAACAGGAGCCCGCATGGATGATCACCGACTGGTCGATGTCCTCCTCCCGCACGTCGCTCTCCTCCAGGAACATGTCCGCTCCGGGCTTTCTGGCGAACGTAAAGCTTCGGTCCCCATCCTTTGCCAGCGTCACAAAAGCCATGGTCGTGATCGCTTTTTTGCAAAGTCTCGGATTCAGGCAGCGGACCTTGTACTCCGCCAGCGTGTCCATGAGAAAATGTCCGAAGTCATCGTCTCCCAGAGAGCAGTTCATCCCCGCCTCCAGCCCATTCTTCGCCACGGCGAACGCCACATTGGCAGGAGCTCCCCCGGCCTTGCGGATGTAGCTGTCCGGCTCATTCCCCGGGATAAAATCGATGACCATTTCACCAATGCTGTACAGATCCATTCCTTTCGTCTCCTTTTGTAAAGTCAATGTACTTTCATTTTATGGTGCAATATTAACATGCTTGCCGCTTTTTGTAAACATCTTTTCTACATTTTATCCGTAATGCACAAAAAATAAGGATCTTGTTTATGCAAAAAGCATAAGCAAAATCCTTTTCTTTTCATTTATATCTATCTTTAAGTAAATCTAAAGTACTATTCTCTAATCTTCAAACAAAAGCCCTCCTGCAAATACAGGGCTGACCGCATTGCAGGCTGCTCCCATCAGAGATGCATCCCGATAGAAATAGGTTTTTTTTACCACGATCCGATCAGCCCACTTTGTGAAACGGTTCCGGTTGATCCGCTCCTCCAGAAGCGCCGCGTATTTGTCATCCCAATATACAAAATCGTTGGACAGAAGGATCAAACTGCTGTTCAGAATGTTGACTGCGCTGATGATGCCTACTGCCAGCTTCTCCACAGCGTCCTTAAAGATCTCGTCCACATCCGGATCCTCCGTCATTCCGCAAAACACTTCGTAAGTATAATATTTTCCGGTCTTTTCATACAGCTTCCTCAGGATCTCCGGCGTACTCACGTACCTCTCCATACAGCCCCGGCTTCCGCAGATACATGGCTTTCCCTTATAGTCTATACTCACATGCCCCAACTCCGGCGAAAGTCCCTGGCTGTTGCCATGCAGATGATCTGAACTGAGAATACCGCTTCCTACGCCCTCCGTGGCCCCCATCAGTAAAATATCCTGATAGCCTCGCCCGTTTCCAAACAGACTCTCCACCCGGACTGCGCTCTGATTGTCATGGTCAAAAAAGACCGGCAGACCATAGCGCTCCGACACGACCCGCACAATCTCCACATCCTGAATATTATAAAAGTAGTAGGGATTCAAAATACGTCCTTCACGTACGTTCACCGGTCCCGGCGAAGCAAGACCGACCGCCAGTATATTTCCCTCCTCATAAAGGATCGTATCCAGAAGCTGGAACACACAGTGAATCAGCTTTTCCCGATTCATGCCGCTGTTATAGTTTACCCGCTCCCTTTTGAACACTTGCATATCCAGACTGCACAATACCGCCTCGCACCGCACGCGGGTAATCACCAGTCCCACCACCCGCGGCGCATCCGGTGAGATCATCAGTCGGATAGGCTTTCTCCCCGGATCCCCGTTCTTTTCCGCAGCCTTCTCAATCAGAAGTCCCTGTCTCAGCAGCTCGCTCACAATATTGGAGATAGCCATCTTACTCAGGCCTGTCTTCTCCACCAGTTCCACACGGCTTGTGCACTGCCCCGTGGCAATCATCTTCATCACTAATCCCCGGTTGACACGCTTGTAATCGCTCCTGTTCTTTCCCGCTTTCTCCGTCATAACGTCCCGCCTTCCGTGCCCTTTCCCCGTCCCCCAAAACCCCTGTCTTTCGGGCATTTTCATTATAAAATCCGGCGGTGCAGGTGTCAAGTAGAGAGGCGGCGAGAATTCGGGCGGAACGTTCTGATTCACAGCTTCTCCGTCCATGAGAACCGCCTCAAAAAAATGCTGAAATGGATTGAAGAACGACTCTCGCACCCCCTGACCGTCGATGAAATCTCCGGTCAGGTCAATATCTGCCCCCGGGAATGTCAGCGCATCTTCAGCCGGTATCTTCACTACACGCCAATGCAGTATGTTCAGCGCCGCTGCATTCTGGCCGCCGCCGAAATGCTCTCCTCCACGGACGATCCTGTGACAGATATCGCTCTTGCATGCGGATTTTCCAGCCCGAGCTATTTTTCCAAACAGTTCAAGGCGCTGATCGGCAGTTCTCCGACCGAATACCGGGTCTCTGCGCAGCTGCCCCCGCGGCACTGAGACCCTTCATCCAAATGGTAATGACCGTATCGATGCTGATAATGAGAATCGTTTTTTAGATATAAAAGGATATGCGCAGCGGAACAAAATCGTGCTCACACGAATTTTGATCTTCTGCTCCCGGCTGACTGAACTGTTACAAAACTTTGTAAAAATAATCGACAAGTACACTTGGCAATGTTATCATGGTAATGCAAAGTACACTTGGCAAATTTGCTTGGAGGTTTCCATGATGAACAAGGACGAAATTTTGTCAAAGAGCAGGGCGGAGAATAAGAACAGGGATGTATATGAGCAGGAAATCTTAAAACAGACAAGCAGGACCGCAGTTATAGTTCAGATGGCTTTTGCGACACTCTTTTTTGTGACACAGCTGTTGACCGGCGGAGGCGTCAACTGGGGATTATGGGCGATCCTTCTCAGTGTAAATATGACAGTTAGCTGGATGAAATATGTGAAACTCCACCAGAAGGATGAAATTGTGATGGCAATCGTCTATACGCTGCTGGTATTCATCATGTCTGGATGCCACATCTATCATCTGATCGTGTCTTCCATGATTTTGTAAGTCGGGGGAAAGCATGGGCGATAAACTAATATTAAGAAACCGTCTGAAAGAAACACGGACAGCACTGAAATTATCACAGACGCAGCTTGCCGAAATGGTAGGCGTCTCCCGCAATACTATTAGTTCCATTGAAACAGGCCAGTTTAACCCTACTGCCAAACTTGCGCTTACTTTATGTATTGCTCTCGATAAAAAATTTGAGGAATTATTTTATTTTGATTAACCAAATACCCACCGCCGGCAAAAAGGGGTAGAATTACAGGTACCAGTCGAAAGATTGGGGCCTGTTTTCTTTATTTCCGGCTCCGGAGTCTAATGGCTCTTCACACTTTTTTCACAAAATAATTAGCACTCACCTCTTGACAGTGCTAATAATGCGTGATATAGTACACATAGAACAAAGGAAGAGGATAGAGAAAAGAGTTTCTCCCAGAGTTCTGAAAAACTTAGAAAACCAGATTTGAAAGGAGACATGACTTATGTTGATGCCGAGCATTTTTAACAATAACTTATTTGATGACTTTTTTGCTTTCCCGTTTTACGATGACAAGGCGGAGCGGAAGCTGGAGAAGAAGCTGTACGGACACCGGGCGGCCAACCTGATGAAGACGGACGTCAAGGAGACGGACGGCGGCTACGAGCTGGAGATGGATCTGCCGGGCTTTAAGAAGGACGAGGTGACGGCAGAGCTGCACAACGGCTATCTGACCATCAGCGCCGCGAAGGGTCTTGATCAGGATGAGAAGGAAAAGGATACCGGAAAGTACATCCGCCGGGAGCGTTACGCCGGTTCCTGCCAGAGAAGCTTTTACGTCGGCGAGGACGTCAAAGAGGAGGACGTCAAGGCTAAGTTCCAGCACGGGATCCTGAAGCTGTTCGTCCCGAAGAAGGAAGCGCAGCACGTCGTCGACCAGAAGAAATACATCTCCATCGAAGGCTGATCGGACTGACCGCCTTACAGATAACGCCCGGAAAGCCGGAGGCGCACGCGCCTCCGGCTTTCCGGCTTTGAAGGATCTAAACGTTATCCGACTGCAAACGTCATCTCCGCCGAGGCGGCCAGCTTGCCGTCCACGGTGGCTTTTGCGGTTCCTATGCCGATGGGTCCTTTCTGCTTGATGATCTCAAGCTCCAGCGTGAGCACGTCCCCGGGCACGACCTTGCGCTTGAAGCGGGCCTTGTCGATGCCGCCGAAGTAGACGGTCTTCCCTTTGTTTTCCGGCTGACTTAAGATGGCTACCGCGCCCACCTGCGCCAGCGCCTCGAGGATCAGCACGCCGGGCATGACCGGCTCCTGCGGAAAATGCCCGCCGAAAAAGGGCTCGTTGTAGGAGACGCATTTCTTTCCCACCGCCCGACGTCCCGGCTCCAGCTCCTCGATCCGGTCAACCAGCAAAAACGGCTGCCGGTGGGGGATGATCTCCATGATTTCCTTAATATCCATTGTCATATTGTTCGCTCCTTTAGCCCCTGTACTTTCTGATCAGGATGCTGGCGTTGTGGCCGCCGAAGCCAAGAGAGTTGGACAGGGCGTACTCAAGCTCCATCTCCACGCCGCTTCCCTGCACATAGTCCAGATCCAGCTCCTCGTCCGGCTGCTCCAGCCCTCTCGTCACGTGGACGAAGCTCTCCTCCATCTCCTTGACGCAGGTGATGAACTCCACCGCCCCGGCCGCGCCCAGCAGGTGCCCGATCATGGACTTGGTGGAATTGATCTTCATATTTTTCGCGTGCTCTCCGAAGGCCAGCTTGACGGCGCGGGTCTCGAACAGGTCGTTGTGGTGGGTGCTCGTTCCGTGGGCGTTGATATACAGAATATCCTCCGGCGCGGCTTTCGCCTCCCGGACCGCCCACTTCATGGCGTTGGCCGCTCCCATGCCGTCCTCGGCGGGAGACGTGATGTGGTATGCGTCGCTGGTCGCGCCGTAGCCCACGACCTCGGCCAGGATCTTCGCGCCTCTGGCCAGCGCGTGCTCCAGCTCCTCCAGCACGACGACGCCTGCGCCCTCGCCCATGACAAAGCCGTCGCGGTCCTTGTCAAACGGGATCGAGCAGCGGTCCGGATCCTCGCTGGACGACAGCGCCGTCAGCGCCGCAAAGCCCGCCACTCCCACCGGGCAGATGCAGCTCTCGCTTCCTCCGGCCAGCATCACGTCCGCGTCACCGACCTGAATGCTCCGGTACGCCTCTCCGATGGAGTGTGTGCCGGTGGCGCAGGCCGTGACCACGTTGAGGCTCTTTCCCTTCAGCCCGAACGCGATGGACACATTTCCCGCCGCCATATTGGAGATCATCAGCGGCACCATCAGCGGGTTGACCCGGCTGGGTCCCTTCTCCGTCAGTTTTTTGTACTCTCTCTCCACGGTCTCGAGGCTTCCGATGCCGGAGCCGATGGAGCAGCCGACCCGGTACGGATCCTCCTTCTCCATATCCAGACCGGACTGCTCCATGGCCTCCTTCGCCGCGGCCACCGCATATTGGGAAAACGGCTCCATCCTCTTGGCCGCCTTGAAATCCATATACTCCTTGGCCACAAAGCCCTTTACCTCGGCCGCCACGTGCGCCTTGTACTCCGACGCGTCAAATTTGGAAATGATCCCAAATCCGTGATTTCCCGCTTTGATATTATCAAAAAAATCCTTTACATTCAATCCCACAGGGGTGATGGCCCCCATGCCTGTCACAACTACTCTTCTCATCCGATCGCCATACCTCCGTCTACACTGATGATCTGTCCTGTCATATAGGCCGCCTTGTCCGAAGCAAGATAGGCCGCCATATCTGCAATCTCCTCCGGCCGTCCGAACCGTCCCAGAGGGATCTGCGCCGTCGCCGCCTCCCGGACGGACTCCGGCAACGCCTTTGTCATATCCGTCTCCACAAATCCCGGCGCGATGGCGTTGACGGTGATGCCCCGGCTGGCCAGCTCTCTTGCCATCGTCCTCGTCAGGCCGATGATCCCGGCCTTGGACGCCGCGTAGTTGGCCTGTCCCGCGTTTCCGAGGATCCCGGAGACCGACGTGATGTTGATGATCCGCCCCGAACGCTGCCTGAGCATCTGGCGGCTGGCCGCCCGGATCGTGTTGAAGCAGCTCTTCAGATTCGCATCGATCACCGCGTCAAAATCCTCCTCCGACATTTTCATGATCAGATTGTCGCGGGTGATGCCCGCGTTATTGACCAGAATATCCAGACGCCCGTAAGTCTTTATGATCTCCCGGATCATGGCGTCCGTATCCGCCGTATTCGCCACATTGCACTGGAAGGTCCTTCCGTCCGCGCCCAGCGCCCGGATCTCCTCCAGCACCTGCTCCGCCTTCTGCGCGGAACCGTTATAATTGACGATCACCGTGGCCTTCTCCGCCGCCAGCGCCAGCGCGATGGCCCGGCCGATCCCTTTCGCCGCCCCCGTCACGAGAGCAACCTTTCCCTCCAGCATGGTTACGCTCCTTTCACTTCCGCCACGACCTTCTCAAAGTCGGCCATGTTCTCAATGTTCAGCATCCGCACGTTCCGGTCGATCTTCCGCATAAATCCGGAAAGCGTCCTGCCGGGTCCCATCTCGATAAAGGTGTCCGTTCCGTCGGCGATCATACGCTCCACCGACTGCTGCCAGCGCACGCTGGACGACACCTGGAGACGGAGCAGCTCCCTGACGCTTCTGGGAGAGATCACGTAGTCGGCCGTCACGTTGGTGAGATACGGCGTTTCAAACTCCCGAAGCTCCACGCTCTCCAGCTCCTGGCCGAGCTTTTCTCCCGCTCCGGTCAGAAGTTTGGAGTGGAACGGGCCGCTGACGTTGAGCTTCACCGTGCGCTTGGCTCCCGCCGCCTTCAGCGCCTCGCAGGCCGCGTCCACCGCCTGCTCTTCGCCCGTGATGACGATCTGTCCGGGGCAGTTGTAGTTAGCGATGGACACCACGCCCTCCGTCTCCGCGCAGACATCCTCGATGATCCCGGCTTCCAGCCCCAGCACCGCCGCCATGGCGCCGCCCGTGGGCACGGCCTCCTGCATGAAGATGCCTCTCTTTCTCACCACGCGGAACGCGTCCTCCTCGCTCATGACGCCGGAGGCCAGCAGCGCTCCGTACTCGCCCAGGCTTAAGCCCGCGTTGACCTCCGAACGGATCCCCTGCTCCTGCACCGCGCGCAGGATCGCCGCCTCCGCGGCCAGCATACAGACCTGCGTGTACTCCGTCTGGTTCAGCTTGTCGTTCTCCTCAAAGCACAGCGCCTGAATGTCCAGTCCCGACGCTTCGGACGCCGTCTCGAACACCCGGCGGCTCACCGGGAACGCCTCATAGAAATCCTTTCCCATTCCGACGTACTGCGCGCCCTGACCGGGAAATAAAAATGCGATCTTACTCATAGTCTCTGTCCTCTTTCTCCGACAACGCCTCCCCGGCGGATTTTTTCGACGGCTCCGCGCCGGACGGCATTTTATTTGATATTCAAAGTTTTTATCTAAAATACGGGCCGCCCGCGCAGCCCGGCGCGCAGCGGCCTTCTTCCGTCGTCTACTTCAGCTTCAGCAGCGTCTCCGCCTGATCCATGATCTCGTTCACGATCTCCCGGCAGCTCTGGCGCTTGCTGATCATGCCTGCGATCTGCCCGGCCAGAACGGAGCCGTTGTCCGTATCGCCGTCCACCACCGCCCGGCGAAGCCCGCCAAGCGTCAGGTTTTCCAGCTCCTCGAAGGAAGCTCCCTCCGATTCCAGCTTCAGGTATTCCCGGGTCATCTTATTTCTCAGACCCCGCACCGGATGTCCGTGGCTTCTGCCCGTCACCTCGGAGTCGATGTCCTTGGCCTTCAGAATACGCTCTTTGTATTTCTCATGGACGACGCACTCGTCCGAGACGCAGAAGCGGGTGCCGATCTGGACTGCCTCGGCTCCCAGCATAAACGCCGCGGCCATACCTCTTCCGTCGCCGATGCCTCCGGCTGCGATGACCGGGATGGACACCGCGTCGACCACCTGCGGCACCAGCGTCATCGTGGTCGCCTGACCGATGTGTCCGCCGGACTCGGTTCCCTCCGCCACCACGGCGTCCGCTCCGCTTCTCTCCATTCTCCTGGCGAGAGCCACGGATGCGATCACCGGGATCACCCGGATGCCGGCCGCTTTCCACTGTTCCATATATTTCTCGGGATTGCCCGCGCCCGTGGTCACGGCCGCCACCTTCTCCTCCACGACCACCTGCGCGATGTCGGCGGCGTAGGGGCTCATGAGCATGATGTTCACGCCGAAAGGCTTATCGGTCATCTCCCTTGCCTCGCGGATGTAATTTCTCACCACCTCCGCCGGAGCGTTGGCCGCCCCGATGATCCCGAAGCCGCCCGCGTTGGATACCGCCGCCGCCAGATGGGACTCGGCCACCCACGCCATGCCGCCCTGCAGGATCGGCTTCTCGATTCCTAAAAGTTCCGTCACTCTCGTCTTCATATCGGTTTCGCCTCGTTTACTCTTCCACGCCTTTGGACTTCAGGTAATCCATGACGGCTCCCACCGTCGTCAGCTTCTCCAGCTCCTCGGACGGGATCTCGATGCCATACTCCTCCTCCAGCGCCATCACCAGCTCGAACAGATCGAGGGAATCCGCTCCCAGATCCTCCTTAAAGGAAGTCTCCGCAGTCATATCCGCCGCATCCACATTCAGCTGCTCCGCTACCATCTCTTTGATCTTCTCTAACATCGTTTTCTCTCCTTCATTCTCCGCAGGCCATGCGGAAGTTTTTCTTTTAAATTTATTTTGACATTCAAAGTATATGCGTAACCCGCACGTTTGTCAAGTACCGTTTTTTGTATCAATTGTTACGATTCACAGCCGATATAGGGCTGTGGACAGACTCGTCATGCTTGCATGTAAGAGACTGGCTGCAGCTCTATATCGAGCCTGCGAAGCAGGAACTCCGCCCACATAAGCAGTCTTAGCTCCGAAGGAGCGGGACTGGAGCCGCCTAGCGGCGACGAGTGCGCATGGGGGCGGAGGGCTGTGGATCGTAACGAACTACCACTCCAGCACGCAGGCTCCCCACGTAAGCCCCGCGCCGAACCCGGACAGCGCCAGCAGGTCGCCCCGCTTCAGCGTTCCCGCCTCGTCCAGCTGCGCCATGAGGATGGGCAGGCTGGCCGCCGACGTGTTGCCGCACTCGTCCAGATTCATCGGAAATTTCTCCTCCGGCTGCTCCAGACGCTTCGCCACCGCCTGCAGGATCCGCAGGTTTGCCTGATGGAGCAAAAAGAGCTTCACCTCGTCCGCCCGGACGCCCGCGCCCTCCAGCGCCTCCCCGATGCAGCGCGGCACCGTCCGCACCGCAAATTTGAACACCTCCTGCCCGTCCATGGTCAGATAGCCCGCAGGCTGCGCCCCGGAGATTGGATTTGCGCCGGACCGGCTCCTGCACGAGAGCACCTCCCACTTGTCTCCGCTGCTCCCCACCGACTGGGCCAGAAGGCCGCCGCTTTCGGACGCCTCCACATATGCCGCGCCCGCGCCGTCCCCAAACAGAACGCAGGTGCTCCGGTCCGTCCAGTCCACGATCCGGGACAGGCTCTCCGCCCCGATCAGCAGCGCGTTTTTGTACATGCCGCTCTTGATAAATGCGTCCGCCATGTGCAGCGCGTACAGAAATCCCGAGCAGGCCGCGTTGACGTCGAAGGCCACCGCTTTCTTCGCCCCGATCTGCGCCTGCACCCGGCACGCCGCGCTGGGCGTGTCCGTACCGCCCGTGATGGTGGCCACGATCAAAAGCTCCACCTCCGAAGCCTCCCGTCCCGCCCGGGCCAGCGCTTTTTCCGCGGCCTCTGCCGCCATCGACACGGTAGTCTCCTCTCCCGCCAGATGTCTGGCCCGGATCCCGGTCCGCTCCCGGATCCATTCGTCGCTCGTATCCACCAGCGTGGCCAGATAATCATTATCCGCTCTGAATGCCGGCAGACACCAGCCGGTCCCTATGATTCTTGCGTTCATTCTCTGCCTCACAATTTATTTTGATATTCAAACTATTTTCAGAGTATAACGGGAGACGGCTGATTTGTCAAGCGGTTTTTCAGACGTCACAGTCCATCCCGATCCGCCGTCAGTTGAAAATTTAAATTCCACCCCTCTATGGAATTTAATCTTGCAAACTCC